>NC_007984.1:0-343097 GCF_000013185.1 Baumannia cicadellinicola str. Hc (Homalodisca coagulata)
TATAAAGAAGATATTTTAATCTCAATGTTTTAACAAACAACTAATATCAATTAATAATTAACTAATATCTACATATTAAATAGGCTAGTAATATTAGATACTAGCTAAATTATTTTTAGTAGATATCTAGCCATATAGTATATGAAATAAATAATCTAATTATTTTACAGGCTTAAATATGATGATAAAAGCTTTAGTGAAGTCGTCTTGTACCATCAATACTAAAATAGTAGATATAGTATTGATTGGTGGCGGATTGATGAGTGCGACGCTTGGTACTTATCTACAATTGCTTGAACCAAATTGGACTATTCATATGTATGAGAGATTAGAGAATACTGCAGAAGAAAGCTCTAATGGTTGGAATAATGCTGGTACAGGACATGCCGCTTTCTGTGAACTTAATTATACTCCAATACAACAAAATGGTTCAATAGATATATCAAAAGCAATATTAATAAATGAATCTTTTGAAATTTCACGACAGTTTTGGTCATATTTAGTTAAAAATAATTTGTTAACTAATCCACAATCTTTTATTAACAATATGCCACATATAAATTTTGTTTGGGGCGATGAAAATACGCGATTTTTGTACCAACGCTTTAAAGCATTACAGTGTTGTACTATTTTTAACGGCATGGAATATTCTGAAAATCATCAACAAATAAGTGAGTGGGCACCATTAATTATGGCAGGTCGTAATACTTATCAAAAAGTAGCTGCTACACGCATGTTAATGGGTACAGATGTTAATTTCGGTGAATTAACACAGCAACTGCTTAATTCTTTGCAACGTAATCCCCAATTCCACCTTTATATGAAAACTGATGTAGTTGATATTAAGCGTAATAATGATAATACATGGACAATATATACTCTTAATAGTAAAGATAGTTATTCTAATACTGAAGTACGTTCTCGTTATGTTTTTATAGGATGTGGGGGTAGATCACTGCAATTATTACAACAATCAGGACTAAATGAAGCCAATAACTACGCTGGTTTTCCTGTAGGAGGAAAATTTCTTGTTACTAATAATCCTACTATTATAAAAGATCATAATGCAAAAGTATATGGTAAAGCTAAAATTGGAGCGCCACCAATATCCGTTCCACATCTTGATGCTCGTATTTTAAATGGACAAAAGATGTTATTTTTTGGTCCATTTGCTACTTTTAGTAGTAAATTTCTTAAATATGGTTCATATTTAGATTTTTTTCAGTCAATTACTTTTAAAAATATGCTACCTATGTTATATGTAGGTAAAAATAATTTTAATCTAGTTAAATACCTAATTAGTCAACTAATTATGTCAGAAACAGATCGACTAGATGCCTTATGTGAATATTATCCGAAAGCAAGTTTGAAAGATTGGAAAATCATCCAAGCTGGTCAGCGAGTTCAAGTAATACAAAAAGATAAAAAAACAGGTGGCATTCTACAATTTGGTACAAAAGTTATTTACTCACAAGATAGAACATTATCGACATTGCTAGGAGCTTCACCTGGAGCTTCTACTGCAGCATATATCATGCTAGAATTATTAGATGTCATGTTCAAGCAATATATTACTAGTGAATCCTGGCAGCGAAAATTAAAAGAAATTATTCCCTCTTATGGTCAAATTTTAAATGGTAATTTAAGCTTAACTAATCAAATACGTAGTTATACTTGTGAAGTATTAAATCTCAACTATATTAAAGCAATGCCATCCTAAAGTTATATAATTTACTAATTATAAATCAAATTTTTATTGCTGATTAATATAACAAAATCTCTTCATTAAGATTAAATTAAGATTAAAAGTTATTATAACGAATAATATTAATTATTAATGATCATTAAGCTAATATGATATTACTTCCTATTATAGGAAAGCTAACTAATATTCTTCAGCAAATTAGGTTCCCATAAGAGAGAACTTTTATTATGGAAATAATACGTGGTTTTTCAGCTCTATCAGGATTTCGTATTCATCAGCTATTATCCTTATGTAAGAAAAGAAAACTACCAGTTGATAATATTGATACGGAATATATTTATTTTTTAGATCTAACCGAAAAATTAAATATAGATCAGTGTAATAATTTACAAAAACTATTAAAATATAATAATACTACCTCTAGTAGTATAGATACTCAGCAACGACGTTTAATCTTAGTGACACCCCGCTTAGGTATTATTTCTCCTTGGTCTTCAAAAGCAACTGAAATTATCCATAACTGTGGATTACTACAAATAAAACGCATTGAGCGTGGTATTGCTTTTTGGATCAAAACAAAAAAGTTAAATACTATACAATGGAAAAAATTAATTTGTTTATTGCATGACCGTATGATGGAAACAGTATTCGAGAAATTAGAACACGCACAACAATTATTTACACAATATCAACCAGAACCATCTAAAATTATAGACATACTAGGTATGGGTCGTACTGCTTTAGAAAAGGCAAACCAAATATTTGGCCTTGCTTTAACTGAAGAAAACATTAACTATTTATTCGAAACATTTACTCGTCTAGAACGTAATATGAGTGATGTAGAGCTTTATATGTTTGCACAAGCTAATTCTGAACACTGTCGACATAATATTTTTAATGCTACATGGGTAATTGATGGAAAACCGCAAGAAAAGTCTCTTTTAGATATGATTAAAAATACTTTAACGAAGAATCCTGACTTTGTACTATCTGCTTATAAAGATAATGCAGCAGTTATAAAAGGACCTATAGTTAGTCAATTTTTTATGGATGTACAACAAAAAAACTACGATTATCATCAAGAAGCAGCAAACTTAATAATCAAGGTAGAAACCCATAACCATCCTACTGCTATTTCACCTTGGCCAGGAGCTGCCACCGGTATAGGAGGTGAAATACGTGACGAAGGTGCTACCGGTCGAGGTGCTAAACCAAAAGCAGGCTTAGTAGGTTTCTCTGTATCTAACTTGCTTATCCCAGGATTTAAACAGCCATGGGAAAAGTCTTTTGGCCGTCCCAAACACATAGTTAGTGCACTAGAAATTATGAAAGAAGCACCATTAGGTGGTGCTTCTTTTAATAATGAGTTTGGACGACCAGTAATTACCGGTTATTTTCGTACATATGAAGATTTAGTCTGTAGTCATAATGGTATTGAATTACGTGGTTACCATAAACCAATAATGCTAGCAGGAGGAATTGGTAATATACGTGATGTACATGTACAAAAGTGTCAAATCAAATCAAATGCAAAACTAATTGTGCTAGGTGGAGCAGCAATGAATATAGGCTTGGGTGGTAGTACTGCTTCATCTATGACCTATGGTCAGTTAGACTATTATCTTGATTTTGCTTCAGTACAACGTGAGAATCCAGAAATGGAACGGCGATGTCAAGAAGTTATCAATAGCTGCTGTCAACTAGCCGATCAAAATCCTATTTTGTTTATCCATGATGTTGGTGCAGGTGGTCTTGCAAATGCTCTCTTAGAACTAATCAGAGATGGTAAATGCGGCGGCTATTTTCAGTTACGTGATATTCCTAATGATGAGCCTAGGATGAGTCCACTGCAAATATGGTGTAATGAATCACAAGAGCGTTATGTAATAGCAGTAGTTCCAGAGCAATTAGCTATATTCGAAGCTATCTGTCGCCGTGAGCGTGCCCCTTTCGCGGTTATAGGCCAAGCAACAGATATTTTAAACATAATTCTTGATGATAAGTATTTTAATACACGATTAATAGATCTATCTATAGATACTTTACTTGGTAAAGCACCTAGGATGATACGTCATGTTAGTAGCCTAAAAATAAACAACTATACACTAAACCGTAAAAAAATTGTATTGGCAGAAGCTGTAAAGCGAGTATTACATCTTCCTGTAGTTGCTGATAAAACCTTTCTTATTACAATTTGCGATCGTAGTATTACTGGTATGGTAGTACGTGATCAGATGGTAGGGCCATGGCAGGTACCTGTTGCTGATTGTGCTGTGACTGCTGCTAGCTTAGATAGTTATTATGGTGAGGTAATCTCAATAGGAGAACGAGCACCGGTAGCTATGCTAAATTTTACTGCTTCGGCTAGGCTAGCAGTAGGAGAAGCACTAACTAACTTAGCTGGAACTTATATTGGTGATATAAAGCAAGTTAAATTATCTGCTAACTGGATGGCTGCGGCAGGCCATCCAGGTGAAGATGCTAAATTATATGCAGCTGTTAAAAATATTAGTGAAGAACTTTGTCCTACTTTAGGTTTAACTATTCCAGTAGGCAAAGATTCTATGTCTATGAAAACTTGTTGGCACCAGGGTAAGAAATTATATGAAATGATTGCACCATTATCTCTTATTGTTACTGCTGTTGCATCAGTTGAAGATATTCGCTTAACTATTACACCGCAATTACAGGTTAATTGTGAGAATATTTTGTTGTTAATTGATTTAGGCATGGGTTATCAAGCTCTAGGAGCAACTGCTCTAGCTCAAGTTTATAATCAGTTAGGCAATGAAACTGCTGATATCCGTAATATTGAACTATTAGCTTGCTTTTACCGAGGTCTACAGCAATTAGTAGCTCAGGGTAATTTATTAGCATATCATGATCGATCAGATGGAGGTTTACTTGTTACGCTAGCAGAAATGGCTTTTGCTGGTCACTGTAGTATCGATGTAGATATTACAGCACTAGGTAAAGATAAATTAGCAATACTTTTTAACGAAGAGTTAGGTGCAGTTCTTCAAATAGCTCTTACTGATTTAGATATAGTGCTAAATATTTTATCTCAGCAAGGACTTTCTAAATGTTTATATGTATTAGGTACTGCTAAAAGTGGAGAAAATTTTATTATTCGACATGGAAATAACATTTTGTATAGTGAAAGTAGAACTACATTACGTACTTGGTGGTCAGAAACTAGCTGGCAAATGCAACGTTTACGGGATAATCCAGAGAGCGCAGATCAAGAGCATCTTGCCCGACAAGATAAAAATGATCCCGGTATTAACGTTAAACTTAGCTTTAATCTGAATGAAGATATTGCAGCACCTTATATTGCTAAAGGTATCCCACCTAAAGTAGCAATACTACGTGAACAAGGAGTAAACTCTCATATAGAAATGGCAGCAGCATTTCATAGAGCCGGCTTTAATGCTATAGATGTACATATGAGTGATTTAATATTAGGAAATACTAATTTACAGAATTTTCAAATGTTAGTAGCATGTGGTGGTTTTTCATACGGTGATGTACTAGGTTCTGGTGTTGGTTGGGCATACTCTATTCTTTTTAATCAGTTAGTACGTGATGAGTTCGAGGATTTTTTTTACCGTCCGCATACTATCACACTTGGGGTATGTAATGGATGTCAGATGATTTCTCATTTAAGAGAAATTATTCCAGGCGTAGAACTTTGGCCAAATTTTATTCGTAATGAGTCAGAGCGTTTCGAGTCTCGTTTTAGTTTAGTTGAAGTTACACATAGTCCATCTCTTTTATTACAAGAGATGCATGGTTCCCGTTTACCAATTGTAACTTCGCACGGTGAAGGACGAGTAGAAGTAAAAAATCATGAACATTTAATAGCAATAGAACAAATGAAATTAGTAGCATTACGTTATGTTGATAACTATGGTCAAATAGCAAAAAATTATCCTGCTAATCCCAATGGATCACCGAATGGCATCACGGCTATTACTAGCATATGTGGTAGAGTTACACTGATCATGCCGCATCCCGAAAGGGTTTTTCGTACTGTTAGTAACTCTTGGCATCCTGATGACTGGGGAGAAGATAGTCCTTGGATGCGTATGTTTCGTAATGCTCGTAAGCAATTAGGATAATTATAATTTAATTAGATAAAACCAAGATGGTTAATAAAGAAGATAAATTATGGATGCGTAGTGCTTTATCGCTTGCAGCACTTGCTGAAGCTAAAGGTGAAGTACCAGTAGGAGCAATACTAGTTTTAGAAGGTAAAAAAATAGGTGAAGGTTTGAATAGCTCTATTCATTATCATGATCCTACAGCTCATGCTGAAATTTTAGCCCTACGACAGGGAGGAAAAACAATAGGAAATTACCGAATTACTGGTGCTGTTATGTATGTTACTTTAGAACCCTGCTTAATGTGCATAGGAGCTATGATTCACGCACGTATTAGTAGAATAGCTTTTGGGGCAAAAGCTGTCAAAAATAATGAAATGAGTTTATGTTTATCTGTTTTAAGTTCTACACAAATTAACCATAATATAACACTTTGCCCTAATATATTAGCAGAAGCATGTTCACTACAATTAAGTACATTTTTTAAACGTAAACGTAATCAACAAAAAAATGACTATATTAACAATAGAGTTATTAATGCTAATTAGCAACTTTATTGATAATATATTCATAAATAATTGAATTTATTGGTTCAAGAAACAACTATTAACTGTACTCTAAGTAAATAGTATTAATAATTAAGCAATACAAGTTAATAAGTCATATTAAAATACATATCCTCTTTAGTTAAGAGGTAATATAATACATTAATTTACATTATACTAATGTAAATAATTTAAATATCTTATAAGGAGAAAGAATGTTTAAATATGATATTAATATTGCTAATTATGATACTGCTTTATGGAAAGCTATAGAACTAGAAGCTAAACGTCAAGAAGAACACATCGAATTAATTGCATCTGAAAACTATACAAGTCCACGTGTTATGCAAGCACAAGGTTCTATTTTAACTAATAAATATGCTGAAGGTTATTCAGGTAAACGTTACTACGGTGGATGTGTATATGTTGATCAAGTTGAAACATTAGCTATAGACCGCGCTAAAGCATTATTTGAGTGTGATTATGCTAACGTACAACCACATTCTGGCTCACAAGCAAATTTTGCTGTGTACACAGCGTTATTAAAGCCAGGAGATACTATCTTAGGTATGAACTTAGCTCATGGTGGTCATTTAACTCATGGTGCTTCGGTTAATTTTTCTGGAAAAATGTATAATGTGATTTCTTATGGCGTTAATAAGAATGGCTATATCGACTACGAGCAGTTAAATAAACTAGCTACAATGCATAAACCAAAAATGATTATTGGTGGTTTTTCTGCTTATTCTCGTGTGGTTGATTGGGATATCATGCGCCAAGTAGCTGATAGTATTAAAGCATTTTTATTTGTAGACATGGCTCATATTGCCGGTTTAGTAGCGGCTGGTGTTTATCCTAATCCCGTACCTTATGCAGATGTCGTAACTACAACTACCCATAAAACTCTAGCTGGTCCTCGTGGAGGATTAATACTTGCTCAAGGTGGTAGTAAAGAAATGTATAAAAAGCTTGATTCTGCCGTTTTTCCTGGAGCGCAAGGTGGTCCATTAATGCATGTAATAGCGGGAAAAGCAATAGCATTAAAGGAAGCCATGGAGCCAGAGTTCAAGATATATCAACACCAGGTAGTAAAAAATGCTAAAACTATGGTTAATGTATTCTTAAATAGGAATTTTAACGTAGTATCTGGTGGTACAGATAACCATCTTTTTTTACTGGATTTAGTAGATAAAAATATAACAGGCCAAGAAGCTGATGCTGCTTTAAGTTATACAAATATTACAGTTAACAAAAATATTATTCCAAATGATCCGCAAAGTTCATTTGTTACTTCTGGTATTCGCATCGGCACTCCAGCTATTACTCGCCGTGGTTTTAATGAAACTGATGCATATCAGTTAGCGAACTGGATTTGTGACGTACTAGAAAACATTAATAATGAAGTAGTACTTAATGCTACGAAGAAAAAAGTACTAAATATTTGTGCTAGTCATCCAGTTTATTCTTGATCTCATATTAGCTTTATTACAGTTTATTAATTTTAAAATGAATTGATTATGTTACTAAAATGCTCTCGTATTAAAGAGAGCATTGATTTTACTATACGTGGATTACCAGCAATAATATTCCCAGAAAATAGATGATTATTTCCGCCATTGAAGTCAGTAACTAAGCCTCCTGATTCTCTTACGAGTAACTCACCGCTAATTATATTAGACTGTTTTAAACCTATTTCAAACAAACCATCTACTTTCCCTGCCGCAAGATAAGCAAAATCAAGTGCTATTGAGCCTGTACAGCGAAAATCTAAACATTGTAATAATAATTGATTAAGTATTACTATATATTTAGTAGTATTTTGTTTCTTTTGAAAAGGGAAATTAATAGCTAATATAGTACTTTCTAGATCTCTAATCGTACTACTACGTAAACGATAACCATTCATTTGTGCACCATGGCCGCGGATCGCACTAAATAGTTCATTACGCATAGGGTCATATATTACTGCTAATTCAGTACGCTCTTTAATTCGAAGAGCAACAGAAACTGCAATATTAGGAATACGTTTCATGAAATTAGTACTATTATCAATAATATTATTTATCCATTGTATATCTCGATCTATTCCAGATAATTCTCGGTTATTTGCATTAATTACGGCATGCTGAGGATAATACTTATGAATAACTTCAGTAATTAAACGTTCTGCTTCATGGTTTATATAATTAATTATATTTTGATTACTTTGATTGCTTACATCTATAGCATCATTCGTATCAAAATGTTTAGCTAAAAAATCTCCCGCTTTTCGCGCACCGCGAATTGCTATATTCAGCATAGGATGCATATATATCGTCCAACTAACATAGTTTAAATATTACATAATCATGTAAACTACAAGTATAAGATTAATAGCAGGTTGATAAAAGTGATTACTAAAATTTAGTTATGAGATTATCCTATCATATCTGTGTAATAAGACATTATATATATAAACGTACTAAGAAATAGAATTTAATATTTGTTCTATAAATATTTTTATTGAAACTAGTCATTCTTAATGAAGAAAATATTTAGTTAAACTTTAAATAAATATTAATATAATGTCTGAAAAACATCATGATAGTTTCTTTTTGGAGTTCATGAATTATGAAATTACCGGTCTATCTAGACTATGCAGCTACTACTCCGGTTGACCCAAGAGTTGCTAATAAGATGATGCAATATCTAACTATGGACGGTATTTTTGGTAATCCTGCTTCTCGCTCCCATCGCTATGGTTGGTTAGCTGAAGAAGCTGTAGATGTAGCACGTCATGAAATTGCCGATCTAATCGGAGCTGATATTCGTGAGATAATTTTTACTTCTGGTGCTACTGAATCAGATAATTTAGCAATTAAAGGAGCAGTGCAAGCTAACAAACAAAAAGGTAATCATATCGTTACAAGCTTAACTGAACATAAAGCTGTACTAGATACCTGTAAGTATTTAGAACAAAATGGATATAACGTAACCTGGTTGTCGCCACAGAAAAATGGTGTAATTTCAATACAACAGCTTAATAATGCACTACGAGATGACACTATTCTTGTATCTCTAATGCATGTTAATAATGAAATTGGCATTATTCATAATATTACTAAATTTGGTCAAATATGCCAACGTAACAATATTTTATTTCATGTAGATGCTACTCAAAGTATAGGTAAATTACCTATTGATCTCAACGTACTTCCAGTAGATTTAATGTCATTTAGTAGTCATAAAATATATGGTCCTAAGGGAATTGGCGGTTTGTATGTTAGTCGCAAACAGAGAGTATCAATTACCGCACAAATTCATGGTGGAGGTCATGAACGTGGAATGCGTTCAGGCACTTTACCTGTACATCAGATTGTTGGTATGGGCGAAGCTTATCGCATAGCAAAAGAAGAAATGGGAGCAGAAATGTTCCGTATCCGAAAATTACGTGATCGCTTATGGCAAGGTTTACAGCATATCAAAGGTATTTCAGTTAATGGAGATTTAATACATAGTGTTGCTACAATACTTAATATAAGTATTGACAATGTAGATAATGAATTACTCATGATGGTTTTAAATAACCTAGCAGTTTCATCAGGATCGGCGTGTAACTATTCTAATTTTGAATCTTCCTATGTGTTACGGGCTTTAGGTTTAAACGATAATATGGCCCGTAGTTCAATACGTTTTTCGCTAGGACGTTTCACTACAAAAGAAGAAATAGATTATGCTATTAAACAGACTCAGCTTGCTATCGCACGTCAGCGTATAGTCTTATAAAATAGTTTAACTTTCAATAAAGGATAAACAGTATGACTATCGAACGTACACTGTCTATTATTAAACCTAATGCTATTAAGAATAATGCATTAGGTACGATAATTCATCGTTTTATAAGTGCTAACTTTAATATCATAGGCATGAAAATGCTACATCTTACTAAAGCTCAGGCTAAAGGTTTTTATACTGAGCATCAACATAAATCGTTCTTTAATGATTTAATTAATTTTATGATTTCTGGTCCTATTGTAGTATTAGTACTAGAAAGTCCAGATGCTATACGTCGGAATCGCGATATAATAGGAGCTACTAATCCAGTAGATGCCATAGCTGGAACTTTACGAGCCGACTATGCTGATAGCTTGATAGAAAATGCAGTACATGGTTCTGATTCATTAACAGCTGCTATGAGGGAAATAAATTATTTCTTCTTAGCAGGTGAGGTTTACGGAAGTATGTATCAATAAGCTAAATAAATTGTTCTTATATTTATATGCTAGTATATATAAATTAAAAATTTTATATATATAGAATATCTTTTTAAGAAGAACCTTCTCGTATTATTGTTAGTTAATTGCTATTAATGTAGACAATGATATTGAGAATATTGTATCTCTTTTTAGTATAAATATTTTATTATAATAAAATATTTAATTTTAATTTGATTCAAGATAATTATATATTATAAATTTTACCAAATTGATTAGCATAAATTAATTTAGTGTTACTATTTAATAATCGCTTATAATAACCGTACTATTTTAGTATTAACATGGTATAAATTTTATTTAGGTAAGTATTGAGTAAAGAAGTCATGCAGAATTTAGTTTCTAATCGTCGTAAATCCAAACGTATTTATGTTGGCAATGTACCAATAGGTGATGGTGCACCTATTGCGGTGCAATCTATGACTAATACTCAAACTACTAACGTTATTGCTACAGTTAATCAGATTAAAGCTTTAGAGCGTCTGGGCGCCGATATTGTGCGTGTATCTGTACCTACTTTACATGCAGCTGAACAATTTAAACTTATCAAAGAACAAGTTGATGTTCCTTTAGTTGCTGATATTCATTTTGATTATCGTATCGCATTAAAAGTAGCTAAGTATGGTGTAAATTGTCTACGTATTAATCCTGGAAATATTGGTAATAAGAAACGCATTAGATCAGTGGTTGATTGTGCTCGTGATCATCATATCCCTATTAGGATTGGAATTAATGCCGGTTCTTTAGAAAAAGATTTACAAAATAAATATAGTAAACCTACTCCTGAAGTATTATTAGAATCAGCTTTACGTCAGATAGATATTCTAGATAGGCTAAATTTTGATCAATTCAAAGTTAGTGTAAAAGCTTCTGATGTATTATTAGCTGTTAGATCTTACCGTTTACTTGCATCACAAATTGATCAACCGTTACATATTGGTATTACTGAAGCTGGTGGTGCTCGTAGCGGTGCTGTTAAATCAGCTATAGGAATAGGTTTATTACTAAGCGAAGGTATCGGTGATACTTTACGTGTTTCTTTAGCTTCTGATCCAATAGAAGAAGTAAAAGTAGCATTTGATATCCTAAAATCCCTACGTATCCGTACACGAGGTATTAATTTTATAGCATGTCCTACCTGTTCTCGTCAGGAATTTGATGTAATTGGCACAGTCAAAGAATTAGAACAACGATTAGAAGATATTGTTACACCAATGGATATCTCTATTATCGGTTGTATAGTAAATGGTCTAGGTGAAGCACTAATGTCCAATATTGGTGTTACTGGTGGACCTCGTAACAGTAGTTTTTACGAAGATGGTATTCGACAACATCACCGCTTCGATAATAAATTTATTATTGATCAGCTTGAAGCTCGTATTCGAGCTAAAGCTATGATGCTGGAAGAGAACAATAAAATAACAGTAATTAATTTACCGAAAAAATAACATAGGAATTAACATATTTAATATGGTAAAAAGAATACAGTCAATTCGTGGCATGAAAGATTATTTGCCTAAAGAGATGGTATTCTTGCAATACCTTGAAAACTTATTAAAACAAGTACTAGTAAGTTATGGTTACAGTGAAATCCGCTTACCTATTGTCGAGCAAACTCTATTATTTAAACGTGCTATAGGTGAAATCACTGATGTTGTCGAAAAAGAAATGTATAGTTTTGAAGATCTTAATGGTGATCACTTAACATTACGTCCAGAAGGTACAGCCGGTTGTGTACGAGCAGGTATAGAACATAGTCTATTCCATCAAAAGTTAGAACAACGCTGGTGGTATATTGGCCCAATGTTTCGCCATGAACGACCGCAAAAAGGAAGGTACCGTCAGTTTTATCAGTTAGGTGCTGAAGTTTTTGGTCAACATGGTCCTGATATAGATGCTGAGCTAATCATGTTAACTGCCAGATGGTGGAAAGTATTAGGTATTAGCGAATATGTTACACTTGAATTAAATTCAATTGGATCTGTAGATACCCGCAATCGTTATTGTAAAGCATTAGTTACATTTTTAGTACAACATGAAAGGTATCTAAATAATATTTATCGACGTAGTATATATACTAATCCAATGCGGATTCTTGATACAAAAAATATACAAATCCAGGAATTACTAAATGATGCACCAGTTATAGCCGAATATCTTGACGATAATGCTCATAAACACTTTTCTAGTATATGTAAGCTATTAGATTTGACTGGAATTAACTATAAAATTAATACTCGTTTAGTCCGTGGTCTAGATTATTATAACTATACTGTATTTGAATGGACAACGAAACATTTAGGTTCTCAAGGAACAATTTGTGCAGGAGGTCGTTACGATCTTTTAGTAGAACAACTTGGTGGAAAAGCAACACCAGCTATTGGAGCTGCTATAGGACTTGATCGTTTAGTATTATTAGTACAAAGATTAAAACCTAGTTTATCTCTAATAACATTACCGATAGATATTTATATAGTAGCCGTTGGTGATGCTACACAAAGTAGAGCAATGCTTTTAGCTGAAAAAATACATGATGCTATACCATCATTACGTATAGTTACTAACTACGGAGGTGGTAATTTTAAGAAACAATTTAGCAGAGCTAATAAGTATAGTGCTAGTTTAACCTTAATTATTGGTGAAAACGAAATAGTTACACAGCAAGTAACTATAAAAGATCTATCAACTGGTAAACAGAAAACATTAGCACAGAATGAGATAATAGCATATCTTTATTCCTTCTTTTTTAAGAAGAAAGATTAACATCTATAATATTTTATTTATTAATGTTAATATTTATTAATAGTAACTAAATTATCATATTCCATACTAAATGTCATTAGATAAAATCATATTTACGGGATTATTATCTATAATGCTATTAAATGGGTGTGTATTATTTAATAATAAAAGCTTTATTATTAATCATGAATTCCAACTTATAGAAATATGGAATTATACGGTTGGAAATAGTACTCAACAATATTATTCTGCCTTACATCCTGTTTGTCAGGATACCTATATATTTGTAGCTAATCGTAACGGTATTGTAAAAGCATTAGCTATTAATACCGGTCAAGAAATTTGGTCAGTTAACCTATCAAGAAGAAAGTCTTGTTTATTACCAGGTGATAATCTAGTGTTATTATCAGGTGGTATTACAGTTATGAGAAATCGCATATACATTGGTAGCGAAAAAGCAAAAGTTTATGCTTTAAAAACAGAAGATGGTAGCTTACTTTGGGAAACTACTGTATCAGGAGAAGTACTATCGACTCCAGTTGTTAGTAATAATATGGTAATAGTATATACTAGTAATAGTGTAATACAAGCTCTAAATGAATCTGATGGTATAGTTAAATGGACTATTCATTTGAATAGATTACCAAAATTAACTTTGAGAGGTCAATCATCTCCTGCTATTGCTTTTGGCACTGCTATTATAGGTGATAATTATGGTCAAGTTCATGCAATACTAATAGACCAAGGACAGCTGATTTGGCAAAAAGCTATTTATTCTAATAAAATTAACTCTGAAATGTGCTTCAGAGATATTCAAGCCTCTCCGGTAGTAGAGGATAATATATTATATGCTGTTGCCTATAATGGTAATCTTGTAGCAATAAATTTATTATCAAGCAATATTATTTGGTTACGAGCAATTGGTTCATTAAATGATTTTTTAGTAAAACATGGTACTATTTATATAGTAGATCAAGATGATCGAGTAATAGCGGTAGATGCGATTAATGGTTCTACTTTATGGAGCCAAAATCAATTATTGCACCGTAAACTTACGTCTCCCATATTGTATAATGGATATATTGTTATCGGTGACTCACAAGGATATCTACATTGGGTAAATGTAGCAGATGGTTCTCTAAAAGCTAAAATAAAAATAGATAACTCCGGTTTGCGAACTAAACCTATTTTGGGCGGGGACAAGTTAATTATCCAAGCTCAAAATGGTAAATTATATGCTTTTTCCACAATTCATAAACATTTTTAAAAAATAAGGACTATAATTATGATACCTATTATTGCGTTGGTTGGGCGTCCTAATGTAGGTAAATCTACTTTATTTAATAAATTAACGCACACAAATGACGCAATAGTAGCAGATTATTCGGGTTTGACACGCGATCGAAAATATGGTCATGCTAAATGGAAAAATTACAATTTTATAGTTATTGATACCGGTGGTATTGGTATTTCTAAAAAAGGGTTAGCAATTCATATTATAAAACAATCACTGTTAGCTATAAAAGAAGCAGATGTTATATTCTTTGTTGTAGATGCTATTACTGGTCTAATGATAGAAGATCAAAGTATAGCAAAATATTTACGTAAGTTACAAAAACCTACGTTTATTATTATCAATAAAATTGATGGTATAGATATTACCCAAGTAAAATTACAATTTTACGCTATTAACATAGGTCAAATATTCCCTATTGCGGCCTTACAGGGAAGAGGGATTAATATACTATTAAAAGCTGTTTTCTTATCACTAATACAAAATAATATTCCTCTAACTAATAATAGTTTTACTGAAAGTACCAAATACATAGATCAGCTATTAATGCCAATTAAACTTGCCATTGTTGGCAGTTCTAATGTAGGTAAATCAACATTAGCTAACAGTTTCTTAGGCGAAGAGCGTGTAGTAGTATTTGATATGCCAGGAACTACTCGCGATAGTACTTATATTCCAATGATACGAGCCGAACGTGAATACGTGTTAATCGATACAGCTGGATTACGTAAAAGGAGTAAAATAACCGATATAGCAGAGAAATTATCGACAGTAAAAACGCTACAATCTATAGAAGAATCTAATGTAGTCTTACTAGTTTTGGATGCCCATAAAGGTATTTCCGATCAGGACTTATCTTTACTTAGTTTGATTATTGATAGTGGTCGTGCATTCGTAATAGTTGTTAATAAATGGGATAATTTATCTATAGAAAGACGTAATAGCATAAAAGATACCCTAGCTTATCGATTAAGTTTTATTAATTTTGCACGAATACACTTTATCTCAGCACTATATGGAACAAATATTGATCAAATATTTCAGTCAGTAAATGAAGCCTATCATTGCTCAACTAAGCGCATTAGTACTGCACTATTAACTAAAATTTTGCACATAGCCATAAAAGAACATCAACCACCCATTATTAGTGGCTACCGAGTAAAACTAAAGTATGCCCATTATGGAGGATATAACCCACCCATAGTAGTTATTCATGGTAATAAAGCAACAGAATTACCTGTCTCATATAAGCGTTATCTCAGTAATTTTTTTCGACATTCATTACAAATTATGGGCACTCCTATTCGTATTCAGTTTAATGAACCAGCTAATCCATTTATTCATCATAAGTCAATACCAAATAAATTACGTAAACTTTTATTGAGCAAAAGAAATATCAAAATCAAATAAATTTTGCTAAAATCATGTTTCCAATTTGGTCCGGTCTGTTATAAATGCTAAATGCGATTTAGGCCTTATATATACTTTGATAGAATAAGATATTAACATGAAAAATATTAATCCAATTAATACGAATGCGTGGAACAGTTTACAACAACATTTTAATAACATAAAAGAAGTAAAAATAAGAGATCTATTTTTGCTAGATTCCCAACGGTTCGATAATTTTTCTGCTATTTTTGATAACCAGATATTATTAGATTACTCGAAAAATCGTATTACTACCGAGACACTATATTTATTATTTGCTTTAGCTAAAGAATGTGATCTACCTAATGCAATAGCTGCTATGTTTAGTGGTCAGAAAATTAACCGCACTGAGGATCGTGCAGTATTACATATTGCATTACGTAATCGTAGTAATAAAATTATTGCTATAGATAGTCAAGATATAATGCCAGAAGTAAATGCAGTACTATCGAAAATGAGGCAATTTTGTAATCAGATAATTAGTGGTCAATGGAAAGGTTATACTGGTAAACCTATTACTAATATAGTAAATATTGGAATTGGTGGTTCTGATCTTGGACCATATATGGTAACTGAAGCATTACGACCCTATAAGAACCATCTTAATATGCATTTTGTATCTAATGTCGATGGTACGCATATCACAGAAAAATTTAAGTATTTAGATCCAGAAACAACTTTATTTTTGATTGCATCTAAAACTTTTACTACTCAGGAGACTATGACAAATGCTCATAGTGCACGTAATTGGTTTTTGAAAACAGCAGTAAATGAGCAATATATTGCTCAACATTTTGTTGCTATCTCAACTAATGCTAACGATGTAGTAAAATTTGGTATAAATATTAACAATATGTTTCAATTCTGGGATTGGGTAGGTGGTCGTTATTCTTTATGGTCTGCTATTGGTCTGTCGATTGCGTTATCACTAGGTTTCGAAAATTTCGAGCTATTACTTGAAGGTGCACACGCAATGGACTGTCATTTTACTGAAACTCAGTTAGAACATAATTTACCAGTTATATTAGCACTAATTAATATCTGGTATAATAATTTTTTTGGCTTCGAAACAGAAGCTATCATACCGTATGATCAATATATGCACCGTTTTGCCGCTTATTTGCAGCAATGTCATATGGAATCAAATGGTAAATCTATAGATAGGAATGGTAATATTATTAACTATCAAACAGGATCAATTATCTGGGGTGAGCCTGGTACAAATAGCCAACATTCTTTTTACCAATTACTTCACCAAGGAACCAAAATAGTACCTTGTGATTTTATTGTACCAGCAATAAGTCACAATCCATTAGGAGATCATCATCTTAAGTTATTAGCCAATTGTTTCGCTCAGACTGAAGCATTAGCTTTTGGTAAATCATGTCAGTTTATAGAAGAAAAATTTATAATGGGTACAACATCAGAACAAAAACTATCTATTATACCATTCAAGGTATGTGGGGGTAATCGTCCAACTAATTCTATTTTAGTAAAACAAATAACTCCTTATAATCTTGGAGCACTAATTTCATTATATGAGCATAAGATTTTTACACAAAGTGTGATACTGAATATTTATGCTTTTGACCAGTGGGGCGTAGAATTAGGAAAAACACAAGCTAATTCTGTTCTATCAGAATTAGCAACAGATAATATAGTTACATGCCATAATAGTTCTACTAATGGATTAATTAACTATTATAAATCCTGGCGCTATAAAACAGATGATAAATAGTTAAACTTAAATAAATTAACTAATCATTAATAAGTAATAGTTATTAATCTAATATCTCTTTTAGAAAGAGATAATGTTAACTATAAGTTAATTATCTTAATGATTACAATGATTACTAAGATAATTATGTTTTTTTCTAAAAAAAGATTATTATTGACATATAACTTTATAATTTATGCTCTGAAAAATTTAAGAATTTCTCAGTAATTTTTATAAAATCTACCTATTCTAAGATAATAGAATTATTAGTATTTAAACACTAATATACTCCAAACAAAAAATTTAGATCATATATCTATGGCATGGAATAATTTAAAGCTGTGGTCCAGCATTATGTAATTTCTTACATGTTAATGGAAGAGTAAATTTATTAAAATTTTTAATAAAAAGCTGAGCTAAAGAACGAGCTTTGTTCTGCCATTCAGAGCTATTAATATAAGAAGTACGTGGATCAAGAATATTACTATCAACACCAATTAATATTTGAGGAATACTAAGGTTAAAAATAGGTAGTTTGATTGTCGGCGTATCTTGAATTTGTTTGTTTAAGATAGCATTAATAATTGCCTTAGTATCCTTAAGAGCAATCCTACTGCCATTACCATTCCAACCAGTATTAACTAAATATGCGTTTGTACCAGCTATATTCATTCTTTTCGCTAGTAATGCTGCATATACTGTAGGATGTAATGCTAAAAATGCAGCTCCAAAACAAGCAGAGAAAGTAGGTACAGGGGATATAATACCACGTTCAGTACCGGATAATTTTGCAGAAAAACCTGACAAAAAGTAATATTGAGCCTGCTCATTTGTCAAGGTGGCTACTGGTGGTAAAACACCGAATGCATCAGCAGTAAGAAAAATGATTGTTGACGCATGGCTAGCACATGAGACAGGTTGTACTCTATTTTTAATATGATTAAGAGGATACGATACACGTGCATTATCGGTTTTACTATTATCATGATAATTTACCGAACCATCTGCACGTACCATAACATTTTCTAGCAGAGCATTACATCTAATCGCTTGAAAAATCTCTGGTTCTAATTCTGGCTTGAGATTAATAGTTTTCGCATAACATCCACCTTCTAAATTAAAAATACCATCATTGTCCCAACCATGTTCATCGTCACCAATCAGGGCTCTGTTAGTATCATGAGATAAAGTAGTTTTTCCTGTACCTGATAGTCCAAAAAAAAGAGCAACATCTTTATTTATACCAACATTTGCTGAACAGTGCATTGATGCTATACCTTTTAGTGGTAAGTGATAGTTCATTACTGTGAATAAGCCTTTTTTCATTTCACCTCCGTACCAAGTACCAGCTATTAGCTGCATACCTTCAGTTAAATTTAAAGCAATAAAATTTTCTGAATGCATATTTTGTTCGCGCCAATTTGGATTGGTACATTTGGCTCCATTGAGTACTATAAATTCTGGTTCAAAAGAAATTAGATCTATCGCATCTGGTTGGATAAACATATTTTTTACAAAATGAGCTTGCCAAGCAACTTCTGTCACAAAGCGGACTCGTAATCGGCTATTTTTTTTTGCCCCACAATATACGTCAATGATGAACAAACGTTTATAACTAAGTTGTTTGCTAACTAATTTTTTGAGATATTGCCAGGTTATTTGACTAATAGGTTGATTATTACTTGTTTTATCTTGATCTGACCACCATAGTTGATGATGAGTATCATTATCACATACTATATACTTATCTAAAGGAGAGCGACCAGTAAAAATACCGGTATTGACTGCTATTGCACCTGAATTGGTAATAGTACCACGTTCAAGATTAGTTAAATTATGGTTTGTTTCTTCACGAACTAACTGTTCAAAACTAGGATTATATATTAGTTCACAGCAATCAGTGATACCATAGTGTATTAACTGTTGTCTAATTATATTATTACTAAGCATATTGAAACATCATCTTGATTATTTATTGTTAAATGATTAAATATTCAGTTTTATTTTAATTAAGATAACTATCTTAAGATAGCTAATTTAAGATACAGTAGATATGAATAAGTATTACAACAAATTATATTTATTACTTTGATCATATATTACATAAAGATATTATCCATATTTTTTATGCTAACTGAATACTTTTATTAGTAACCGTATTTATATTAAATACTAATAACTTAGATCTTCATTTTTTCTTTAAGCATAGTATATAAGTATAAGCTAAGTAATAATATGCATTATTTACGGAATAATTTATGGATAAGATATTACAAAAACCTACAATTTATCATGTAGAGACTATTGCTCAGTCTCGTCTATTTACTATTGAATCAGTTAATTTAAAGTTTCGTAATGGCATGTATAAAGCATATGAACGAATACGGCCATCCAATCATGAATCAGTAATGATAGTACCTATTATTGATGATAACTTACTGCTTATTCGTGAATATAATGTTGGTATTGAAGACTATGAACTTAGCTTTCCAAAAGGCCTCATTGAGGCCGGAGAAGAAATTATGGAAGCAGCTAATCGTGAATTAATGGAAGAAGTTGGTTATGGTGCACATACTTTTACTTTGCTTCATAGGCTAACGATAGCACCTTCCTATTTATCCAATACTATGAATATAGTAGTAGCACAAAAGCTTTATCCACACAAAAAAATAGGCGATGAACCAGAAAAGTTATCATTAGTTCGTTGGCCAGTTACACAAATGTTAGCATTACTAAATGAAATTGATTTCTGTGAAGCACGTAATATAAGTGCGTTGTTTCTTACCCACTCTTGGTTAGAATAACTTGCATATAACTGATATATATAATAAATATTGGTCTAGTAAATATATTTATGAAAGAGCAATCTAGTAGTTAATCTATCTATGATTTATAATGAACTTAGTATATTTACTAGGGTATATCACATGATACAGTAATGTATCTACCTGCTATTATTATATCCCAATCCAAAGGTAAACAGACCAATGGCTAAGCACCTATTCACATCGGAATCAGTTTCCGAAGGTCATCCTGATAAAATTGCTGACCAAATTTCTGACACAGTATTAGACGCTATTTTAGCCCAAGATTTAAAAGCACGCGTAGCTTGTGAAACTTATGTAAAAACAGGTATGGTACTCGTTGGCGGAGAAATTACAACTAATGCATGGATTGATATCGAAGAACTAACACGTAATACAATACGTGATATTGGGTATACGAATTCTGAAATGAAATTTGATGCTAACTCTTGTGCTGTTTTAAGTATTATCAGTAAACAGTCACCGGATATAAATAAGGGTATTAATAATATAGATCCAAGAGAACAGGGTGCAGGTGACCAGGGTTTTATGTTTGGTTATGCAACTAACGAAACCGATGTGCTAATGCCTGCACCTATTACTTATGCTCATCGTCTTGTTGCCCGTCAATCTCTCGTTCGTAAAAATGGTACTCTACCTTGGTTATGTCCAGATGCTAAAAGTCAGGTAACCTTTGCTTATGATGAAGGTAAAGTAGTAGGTATCGATACCGTAGTTTTTTCTACACAACACGTGGAAAATATTACGTTACCAAACCTAAAAGAAGCTGTTATGGAGGAGATTATCAAGCCAGTACTACCAATAGAGTTACTTTCAGAACACACAAAATTTTTTATTAATCCCACTGGTCGTTTTGTAGTTGGTGGCCCTATGGGAGACTGTGGTCTAACTGGTCGTAAAATAATAGTAGATACTTACGGTGGTATGGCACGTCACGGAGGAGGTGCTTTTTCTGGTAAAGATCCATCTAAAGTAGACCGCTCTGCAGCATATGCAGCACGTTACGTCGCAAAGAATATTGTTGCAGCTGGATTAGCAGAAAAATGTGAAATTCAAGTATCTTATGCGATAGGTATCGCTGAACCTACTTCTATAACGATTGAAACTTTTGGTACTGAAAAAATATCAGCTGACCATCTTACTGCTTTAGTAAATGAGTTTTTTGATCTACGTCCTTATAGCTTAATTACAATGCTCAACCTGCTACAACCTATTTACCGCGAAACAGCAACTTATGGCCACTTTGGTCGGGAGCATTTTCCATGGGAAAAAACAGATAAAGCAATATTATTACGTGATGCTGCAAGCTMAATATGCTAATATTACTAATATTTATTAGTTAATGAAATTATATTTATATATATTATATTAATGCAAGAGTTTTTACATAAGGTAAATAGATATTTGCATGTTGACAAGCTGATTTAATAAATGCTTCCGTTATTGGTTGTAGTTGCTCACCATCACGAACTGCCGCATAAAGACGACTCCATAATCCATCTCCCAGTGAAATAGTTTTAATGATCCCTTGGCGCTCAAAACTTTCTACTGCCCAATGTGGCAGTGCAGCAATACCCATACGAGCTGATACCATTTGTATAAGCAATAAGGTATTATCAACAGTTTTTAAAGTTGGATGAATTCCAGCTGGCTGCAGGAATTTACGTAAAATATCTATCCGGTTACGCTGTACTGGATAGATTAGTAATGTTTCTTGGCATAAATCATGGGGTATTATTATAGACTTATGAGTAAGATAATGATTAGGTGCTAATACTAATCTTACTTCGTAATCAAACATTGGAGCGTAATATAGACCACTCCGTACTAGTATATCTGATGTTAGGACTAAATCTAGTTGACCCTGTTGCAATGCTGGTTGTGGATCAAATACAACACCTGAGCGAAAATCCATCATGACTTTTGGCCACTGTTGATGAAACTGAGTAAGTGCAGGAGTCAGCCACTGAATGCAACTATGACATTCAATTGCTAAACGAATAGTAGTTTGGTGTGGTTTTTGACAAGTCTGCAGTGCCTGTTGTACTTGTGGTAAGATTTGTTCTGCTAGTTGTAGTAATATATTACCTTGTATAGTAAAGCGTAAAGGTTGGCTTTTTCGCACAAATAGTCTAAACCCTAATCGATGTTCAAGATCACTTAATTGATGTGATAATGCTGATTGAGTTTGATGAATTTGCACAGCGGCAGCTGCTAATGAACCGCTATTGCGTAACACTTGTAGAGTACGAAGATGCTTGAGTTCGATCATGAGAGTATTTCATATAGAAGTGAATAATTTGCGCTTGTTAACTATACAGTATACCTTGATTATAGACGTGTAAACATCTAGACGTCTTAATTGGAGAAGCTCATGACCATTTTAAGTCATATATTAGGTTTTCCGCGCATCGGCTTACACCGTGAATTAAAAAGAGCACAGGAAAGTTATTGGGATGGGCATATAACTCAGCAGCAGTTACTAAATACAGGGCGAGAACTACGTGCGTGTCACTGGCAACAGCAGAAACAAGCTGGTTTAAATATGCTTCCAGTAGGTGATTTTGCCTGGTACGATCATGTTCTTACTACTAGTCTAATGCTAGATAATGTGCCAGTACGTCATCGTAATGACGATGGTTCTAGTAATATTGATACCTTATACCGCATTGGGCGGGGCAACGCACCAACTGGTCAACCAGTAGTAGCATCTGAAATGACTAAATGGTTTAATACAAACTACCATTATATTGTGCCAGAATTTACCGTTGGTCAGCAATTTCGCTTAGGCTGGACTCAATTAATAGAAGAAGTTGACGAAGCATTAGCATTAGGTTATAATATTAAACCAATACTACTTGGTCCAATTAGCTATCTGTGGCTAGGTAAAGCTAAGGAAAAGCATTTTGACCGACTATCACTATTATCAGCATTATTACCTGTTTATCAGCAGATATTAGCATTACTGGCTCAACGTGGTATCGAATGGGTTCAAATTGATGAGCCAGCGTTAGTACTTGAGTTACCAACAGCATGGTGTAATGCTTACTATGATGCCTATACAGATGCTCTACAAGGATATAGTAAATTACTACTAACAACTTATTTTGATAGCATCGGGCATCATCTGAATATCATAACTAATTTATCAGTACATGGTTTACATGTTGATTTAATTGCCGGAAATGATGATGTAGAAGTTTTACATCGTACTCTACCATCCAACTGGGTACTGTCTGCCGGAGTAATAAATGGCCGTAATGTTTGGCGTGCTGATTTACCAAGTAAGTTTAAGCAACTACGTTCATTAGTTGGTCAGCGAGAACTTTGGGTAGGATCATCTTGTTCGCTATTACATAGTCCTATCGATTTAAGCATTGAGACTAGAATGGATCCAGAAGTAAAAAGTTGGTTTGCTTTTACTATACAAAAATGTAATGAATTAAAATTATTATGTAATGCGCTTAATAGGTTAGATGATACTAAATATCAAGCAATATTAGCTGACTATAGTGCACCTCTGTGGGCACGTCAGACATCAGAAAAAGTTCACAATCGACAGGTTAAAATACGGACAGAGCAAATTACTGAAAATCATAGTCAACGCCAGCAACATTACTTAGATCGAATAAATGTTCAGCGTGCACGATTCAATTTACCAATATTACCTACAACTACTATTGGTTCTTTCCCACAAACTACTGCAATACGCAGTTTACGTCTTGATTTAAAAAGTGGTCGAATAGATAACGAGTATTATAAAAACGCTATTTGTAACCATATTAAGCAAGCAATTACTGAACAAGATGCATTAGGACTAGATGTTTTAGTACACGGAGAGGCTGAACGTAATGATATGGTAGAATATTTTGGTGAGCATTTAAATGGCTTTATATTTACCCAGAATGGATGGGTACAAAGTTATGGCTCTCGTTGTGTGAAACCACCAATTATAATTGGTGATATCAGTCGTCCAAAACCAATTACCGTAGAATGGGCATGGTATGCTCAATCTTTGACTCAAAAACCAGTAAAAGGTATGCTAACTGGACCAGTAACAATTCTGTGTTGGTCTTTTCCACGTGAAGATCTTGACCGTAAAACTATTGCTAGGCAAATAGCTTTAGCATTACGTGATGAAGTAATAGATCTAGAAAATGCTGGTATAGGAATTATTCAAATTGATGAACCTGCTTTACGTGAAGGTTTACCTTTAAAATATTCTGCGTGGAAAGAATATTTGACTTGGGCCGTAGAAGCATTCCGCTTAAATGCAGCAGTAGCTAAAAATAATACACAGATTCACACTCATATGTGTTATAGTGAATTTAACGATATTATGGATTCTATCATTGCAATGGATGCCGATGTAATAACGATTGAAACTTCTCGTTCTAATATGAAGTTACTTGATACCTTCAAACAATACCAATATCCTAACGATATTGGACCTGGAGTATATGATATTCATTCACCTAACATACCTAGCGAAGATGATATAATTCAGTTACTACGTAAAGCGGCTCAAGTTATACCAATAAAACGTTTATGGGTTAATCCAGACTGCGGTTTAAAAACTCGTACCTGGTTAGAAACACGCAAAGCATTATCTAATATGGTTAATGCAGCACATAAACTAAGAAGAGAAGAAGAATATAACAGGTCATAGCTTGAAGTAAGTATTTACCAGACTAAAATCCAGACTAAAAATAGTAGTATTATAGTCTGGATTTTCTTCTTTTAATATTGTCTCGCTACTAAATATCTTCAACTTTTCGCTAAAAGTTATTAGTCTATCCTACATACATATTAATATATCCCTTATAAGCTAAGGGTAAGGTAAACTTATTGAAGTAATAATAATTTTTTATTAGCCATCTATCTATCATAAAATTATGGAGTATAAAATACCCTTTTTCCTCATAATAAATTGAGCATAACTAATGGATTCCCTACTATTATATAGTATTATTGGTTGTATATTCTTTCTGTTAGGAATACTAATTAGTTGGCTTATAGCTAATCTATTATATCAAAATAAATGCTTAGAACGCGAGAATAAATTATCTAGTTTAGCACAGCAGTTACAAATTGCTTATCAGAAACTTGAACAAAAGCTCTTTCAAGAAGAGCAGACAAAACAAGAATTATATAGTAGGCTTGCAGTTACTGAAGAACGTCTAATTTTTTTAGATCATTTGCGTCAGGAGTGTAAACATCTTAGTCAGGAATTACGCGTAGAACAGGAAAAAAATAGTAATCTTAAAGCTGAACTACGAGGAGTAACTATTTGTTTAGAAGAGACGAAGTTAGCAGCTAAAGAACATAAGCTTCTTCTTATTAAGAATGAACAAGAATTATCATCACAGTTTGAAAATCTTGCCTATAGAATTGTTGAACAAAGTAAATACCAAGTAAGTGAACATAACCAGCAAAGTATCGAACAACTACTGATTCCATTGCGTGAACAATTAGATGGTTTCCGTAGACAAATGCAGGAAAGTTTTAGCTATGAAGCACGCGAACGCCATACTTTAGCCCATGAAATTAGTAATTTACAGCAACTTCATATCCACATGGCTCAAGAAGCTCTTAATTTAACTAGAGCTCTAAAAGGTGATAATAAAATACAGGGACATTGGGGCGAAATAGTACTTAGTCGTGTTCTTGAAGCATCTGGTCTACGTGAAGGGCATGAATTTAATACTCAGGTCAATCTTCAGCATGATGAAGAACGGAGACTACAACCAGATGTTATAGTACGATTACCACAGGGTAAGGATGTAATCATTGATGCAAAAATGTCTCTCGTAGCTTATGAACGCTACTTTAATAGCGATAATGCAGCAGATCGTAATTTAGCATTAACTGAACATATTAACTCACTACGTAATCATATTAAACAACTTGGTAAAAAAGATTATCCACGATTACTAGGTTTAAAATCTTTAGATTATATTTTAATGTTTATACCAGTTGAACCTGCTTTCATGGTAGCTATTAATCATCATCCTGAGCTGATTAGTGAAGCTCAAGCGAATAATATTATGCTAGTTAGTCCTACTACATTATTAGTTGCATTACGGACGATCCATAATTTATGGCGTTATGAATACCAAAGTCAAAATGCTCAGAAGATTGCAGATCGTGCTACAAGGTTATACGATAAATTCCGTCTATTTATCGATGATATGAATCATATAGGTCAAAGTATAGAAAAATTAGAGTCTAGTTATCAACTAGCTATTAAAAAATTAGCTTATGGCCGTGGTAATCTGATTAGTCAGGCAGAAGTATTCAGGAAACTAGGAGTAGCAATAAAACGTCCAATAACATTGCTACCTATTAATAGTCAAGATAATAGTAGTATTTCATTAAATGAACAATTTTGTTCTGAAGAATTAGAAGATGAAAGTAATCCTCTATAGATTTTATTAGGATAAAATTATGTTAATTGGGTTATAGAACTTTATATTACTTGATGTATTATGTTCGTAAAAGTGAATTTCATGCATAAGCTTCTTTACTAAGAAGTAATTTTTAGTGATATCTCTTTTCTTGCTATAAAGTAATTTATCCAGTTAGAAAATAAAAGATAGCTGTGACTATTCCAGCTAATATTAGGTATTAAACTAGGATTATTTTTGGGAAAATAGTTAACTGGTATAGTTGGATTTAAGCCTTTTTTACAATCACGATGATATTCATTAGCTAGAGTTAAAAGATCATATTCAGGATGACCAGTAACAAATACCAGTTGTTTATCTGGACTAGTAAATAAATAAGCACCTACTTCGTTAGATTCCACTAAGATCTCTAAATCTGTATGTTGGCGAATAATATCTGTAGGAAAATCAGCATAGCGTGAATGAGGAGCTAAAAACGTTGGATCAAACCCCCTAGTTAGTAGGGCATTTTGGTTCATTGTATGATGTTGATAAATTCCAGATAGTTTAAACTTTCTAGTTTTTTTAGGTATTTTATAGAAAATATTGAGTGCTGCTTGTACTGCCCAGCATATAAATAATATCGATGTAACATGCTTTTTAGCCCAACGTAGTATACGGTTAATTTCAGGCCAAAATAAGACCTCACTAAAATTTAGTAGACCTAATGGAGCTCCTGTAACTAATAAACCACTAAAGTAATCGTCTTTAATATCGTCAAAATTATCGTAAAATTTATTTATATGTTCCGCCGGAGTATTTTTTGATTTATGGTTATCAATGCGTAGTAATTGAATATTAATTTGTAATGGAGAATTAGCTAATAACCGTAAGAACTGGTTTTCCGCTTCAATTTTATTTGGCATAAGATTAAGAATTAATATTTTTAGTGGAGATATTTTTATCATTTCAGTACTATTCTGCGAGTATGTCATGACAGATATATTTTTATTCTGCAAAAAATCAACGGCAGGTAACGTGTCGTATACCATAATTGGCATCACTTCTTACTCCTATGCTATCAATATAATAATGATTAAGATTATATTTTTTAGTAAAATTTATGCTATGATTTTATCTATTATGAATAATTATTCTCATTTCTTAATTAAAATTAATTAAGTAAAATTTATTCTATAATCTATAGTATAGATATGATTTTAATCATTCTATTAAATAGAAGTAAATAATTTTATTATTTCTATATTTAGAGTAGATAAGACGATGCCAAAAAGTTGATGTTTTAGACTTAATTTAATTAACTACTGTCTTAATATGGTACAACGCATTTGTTATACTAGTTTGTATTTCTGGGGATATTAAAGCGGATAAAAACTTATATATTTCTTTTGCTTGACTAGCATGTATCTCACCACTATCAGATAGATAACCTTCATGACGCAAGGTAGTAATCAAAGTAGAAAAGATAGTTTTATCGATAAATTCTAGTGCATATATACTATGTATTTTCGATAAATGTTGAGCAATAATAATACTCTGTTTCTCTAAAGAATAACGGTTAATACGTGTATAAGAACATAATAACGAAAAAGTTATAGCATAACGATATAACGTCTCTCTCCCTCCGCTTGCAGCTAAGAGCTGTAACTCATCCATACGTTTTGGAACAGGATATATCTTTGTTTGTTGCTCATATAATATGTCCTGCCTATGTAACTCCGTAATCATAAGATCAATAACATGCGGTAATTCTTGATAGCTAAATCGCATAAATAATTCTACTTTTAAGAGAGGATATAAGCTCAAAAGTTTTTGATGTATAAGCTTACGACTGATACCAGGTTGAGCAATAATAATAATTGCTAATAAAGAAGGCAAAATGAACAAATGCTGAATATTATTACGATAATAAGTAATAAGTGCAGTTTTTTCACTTGATACATAAATTATACTATTATTCTTAATAGTGAACTGATTAAGCGTTATTAAATGCTGAAATAAATCTTCAGGTGTAACATTGGGCACTGTCACTTCAGCATCATATGGAACATTGCGTAATAGCTCAAGATAACACTTAAGCTGCGATAATAATCGTGTCCTAGTTATTACTATTGAAGAACATGAATATTGACGAGAAGCTAATATAATGCTGGAACATAAATTCATAGCGTTAACCGCTACTGCGTTATTAATTCGGGTCATAATCGTTACAGCAAGATAATCCACTGTTAGTGCTAACCAGTTAGGTCTATTACCTTCAATAGAATTGATATCATCTTGCCATTGTGGTACTTGCTGATTAAGCCAAGTTAATAATGGCAATGGTTCACCAAAATTAATATATCCTCTACCTAGATTACGTAAATTACGTAATCCAGATATCATGTGGATCAGTCCTTCTTTTTTCTTAACTACTCCATATAACTCTTTAGTATAGGAAGCTACTTCTATAACATGTTCATAACTAATATAGACAGGTACTAAGATAATAGGTTTTTTTTTACCAAGATGTAACATTGATTGAATAGTGATAGTTAGAGTACCTGTTTTTGGTGCTTGCAACCTACCTGTACGCGAACGGCTACCTTCTAAAAAATACGCAACTGAATAGCCACCGTTAAATAGTTGATAAAGATATTCGCGGAATATCGCAGAGTAAAGCTTCTGATGACCTTTAAAAGTACGGTGTATAAAAAAAGCACCTAGTTTTCTAAAAATTTGACCAGCTGGCCAAAAATTAAGATTGATGCCGGCGGCGATGTACGGTATAACTAACCCCTCATGATATAAAATATAGGACAGCAATAAATAGTCCATATGACTACGATGGCAGGGTAAATAAATAATCTCATGTCCTTTTTCTGCTAGCTTACGAACTCTATCGGCATTACACACATATAAACCTTGATAAAGCATGTTCCAGATCCAACTTAAGACTCTGTCTGATAAACGTATAGTTTCATAAGAAAAATCAGCGGCTATTTCTTCTATTATTACGAGAGCTTTTTGCTGTGCTTGTTTGATCGATATTTTTTTGCTACGAGCTTCATCTTCGACTAATTTTGTTATTGTTTGAGAAGCAAGCAACTTCTCAAACAAATGCTTGCGAACTAGCAAACTAGGACCAATAGCTATGCGCTTTTGACGTAGAAAGTGAATACGTCCTAGACGAAATAATTTAAGTATCATAATAGAATTGATAGTATAGTTGCTATTAGCTATATAGCTTATTGGTATTGATCCTATGGGGGAAAAATAAATAAAACTATCACGACCTAACCATATCACATTGATAATTTTTTTTAACAAACAGAAAAATTGAATAGATGTTGTCTTCTTATTTTTATAGCTTTCTTTGCCGGGACAACGTCCAAACATTACCCATACTGGAAGTATTTGTATATTTGAACAGGAATTGTGACGATATAAAGTAATAAAATTATGCAGTATTCGCCCGTATTGCTGTTGTTTAGTCACATCAGAACGAATATGACAACTCTGATCAATAAAAAGATAACGCGGAAATCGAACCCCAKCTATAAATATAGGTTTAAGTGGGTCTGGTAACTGATATTGAATACATAGTATACGTAGAGTAAGTAGATCACATTTAGAATTATAGGGTAGTACATACATCATTGGTTCTTGTATATCTAAACATATTTCTGCTAATAACTTAGGAGGAATAATATGACTTCTTACTACTATCTTGAGTAGTAAATATAATATTTTATTATAAATAGCACGCCAATTAAACATCTATATGTAAAGTATCTAATAAAAATTTTAGGCTAACAAATATTATTTCGTGCATATTGAGTAACTAATTCATCTGTGGTTTCCTGACACTTAAATATTATGTTTAGGAAACATCTATTTAACTAGTTAGTAATTTGTTCTTTTGCATATTAGCAACGCGAATATGGCTAGATAAAATTAATTATTAACTAAACAACCTATAGCATTATATACATTAGCTAATGTAACGCTAGCATTCTGGCGTGCCTTTTCTGCTCCTTCGCTTAACACCTTACTTAGGTATGTTTCATCAGCTCGTAGTGTATAATAACGAGCTTGTAGTGAATTCAGCATTTCTGATACAGAACTGGCTACTATAGTTTTTAAATGTCCGTACATTTTTCCCTCAAACATTTGTTCTAATTGCGCGATGGGAGTATTACTAACACAGGATAAAATATTGAGTAAATTACTAATTCCCGGTTTATTTACTGGATCAAAGCATACTCTAGGTGGATAATCGGAATCGGTAACTGCATTTTTGATCTTTTGTGAGACTAACCTGGTATCTTCTAACAAAGTAATGACATTATTAATATTATCATATGATTTTGACATTTTTTTAGTAGGCTCGAGTAATGACATTACTCGAGCACCAACATTAGGAATAAGTGGCTCTGGTACGGTAAAAATGTTACTATAAGTAGTATTAAAACGTTGAGCAATAGTACGTATTAATTCTAGATGTTGTTTTTGATCTTCACCTACAGGAACTTTATTAGCTTGATATAACAAAATATCCGCTGCCATAAGTACTGGATAACTGAATAAGCCAACATTAATATTATTAGCATAACGTTTAGCTTTATGCTTAAATTGCGTCATACGGCTTAGTTCTCCAAAGTAAGTATAGCAATGTAACAACCAACTTAATTGACTATGTTCTGGAACATGTGATTGTAGAAAAACAACACTTTTTTTAGGATCAATACCACAAGCTAAGTATAAGGCAATAAAATCCAGCGACTTTTTACGTAACTGATTAGCTGATTGTCGGATGGTAAGAGCATGTAAATCTACAATACAATAGAAACATTCGTAATCATCCTGCATACTAACCCATTGACGTAATGCGCCAAGATAGTTGCCAATAGTTAATTCTCCTGATGGTTGTGCACCACTAAATACAATAGGCTTAATTATTTTATTTTTCATTTGTTACTTATACATGCTTCATTTATTATTAGCAGATTGCTCATCAGCTATCATAAATAGCAAAATTAATAACTTCTTCTTATGAAGAAAGATTACTTACTAACGAAATCTCATTGCGCATTGCGCTGATTACTGCTGCGTAATTCTGCTTGTTCTGGCAGAAGATAGCAGATCCTGCTACAGCAGCATCTGCTCCAGCATGAGCAATACTACCTATATTTTCTAAAGTTACGCCGCCGTCTACCTCTAGACGGATATTTAAATTATTTTGGTCAATAATTTTGCGTGCTTGTTGTATTTTCTTTAGTGTCATAGGAAGGAAAGATTGACCACCAAAACCTGGATTAACTGACATTAATAAGATAATATCAACTTTATCGATTATATATTCTAAGCAATAAAGTGATGTTGCAGGATTCATTGCTAGCCCAGCTTGACAATTTAGTTCTTTAATCATCTGTAAAGAACGCTCAATATGTTCAGATGCTTCTGGATGAAAAGTTATATAGTTAGCACCAGCAGCAGCAAAATCAGCAATTAATTTGTCAACTGGTTTAACCATTAAGTGTACATCTACTGGTATAGTAATACCATATTCACGTAATGCATTCAGCACCATCGGGCCCATAGTTAAGTTAGGCACATAGTGATTATCCATTACATCAAAATGGATTACGTCAGCACCTGCTGATATTACTCGTACAATATCTTCACCTAAACGGGCAAAATTGGCTGATAAAATTGATGGGATTATCAAAAATTTTTTCATTGACATATCATTGACGTTATCATGTAATTTTTATTAGTCAGTATGACTACTAATATAATATAATATACAGAATATAATTACATTATTATATCATCTTATTTAAATTAGATGAGCTATTAGTTTTTGCCATTCACTTATACGGTAAGTATGCACTTCTGCAGAACCAAGCTTTAATGGTAATATAATATGTAATATACCATTAGTAGTTTTCTTGTCGCGCATTATATATGGTAGATAATCTTCTAAAGAAATTTTCATAGGACCAATAACCGGTAAACCAGCACGTAATAGTAAGGTTTTAACACGTTCAGTATCTACATTGCTAAAATAACCAAGACTACAAGATACCTGAACTACAATCATTATACCAACAGCTACTGCTTCACCATGCAGCCAATTACCATAGCCCATATGAGTCTCAATAGCATGACCATAAGTATGTCCTAAGTTAAGTAACGTTCTTACCCCTTTTTCGTGTTCATCAGCTGTAACTATTTTGGCTTTTATCTCACAGCAACGGCGTATACACCAAGTTACAGTATGTGGTTCAAGTCCTAATAATGCATCAATATTTAATTCTAGCCAATTGAAAAAATTGACGTCAAAAAGGATACCATACTTAATTACTTCTGCCAGTCCAGAAGATAGCTCTCGTCGTGGTAATGTAGCTAAGCAATTTGGATCAATTATGACAGAAGTTGGTTGATAGATGGTACCAATCATATTTTTACCCAGTGGATGGTTCACAGCAGTTTTACCACCGACTGATGAGTCTACTTGAGAAAGAAGAGTAGTAGGTATTTGTATTATACGTACACCGCGTAAATAGTTTGCTGCTGCAAAACCAGCAAGATCACCAATAACACCACCACCGAATGCAATAATAGTTGTATCATTATTATGATATTTTTTTAGTAGTGCAGTAAAAATTTTATCTATCATTGCTAATGATTTATACTGTTCACCATCTGGTAAAATACATAAATCAATAATTATACCTAGCTCAGTTAATATCTGAGATAAAATCTCTAGATATAGTGATGCAATGTAGTTACTAGTAACTACTAATACTTTATCGCCACGTGCTAAGGGCCAAAAAGATGTAGGATCTTGAAGTAACCCATTTGCAATAATAATTGCATAGCTACGTTCTCCTAATGTAATACTAATTCTATCCATAATATTAGTTACGTTCTAGCATACTAATAATATGGTAAGCAACAACCTTAGCACTTTGTTCATTTGCACGAATAGTAATATCAGCAATCTCTTCATATAGAGGATTACGTTCACGGGCTAAAGCTTCTAGTACTTCACGTGATGGTATTTTTGCCTGTAATAATGGACGCTTTTTATCCCTTTTTGTACGTACTAACTGTTTTTCAATAGTAGTATCTAGATAAATAACTACACCACGTGCAGAAAGGCGGTTACGTGTTTCACGCGATTTTATTGATCCCCCGCCAGTAGCGAGAACAATACCCTGTTTTTCTGTTAGTTCGTTTATGACTTTTTCTTCCCTAGAACGGAAACCATCTTCACCTTCTACATCAAATACCCAACCTATATCAGCACCGGTTAGTCGTTCAATTTCTTGATCAGAATCAAAAAACTCCATATTAAGCTGTTGAGCTAACTGACGACCAATAGTGCTTTTGCCAGCTCCCATAGGCCCAATCAGAAATATATTGCGTTTCTCTACCATTGTTTGGTCTTATTAAAAGAATGATTAAATTACAAACCCGCTAATTAATATTAATAATATTAGCGGTAAACTTGAATGAACGACAGTACAATTTTAATATGAAATTATTAAATACTATGGGTAGTTTGGCAACTGATTAAATTAGACAATTTAATTATCAGAATAAAATTCTGTATAATTCAGAATTTATTTGTGACGTTACCGTATATATATATTTTGTACCTACTACCGCTATCAGCTTATGTCTGATCTTTGATCGGATAAAAAGAAAAAATAGATTTACTATTTAGAGTAATTTACTAATTAAGCGGTCAATCAGGATCGGTCGTAAACGATAAATAATTTTTCTTACTGTAGTTGGATATTCAGCAATGCTTTGTAATTGATTAAAATGGAGTATAACTTTAGTGTAAGTTCTTATGAAGGATAATTCTTGCTTACTTTGGAGATATAATTGGTTATAATGATCGTGAATTAATAGTCCATTTTCTAAATCCAGTAACCAAGAACGTGAATTAAGATTATTACTAGTTAATAATAGCCACTCATTATCTACCCATATACCCTTTACATGATAGCTATTTTCACCATTTTTCCATAGTCTTACTGTTAATTGACCGTTATCTATATAACGTTGTAGTCGGTAAAGAAAGTTACGTAAGTTCATTTCGTATAAATACGGTAGCATATTTATCATTTTAAATGGTTTATCATGAGAAATATAAAAGTCATTAGCCGTTTTATCTCCTACGATTATTTCAATCATCTTACCTTTACGTAATTGAGCAACTAAATTTTGCATTAGTAGCCTTGGCATATTAAAGTAGGGTGTACATAAAATAATCTTAGTATTTACTGTACAAATTAATTGATAAATAGTTTGGTTTAATATGCTTTGTTTACCTAAGCCAACTAATGGTGTAATCGCTAACTCATTCAACGTAGCACTTCCTTTATAGCTATAACAGGTATCGCGTAAAGATTGACGTAATAACTTAGTATAATGTTTAATCTGATATCTCTTAATACGCGTAGGAATATCTAATCTATTTACTGCTGGGGTAGTAAAAAATTGTTGTTTAATATAACTAAGTAAAGAATCAGCTAATGGTAAATTACGTATAATATGATAACGATCATATCGATATTTACCTTGCTGATGTAAATAAACATTATTAAGGCTAGCACCACTATAAATTACTTGATCATCAATGATAAAGCCTTTTAAATGTAGTACTCCAAGTGCCTCACGCGTGTTAATTGGGACACCATATACTGGTACTTCTATGCCGGGATGAGCTTTTACCATGTGGAAATACCAATCAGCTGCATTAGCATAATTATTATGACTACCAATACGACTACGCTGTGCTCGATGCCAATCTACTAAGACAGCTATTTCTAGATAAGAATTAAACTGCCGTGCTTGATATAGAGCATCAAGAATAACCTTACCACCTTGGTCTTGCTCTAAGGAAAGGGCAACGATATAGATTCTATATTTTGCTGTTAATATAGTTTTTAATAGCGTTTCACAAAAAGATTGAGGACTATAAAGTGTTTGTATATTTGCAGGAATTTGAGCAATTTTAGGTAATTGTAGCAGGTATTGTTTATTTTTTCTACTATATTTGAATGTTAATAACATCACAGTATACGTACTTTATTTACTTCTTTAGTAAAATGAATTTAATGGTATTGATTATTGACATATGCAGAAATATTAATAATATTAGATATTATCTACTAAAATAGTAATTTTGTATAAATAGTCTAATACTAAGATAGTCATTAGGTATACTCTATTCATAATATTTTACTCATATATTTATTTTTTTACACGTAATATTAATACTAGTGAACTAACTAATCCTACTGCTAAAAATATTAATGGTACTAAAATTAGTAATAACATTAGTTCCTTTTCGTAATGCTGGAATAATGTTGTTTTCCCTAGTATAAAGCCGAGGAATGTTAAGATGAAAACCCATAGAAAAGCGCTTATCCAGTTAAATAATTGAAAACGTGAACTACTAAGACCTGATAATCCAGCAATAGTCGGTAGTAAAGTTCGCACAAAAGCAATAAATCGTCCAACTAATAGTGCTGATAAACCATGACGATGAAACATATAGTAAGCTCGTATATGATATTGTTCTGGTAAATTAGCTAACCAACTTTTAACGCAACGATTATTTTCTAGCCATGTTCCCTGTAGGTAACTTATCCAACTACCGAAACTAACTGCCATAGTAAGTAATATGATAGTAATAGGAAACGTTAATGTTCCTTTTGCAATTAATACACCGATTAATATTAATAGACTATCACCTGGTAGAAATGCCGCTGGTAAAATTCCATTTTCTAAAAAGAGAATGATAAACACTAACAAATAAGTAGTCCAGACTATATTATGGTCAGAAAGTGTTTTAAAATCATGTTGCCATAAGGCATGGCATATTTCCTGTATTATATACATTTTCAATTCTCACAAATAACGGCATATTATGTTAGCGAGATACTATTCTATTACACCTGAAGTCTGTTTAAGCAGATGATAAATATCGGTTACTATAACTTTATCCGTGTTATATGTGCTTTTGCTAAAATTAGCACAATGAAGATAAAATCTTAGTAATTAATAGACTATTTATTAGAATAAATAGTTGAACTGTCATTTGAATACCAATAGACTTTTAGACTTTCACTAAAGTGACTCTGGACTAAGCTAAATATGAGCTTATTTTATTCTTAGGTAATATTATATACATGATATCATCAAAAATATATTTAATATATATGCTAATTCTTATTAAGAAGATATAATATATTCTTAATAAGAATTAGTAGTATAATTTCTTAAAATATGAGAATAAACCCAGACTTCTTCGTTAATAACGATTACCGTTATATATTATATTAGTAAATATCTACTTTGGACCTACGAACATAGGTAGAATGGATAAAGATAGTCTTTTTAATTCACACTGTTTTAGTCTGAATGTGCTCTTATGAGTGAAGTTGACCGTTAAGCCGGGTTCTGTCTTGGACAGTCATTTATCTAGACTAGTACTCACATACTAGTTCCAGCAGCCTACCCTGGTTTAAATGCGGGCTACACTTTTAACCTCTTTTTGGCCTTGCTCCAGGTGGAGTTTACCATACCGTACACTGTTACCAGCTACGTGGTGCGCTTTTACCACACCTTTTCACCCTTACCTTATCCCAAAAAATTGGTTATTGGCGGTTTGCTTTCTGTTGCACTTGTCGTGAGCTTACACTCCCCAGGTGTTACCTGGCACCTTGCCCTATGGAGCCCGGACTTTCCTCTCCTACGCTATTTGATAAAAGCGAAGCAGCGACTGTCTAGTCAACTTTCAACTCTAGGAGAGAGTATAAATGCTATGATATATTTTGTCATTGATAATATCTAATAAATTTATTGTCTAAACTAATAACTATTTTACTATATGCTGGTAATTGATAATTAATTTTTATTAAAATAATAAAATATATTACTAAATAACGAATCGTTATTAGCAGGTAAGCTATCTTCATAATTTCAATAAATATACAATATAATTTTTATTATATACATAAATTATTTAATATAATATTATTTTATGGTATAAATTGTTGTTCCATGTAATATAGGTTATAATTTATATGCTACATTAGTAGAATAGTTTAATATAAATTGTTTATTGCTTATTTCTATTATTTCAATATAGAAAAGGTAAATTTTAGTATGGATATACATGAAATTAAAGAGATACTCATATCATCTCTAGCATTAGACGAAGTCTATGTAAGCGGTAATAGTAGCCATATTCAAGTTATTGCTGTTAGTAAAATATTTGCTGGCATGAGTAGGGTAAAACAACAACAGACTATTTATGCACCACTAATGAAATATATAACTAATAATAGTATTCATGCTATATCAATTAAAGCATACACTATAGAGGAATGGCAAAGTTACGGTAAAAATTTATATAGATGTTAACTATTAATTTAGCTATTTCTCATAGTTTAATTACTATGTTTATTTAAATATAAACAATTACACAATCATGGATAAATTTCGCATCCAGGGACCTACCCAATTAATCGGTGAAGTTACTATTGCAGGAGCTAAAAATTCTGCATTGCCGATTTTATTCGCTACTTTATTAGCGGAAGAACCAGTAAACATACATAATGTTCCTAAACTAAAAGATATTGATACGGCTATACAATTAATTAGCCAGCTAGGTGCTAAAGTCAAATATAATAAATCAGTTTATGTAGATGCTAGTAACATCGCAGTTTATTGTGCACCATATGATTTAGTCAAAACTATGCGTGCTTCTATTTGGGCATTAGGTCCTCTTGTAGCACGTTTTGGACAAGGTCAGGTATCTTTACCTGGAGGATGTGCTATTGGTGCACGTCCAGTTGATCTACATCTTGATGGCTTAGCTAAGCTAGGCGCAACTATTACATTAGAAAAAGGGTATGTTAAAGCTTATATAAAAGGAAGATTACGCGGTGCTCATATTGTTATGGATAAAGTTAGTGTTGGAGCTACGGTAACTGTGATGAGTGCAGCTACTTTAGCACAAGGTATAACTATTATCGATAATGCAGCACTGGAGCCAGAAATTGTTGATACAGCTAATTTTTTAATAACTCTCGGCGCAAATATTATAGGTGCTGGTAGCAATCAGATTATTATTGATGGTGTTACGTCTCTAGGTGGAGGAGAGTATAGGGTGCTACCAGATCGGATTGAAACAGGCACGTTCTTGGTAGCAGCTGCTATTTCTCGTGGACATATTGTTTGTCATGCTACACGACCGAACATGCTAGATGCTGTTATAGCTAAATTACGTGAGACAGGTGCTAAAATCGAAACAGGAGAAGATTGGATTAGCTTAAATATACATGGAAAACGTCCTAAAGCTATTACGGTACGTACAGCACCATATCCTGGTTTTCCTACAGATATGCAGGCACAATTTAGCTTACTTAACCTCATTGCTAAAGGAACTAGTGTTATTACTGAAACGATTTTCGAAAATCGTTTTATGCATATACCAGAACTCATGCGTATGGGTGTACATGCAAAAATTGAAAATAATACAATTATATGTCATGGTGTAGAAAAACTTTCTGGTGCACAAGTCATGGCTACTGATTTACGCGCTTCTGCTAGCTTAGTATTAGCTGGTTGTATTGCCGAAGGTGTTACGATTGTAGATCGTATCTATCATATCGATAGAGGTTATGATTGTATCGAAAATAAATTACGTAATTTAGGAGCTAATATCGAACGTATTTATAGTTAGTCCTAGGTTTATTATTTCAAATAACATCACTGAATCACTAGTTAGTTGTTACTTTAACCAGACAAAGACATGATTATCACCACGCATTATATCGAGGGCTTTAACAGTAGGTTTACGTTCTAAAGCTTTACGTAACTCAGCTAAATTATGCACTGGTTCAAGATTTAATCCAACAATTAGATCATGCTGTTGTAGGCCAAGTCTAGCAGCTGGAGAACCTTTTATTATACTTTCTACTAGTATTCCTTTAGTACCATCTTTTCTTTTCCAGTTGCTGAGAATAGCACCTTGTAGTTCAGGTGTTAATGCTTCTTGGTTAAAGATAGTTGAAATATTATCATCTAGTATTACAGGTATATTAAATAACCTATTATTACGTAGTATTCCTATATTAATGGTTTTACCTGGCATAGTTGTACCAACTTTTACACGTAGTTCATCGAAGTTATGAATAGGTTTACCATCTACCGATAAGATAATATCTCCTGCTTGAATTTTAGCTTTAGCGGCTGCTGATCCAATTATGACTTCGCTTACGAAAGCTCCATGCTGATTTTCAATATGAAAAGCCTGAGCTATATCCATAGTTAATTCTGTGCCTCTAATCCCAAGCTGGCTACGTTTTACTTCACCAAATTCTATTAGCTGTTGGCTTAAATTTTTAACAATATTGCTTGGAATAGCAAAACCAATGCCAATATTCCCACCACCAGGTGCTAGAATAGCAGTATTAATGCCTATTAGTTCACCTTTTAGGTTAACTAGCGCACCACCAGAGTTACCTCGGTTTATTGAGGCATCCGTTTGAATAAAGTGTTCTAACCCTTCTAAATGAAGTCCACTACGACCTAGTGCTGAAATAATACCAGAGGTTACAGTCTGATCTAGGCCGAATGGGTTACCTACTGCAATAGCAAAATCACCAACTTTTAATGTATCAGAGTCTGCCATTTTAACTTCAGTTAAATTTGTTGAATCGATAGGTAACTGTAGTAATGCTAGATCAGTTTGTTCATCATATCCAATAATTCGAGCATTAAATTTACGACCATCGTTCAACTGTACTTTTATTTGATCGGCCCCAGTAATAACATGATTATTAGTAATAATATAACCTTGATTAGCATTAATAATTACTCCAGATCCAATTCCTTCGAATGGTCTTGTACTATAGTTATCACTGGGGAAATCTGGCCCAAAAAAATATTTAAATTCTTTTGGTACAGGAAAAGCAAATTGTGGTGTTGATTGTGTGCCTTCTACATGAACGCTAACAACTGCAGGTAGCACTTTTGCTAACATAGGAGCTAGACTAGGTATGTTATTTTGTCCATTAACGTCGATTGGTAGTGCTGCTATAAGAGAGCAAAACGGTAAAAAACTTAGGCCCAAACTAAGCATCAACACTTTAAATAAAGACATTTTTTTCATTTTAAGGTTAACTCGCTTTTTATTTATTAGAAGTAACCGTATATATGTCTGCTTCTAATGAGTTATGCTAGCTAAAATACAATTGTAAGTATTATTACTTTTTATGTTCGGCATAGCTAGATTGTTGTAATTTATTTGTAGTTTTTGAATATTTATGCCATGGTTGTATTTCAGCGGGAATTTGATCATTATCTGCTTCCGTTAGACGATAACGAAATGGATTATCTTTATTTCTTTGATCGTCAGATAGTAAACTATGAGAACTATTTGCTATGTGTTGATATAGTTGCTGATAGCTATTAGCCATATTATTTAGTAATTCGGCACTACGAGCAAAATAGCTGTTCAATTCCTGATTATTCTGATTTATTTCAGCTTTACTCTTTTCTAATTCATTTTGTAAATTTTGTTGATGACGTAACTTGCGATTACCAAACCGCATTGCTACTACTCCTATCATTATTCCTACTAAGAAGCTAATTAGCGTAGGTTTCCAGATCATAAAGACTCCTCTTTACGTTATACTATAGTGTTAAACATATAGTTAGCTATAAATAGCAAAACTTAATTATGTGATAAATCTTATTTTAAGAAGTTATTCACTATATTAGTGACTATTATGTTAAAATCATAAGCTATGGTACCTTAGTTACATTAGCTAGATTAATTCATAATATATAATTTAGTTGTTGTTTGTTAATAATAGTAACATTTAAAAGAATAGGGTTAGTTTTATCATGAAAACTTTTACAGCAAAACTAGAAAATATAAGACGTAACTGGTATATTATGGACGCTAGTAATAAGATTTTAGGCCGTTTTGCTAGTAATATTGCTCTTCGTCTACGTGGTAAGCATAAAGTAATTTATACTCCACATATAGATACAGGCGATTATATTATTGTGTTAAACGCAAAAAAAATTACCGTTACTGGAAATAAACTCAGTGATAAAAAGTACTATCATTACACAGGTTTTGTTGGTGGAATTAAAGAACAAAATTTAAAAGATCTGATGACTAAAAGGCCTGAGTATGTAATTGAAAGAGCAGTAAAAGGTATGTTACCCAAAGGTGCCTTAGGTAAGGCAATGCTAAAAAAACTAAAAGTATACGCTGGTACTGAGCACCAACATGCAGCACAGCAACCGCAAGTTTTAGAAATTTAGTAAGGATGGATTATAAGTTATGGTAGCTGAAAATCAATACTATGGTACTGGTCGCCGTAAAAGCTCTTCCGCTCGTGTTTTCATGAGTAAAAATGGTAGTGGTAATATTATAATTAATAAACGTAATATAGATCAGTATTTTGGCCGAGAAACAGCTCGTATGGTTGTGCTTCAGCCACTCGAACTATTCGATATGGTAAGCAAAGTAGATGTATATGTTACTGTAAAAGGTGGTGGTATATCTGGGCAAGCAGGAGCGATAAGACATGGTCTTACCTGTGCTCTAATGAAGTATAATGAACTACTACGCGTAGATCTACGTAAAGCTGGTTTTGTTACTCGTGATGCTCGTAAGGTTGAACGTAAAAAAGTTGGGCTACATAAAGCTCGACGCCGTCCGCAGTTCTCTAAACGTTAATTAAATAGTGAACTTAAAAATTAAATTTAACTGCTAAGTAAGAGAATATACTAGATCCTTAACATAGTTATAAAACCCGGGTATCTTCCGGGTATTATAGCTAGTTATTCTCTAGCTATCTTTATACTGTTAATATTCTTAAAGTAGTTTTGCGTATAACTATACTATATAGTATAGGCTGTTTTACTTAATAACCATAACATTAATCTTACAGATCAACACTTGCTCGAATATGATTCTCTTATTAAGATTAAATGTACCTACCGCTACTATAAGGTAGCTTTTTTATTCAAAAAAACTTAATAGTTAACAATCTTATCCTCTCTAATAGATTTCTTATCTTATTTAATAAGTAAATATTGCTAAGTAAATATTGCTAACCTATTTTTTAGCAACTTTAATATGTATAACATGCGTATCGAGAATTAAATTGATTGTATTAAAACAATGGAAATTGTAATGAATAAAATAATAGAAAAAATGATTTATGAATCTAGATGGCTTTTATTTCCTGTTTATATAGGACTTTCTTTTGGTTTTATCTTATTAACTTTAAAATTCTTTCATGAAATAATTCAGTTTCTACCAAAGATTTTTGATATGCCTGAGTCTGACTTAATATTAATTGTTTTATCAATGATAGATATAGCACTTGTAGGTGGATTATTAGTAATGGTAATGTTTTCAGGATATGAAAATTTTATTTTAAAAATGAGTGATGATTGTAATCAAAAAAGGTTAAATTGGATGGGTAAAATGGATGTAAATTCGATTAAAAATAAAGTAGCATCTTCTATTGTGGCTATTTCTTCTGTACATCTTTTACGTATTTTCATGGAAGCAGATAGAACACGAGATAATAAAATTATGTGGTGTGTTATTATTCATTTAGCTTTTGTCTTATCGGCTTTTGGTATGGCATATATTGATAAAATGAGTAAAACTAAATCTTAGTAGATATACTAGTTCTAGTAGGTTAGTTTTTTGACAAAAAATTATTTGTTGAAAACATAATGGCTTTTTATTAAATTTATATTTGTCTTATCAAATAATTATCACTAAAGATAATATAATTATACTATATATTATATATCAGTATACTAGTTTTCTAGAATAGTCAGCTTTTATCACCAGTCCAGTATTAGCATACTAACCTTAGTTCTCTAATTTTAAAGCTAACAATCAATTTTTGTGAAACATTTGAACAATTATTAGGTCAAAATCTCATAGCCTTTTAGGCTAAAAATGAGCTCGCTAAAATCTAGACATTAAAATAATAACTTATTGTAAATCTTTATATAACAATTTATAGCTATAATTGTAAACATACAGTAATATGATATATTATCTTAGTGAAGACAGTTAAAATAAATCTTCATTTATAATGTTATTATTCAATAAGTTATTAACATCAATAAACCATATCAATTTCTTGGAAAAATTCAGCCATAGGTGTTTACCGTCATGGTACTGATGATTGTCAGTGGTCGATCTGGTTCAGGAAAATCTGTTGCGTTACGAGCTTTAGAAGATATGGGTTTTTATTGTGTCGACAATCTACCAGTAATACTACTACCACAATTAGTAGATATGTTTATTAAGAGTAATATTTCTGTAGCAGTTAGTATTGATATACGTAATATGCCTTGTTCACCAGCAAAATTAAAAAACACCATCGATAGTTTTTTTTTATTGCAAGTATTTTTACCACAAATTTTATTCCTAGATGCCGAGTATAATACTCTGATTCGTCGTTATAGTTATACGCGCCGGCTACATCCTTTATCGCATCGCAATTTTTCGTTAGAAAATGCGATTAATGAAGAAAAAACTCTATTAGAACCACTACGCTCATGCGCAGATATGTTTATAGATACTACTGAGATGTCTGTACATGAACTAGCCTCAATATTACGTACCCGTATTTTAGGTAAATACCAGCGGGAAATGACTATCATATTTGAATCATTTGGTTATAAATATGGTATTCCTATTGATGCGGACTACGTTTTTGACGTACGTTTTTTGCCTAATCCCTACTGGGAACCTAAATTAAGAAAAATGATTGGTCTAGACCAACCTGTTGTAAGATTCCTCAATCGACATGTTGAAGTACATAATTTTATTAATGAAACTTGTCGTTATCTAGAACATTGGCTACCAATGCTAGAGATTAATAATCGTAGTTATCTTACAGTCGCAATAGGTTGCACGGGGGGGTAAACACCGTTCGGTATATATAGCTGAACAGTTAGCTAATTATTTTAGATCACGAGGTAAAAATGTTAATTCATATCATAGAACAATAAAAAAATCATAAGAATATCATATTATTATATGTTAATTGATCTAGGAATAATTGACTATGCAAAGACCGATTATTATTCGCCGTGCTTTACTTAGTGTTTCAGATAAAACAAATATTTGTGAATTAGCAAAATCATTATTAAAAAGAGGTGTTCAGCTTATATCTACTAACGGAACAGCACGATTACTGGTAAACGCTGGAATACATGTTACAGAAGTATCTAATTACACAGGATTCCCAGAAATAATGGATGGCAGAGTAAAAACATTACATCCTAAAATACATGGTGGTATCCTAGCCCGTCGTAATATCGATGATACTATCATGCAACAGTATAAAATTGAGCACATTGATATGGTTGTAGTTAATCTCTATCCGTTCGCTGAAGTAGTAGCATCTGCAACATGTAACCATGAAAAAGTAGTAGAAAATATTGATATCGGTGGTACAGCTCTTTTGCGTTCTGCAGCTAAAAACTATAGCAATGTAGTAGTTGTAGTCAGTATTAATGACTATATCTCTATTATTAATGAAATAGATTGTAATAATGGTGCTGTTTCCTTAGAAACACGTTTAAATTTAGCGATTAAGGCATTTCAACATACTGCTACTTATGATAGTCAGATCAAAGACTATTTTACAAGCCAGGTATATACTGATAGTAGTAAGTGTTCTAGTATATTTCCACCTATCTTGAATATTAACTTTGTTAAGAAACAAGATATGCGTTATGGCGAAAATCAACATCAATTAGCAGCATTTTATCTTGATACTAGAAATAAAGAAAAATCAATTGCCACTACAAAGCAGCTACAAGGGAGAGCCCTTTCTTATAATAATATAGCTGATGCTGATGCAGCATTAGAGTGTGTGAAAGAATTTAGTGAACCAGCTTGCGTAATTGTTAAACACATTAATCCGTGTAGTGTGGCAATGGGCAAAACAATATTAGTTGCCTATCAACGTGCTTATGAAACTGACCCTACCTCAGCTTTTGGAGGAGTAATCGCTTTTAATAGATCATTAGATTTATGCACTGCTCAGGAGATTATTGCTCGTCAGTTCATAGAAGTAATTATTGCACCAACAGTAGATCAAGAAGCTCTATTAATACTAGCTAAGAAAAAAAATATAAGAGTGTTGAGCAGTGGACAATGGAATAAACCGATACCTAATCTAAATTTTAGACAAGTGAATGGTGGGTTATTAGTACAGGAACGCGATTTAGTTATGATAAACTTACATGATTTACGTATAGTAAGCCAACGTCAACCGACTACTATGGAGATACAAGATGCACTTTTCTGCTGGAAAGTAGTCAAATTTGTTAAATCAAATGCAATTGTTTATGCTAGAAATCAACGCACCATTGGTATTGGTGCTGGTCAAATGAGCCGTATAGACTCTGCTAAAATTGCGAGCATAAAAGCTATAGACAACAAACTTAATATACGTGGATCAACAATGGCTTCTGATGCGTTCTTTCCTTTTCGGGATGGATTAGATTCAGCAGCTAAAGTTGGTGTTAGCTGTGTAATTCAGCCTGGTGGGTCTATTCGTGATCAAGAAGTAATTACAGCTGCTAATGAACATAATATAGCTATGATATTTACTAATATTCGTCATTTTCGCCACTAAATAAAGATAGGAGCCAAGTAATGAATATTTTAATTATTGGTAATGGCGGACGTGAACATGCTTTAGCATGGAAGGTGGCAAACTCTAATTTAGTAAATAAAGTATTTGTTGCTCCTGGTAACGCTGGCACTGATCTTGAGGCTTCATTAGAAAATATTGACCTCTCAACTGAGATTCCAAAACTAGTAGAGTTTGCAAAACAGCATGATATAGGTTTAACTATCGTTGGTCCAGAAACATTATTGGTAGAAGGTATCGTAGACATTTTTCAAACTGCTGGGCTCAGGATATTCGGCCCTACTAAAGCTGCAGCACAGTTAGAAGGTTCGAAGATTTTTGCGAAAAATTTTCTTACTCGTCATCGTATCCCAACTGGATTTTATCAACATTTTACAGAAATTAGTCCTGCAATAGCTTACGTTAAACAACAAGGTACACCTCTTGTAATTAAAGCAAATGGATTAGCAGCTGGTAAGGGAGTAATAGTTGCCTTTACACAAGCAGAAGCAGAATCTGCCATTAAGTATATGCTCACTAAGCATAGCTTTGGTAAAGCTAATAATAGTATTCTTATCGAAGAATACCTCCGTGGTGAAGAAGTTAGCTTTATGGTGATGGTAGATGGTAATAATATTTTACCAATGGCTACTAGCCAAGATTATAAACGAGTAGGAGAAAACAATACAGGACCTAATACTGGCGGTATGGGTGCTTATTCTCCAGTACCAGCAATTACTGATCAATTGTATCAAATAATACTTAACCAGGTAATATATCCTACAATCCAAGGTATGGCATCAGAAGATAATCTTTATACTGGTTTTCTTTATGCGGGGTTAATAATTACACCAGATGGACAGCCAAAAGTACTTGAGTTTAATTGTCGTTTAGGTGATCCGGAAACACAAACGATTATGTTACGTATGCGTTCCGACTTAGTTGCTCATTGTTTAGCAGCTATTAAAGGCAAATTAAATCAAGAAAAAGCAATATGGACAAAAAAATCAGCACTAAGTATAGTGCTAGCATCAGGTGGTTATCCTCATCATTACCGTATTGGGGATGAAATATATGGCCTACATAATATTCAAAATAATCAAGAACAAAAGATTTTTCATGCTGGAACGAGCTTAACAAAAGGTAAAATTATTACTCAAAGTGGTCGTGTTTTATGTGTTACTGCATTAGGTTCGACTTTAGAAGAAGCTAAAGTTAATGCTTATCGAATAGCCGATTTAATATCATGGCCAGATAGTTTCTACAGGCGAGACATTGGTACTAGATTTAAAACCTAGTATACTCTTCTTTTATTAAGCATTTTAATCAAGGTCAAAAAATACTTACATAGTATAAAACGCCTCAGTAATCTCAATTTCATTGAGGCGTTTTATTTTTGTTAAAAAATTACTTGATAAGTGTAGCTGATTCTTTTTGTACCTTAATAGCAATTTTTTTAGGTTTTTCTTCTTCAGGAATATAGTAATTAAATTGTAGGATTAGTAGACCATTATCTAAATTGGCTTTCTGGATATTAATCCTATGCTCTAAATTAAAACTAAGTGCAAAAGATTGCTTTGTTATTCCATGATGTAACCATTTAATCTCGGTTTTTTCATGTTCATCAGAAGATTGCTGTTCTTGTTTTCCACTAATAGTAAGCTGGTTATTCAGTACAGAAATATCTAGCTCTTCCTGTGTATAACCTGGGACACTAATTGTGAGTTCGTAATGTTCTTTATCTTTTTGTATGAGATTATATGCTGGGGTATCTACTAGCGGTTTTTCTCCGGTTAGCCGACTAAATAGATTATCCATTTGGGTAAATCTATCAGACAACAAATTATTGCTTAGTGCAGGAATCAAAGATAGGGAACGATAAGCCATATTTTTTCTCCTTAGGAAATAAAATACTTATAATAGTAAAAAATAATTTTTTATTATACCTATATAATATAGGAAGTTAAAATACACAATTACATTATGGTTACTTAATTATTTGGTTATTGTTTACCCTTTTTAATTAATTCTACTATACTACCAATAGTACCTATAAAATTACTTGCCTCTAATGGCATCATTACAATTTTGCTATTTTCGGATGCACCAATAGCTTGCAAAGCATCAGTATATTTCTGAGCTACAAAATAACTAATAGCTTGAATATTACCATTTGCAATAGCTTGTGAAACAATTTTAGTAGCATGTGCTTCAGCTTCTGCTGCACGTTCACGAGCTTCCGCTTCTAAAAATGCTGATTGTCTTTGACCTTCTGCTTTAAGAATTTGTGCTTGTTTTTCTCCTTCAGCTTTTAAAATAGCTGCTTGTCTAACTCCTTCTGATTCTAATATTTCAGCACGTTTTGTTCTTTCTGCTTTCATTTGAGCATTCATCGAAGCTACTAATTCAGCTGGTGGACGTACATCACGAATTTCAATCCGTGTTATCTTGATACCCCAAGAGTTTGTTGCTTCATCTACTATATGTAATAAGCGACTATTGATATTATCCCGTTGTGAAAGCATTTCATCTAATTCCATTGAGCCTAACACAGTACGTATATTTGTCATAGTTAGGTTAGTAATAGCTCGATCTAAATTACTAACTTCATAAGCGGCACGTGCGGCATCAACTACTTGAATAAAACAAACTGCATCAATAGTTACATTAGCATTATCTTTAGAGATAATTTCTTGTGATGGAATCTCGAGTAACTGTTCCATAACATTAATTTTTCTACCGATACGATCAATTAATGGCAAAATAATGTTTAAACCTGGCATGAGCAAACAGGTATAACGACCAAACCTTTCTACAGTCCATTGGTAACCTTGTGGTACAATTTTTATACTAGCTATGGCAGTCAAAAATAAAGCAATAATAATCAAGATAATGAAAATAAACATTTGATATATTTCTCTTAGTATTTTATGTATTTTCTGTTATTTCTGAGATTGATTCGACCCATAGTCGATTAAATTCTTTAGTGTATTGGTTAGCAATATATGGCTTATTTTTTATAAATATGACATTTTCCGCATTATTAGATTCTGCGTTCTGTGTATAGTTAAATGATCCTGTTTGCACAGACTTATTATCTACAATAATGAATTTATTATGCATAATTGAGTAATGACTAATTAACCTAATTGGTACTTTATGATTGATTAAATGGTATATAGCTGTACGTTTATTATGATTTGATTTTTTATCAGCGATGATTCGTACTTTAACTCCACGTTGATGTGCATGAATAATAGCTAATGTTATTATTTTATTAGTAAATGAATATGCAGCAATATCAAGAGATTTTTCTGCATTTAATATAGCATTAAGAATTATATATTTAGCTGTTATTCCAGGAGAAAAACCAACTTCAATATCCCTTTCTATCATACTATATGAAGTAAAGATAAAACAGAAGAGAAAAAAAATAATGGTTAATTTTATTTTCTTATTCATTTTAATATTCACTTTAATTAAAGTAACCTAATAAACAACTAAATATAGCATCAATCTTTAATCTTTTCTTTCTCAAAAGAGAGGAAAATTTCCCCTCTTTTTTATGAATCTGTTGACTTTACTGCTTTCCTTAATGTTTTACCTGAAATAAATGTAGGTACATTCACAGCAGCTATTTTTATCTCTTTGCCAGTTTGTGGATTACGGCCAATACGCTCGCTACGATGATTAATCTTAAAAGTACCAAAACCAACTAATTGTACGGTATCTCCTCCTCTTAAAGATTCCGTAATTGCTGCTAAGGTAGATTCTAATGCTGACTTAGCCTGTGCTTTAGAAAGATCTGCTTTATCCGAAATAACATCAATAAGTTGAGTTTTATTCATATCTTATCCTTACATTTTTATTGCTTACTAAGCATCTAGTACAACGTATTTTTACGCTAAAAATGAAATTATACACTGTAAAACTTTATTTATTTTTTATAAATAATAGTTATATTGCTAGTTAGCATAATAATTGTTATTTCTAATAATAGTTTTAGTGCTATTATTAATATCTTATATTGCGCCTCCCACCAACTTGATAGATAAACATAGATTATGCGTAACTAAATACTTACTAGTACATAACTACTCCCTAGCTGCCAATAGTTGAGTAATAAAACATTATTACAATGTAGATGAATACATATAATGCTTTTATATATCAATAATAATTAGATAACTACTAATATTAGTAATAGCAAATTTTAATAAAATTAAAGCATATATATTATTAAGTAATAATAACTTATTATTAATAAATAAATTTAATATTGCATTTTAGTTGCACTATCAAATATTCACTGGCAATCTAGAAAATATTAGCTTTGAGTTGATAGGTTCATATTACTCTTTATCAACAGTAATATGATGAATTTACATATTAGATTGTATAGTTTATCAATCTAATTAGCTTTAGCGCTCATGAAATATGTTAGACGCTTTTACTATCATTCATGACCACTCTAACTAATTTTCATACATTAATTTAAATAAAATTAATGTTAAGTATAAATAATTTTATTCTCTTTAAGTTAGATGTTGAGATCAATGATGTAACTATATCACTTAAGACTAAGCATATATTGGCAATAGTAATATAGAGGAATTTTTTATGTCAAGATCATCAATACCTGCTTCACGCCGAGTGAGCCGTGCAAAAGCACAGGCTTTTATGGATAGCTTAACAGGTAGTAGCTATTTTCCTAACTCAAGAAGGATATATTTACAAGGTAAAACACCTTCAGTACATGTACCAATGCGTGAAATTAAGCTACATCCTACATTGATCGGTAAAAACGGTGAACATTATGAGGATAATCAACCTATACCAGTTTATGATACTTCAGGTCCTTACGGTGATCCTACTATAGCAATTAACGTACGTACAGGTCTTAACCGGTTACGCGAGATATGGATTCTTGCACGACAAGATAGTGAGCCAATAAGTAATAATAATAACGATCGTCAGAGTTCAGATAAACAGTTAAGTTTTACTACTAACTATAATCCACGCCGAGCTAGCTATGGACGCTGTATTACACAATTACATTACGCACGTGCCGGTATCATAACGCCAGAAATGGAGTTTATAGCTTTACGTGAAAATATGGGCCGAGAACGTATTAGTAGCAACGTGCTACATCAGCAGCATTTAGGTTCTAACTTTGGTGCTAAAAAAGCTGATCATATTACAGCAGAATTTGTCCGGCAGGAAGTAGCAGCAGGACGTGCTATTATACCTAGTAATATTAATCATCCAGAATCTGAGCCAATGATCATTGGCCGTAATTTTCTCGTAAAAGTAAATGCAAATATTGGTAACTCAGCAGTAACATCTTCTATTGAGGAAGAAGTCGAAAAGTTAGTATGGGCTACTCGTTGGGGAGCTGATACAGTCATGGACTTATCTACTGGTAGTTATATTCACGAAACTAGAGAATGGATATTACGTAATAGCCCAGTACCTATAGGTACTGTACCTATCTATCAAGCGTTAGAAAAAGTAAATGGAGTCATAGAAAATCTTAATTGGGATATTTTCTACGAGACATTATTAGAACAAGCTAACCAAGGAGTAGATTATTTTACGATTCATGCTGGCGTATTAAAACGTTATGTTCTACTAACAGCTAGTAGGTTAACTGGTATCGTATCGCGTGGTGGCTCTATTATGGCTCAATGGAGTTTAGTACATAATCAGGAAAACTTCCTTTATGAGCATTTTAGTGAAATTTGCAAGCTTTGTGCTGCTTATGATATTGCTCTATCTCTTGGAGATGGTCTAAGACCCGGTTCCGTACAAGATGCTAATGATGAAGCACAATTTTCTGAGTTACATACACTAGGCGAATTAACTAAAATTGCCTGGGAATATGATGTGCAAGTAATGATCGAAGGACCTGGTCATATTCCACTACATATGATTGAGCGTAATATGACTGATCAACTTAAATATTGCCACGAAGCACCATTCTACACTCTCGGACCACTCACAACAGATATTGCTCCTGGTTATGACCACTTTACTTCAGGTATTGGTGCCGCACTAATAGGCTGGTTTGGATGTGCTATGCTGTGCTATGTAACTCCTAAAGAGCATCTAGGTTTACCTAATAAGGAAGACGTAAAACAGGGTTTAATTGCCTATAAAATTGCCGCACATGCTGCAGATCTAGCTAAAGGACATCCTGGTGCTCAAATACGTGATAATGCTATGTCAAAAGCTCGTTTCGAATTTCGCTGGGAAGATCAATTTAACTTAGCTTTAGATCCTTTTACGGCGCGTATGTATCACGATGAAACTATACCGCAAACAGCAGGAAAATTAGCAAATTTTTGCTCGATGTGTGGTCCTAAGTTTTGTTCTATGAAGCTATCAAAAAAAATACGTAATTACACTAATATGAAAAATATAAAAACTATTAGTAATAGTTTCATGAATAAATTAGATAATAGCGGTATTAAAAATGCTGACCGATAAATATTTAGATTTACCTAATCGACTTGGTCTCTATCCTATTATTGATTCGTTGGTATGGTTAGTACGTATGCTAGATCTAGGAATCACTACCATACAATTAAGAATTAAAGATAAGAGTGAAGCTGAAGTTGAGCCAGATATTGAAGCTGCTATTGTACTTGGAAGACGATATAACGCACGGGTATTTATCAATGACTACTGGCGTCTAGCTATCCGCCATAGTGCATATGGTGTACATCTTGGGCAAGAAGATATTAATAAAGCTGATATTCATGCTATTAATCACGCAGGATTATTCTGGGGAATATCAACTCATAATGAAGAAGAGTTAATGCGTGCAATAACATATGGTCCTTCTTACATTGCACTAGGTCATATTTTCCCTACTACTACTAAAATTATGCATTCGCGTCCACAAGGATTAAAAAACTTACGTAAGCTAGTAACTAAATCTAGAAATTTACCTACGGTAGCTATAGGTGGAATTAGTGCTACTAAAATTGATTCAGTTTTAGAATGCGGTGTTGGTAGTATCGCTGTAGTAAGTGCAATAACACGAGCACCTGATTGGCATAAAGCTACCATCAATATACTGAACAAAATTAAGCATTGGCAATCTATTTATGCTTAACGATCAAGATTTTTTGCGTTATAGCCGCCAGCTTTTACTAGAAGATATTGGTACTACTGGACAAAAACAGTTGGAAGCAGCTACTGTACTACTAGTAGGCTTAGGCGGGTTAGGCTCACCAGCATCAATGTATCTTGCTGCGGCTGGTGTTGGTACCTTATTGTTAGCAGATTATGATAATATCCATATTACTAATTTACAGCGACAAATTCTCTATCGTACTAGAGACATTGGAGAACTAAAAGCAAAGGTTGCACAACAAAACCTCACAGCACTTAATCCGCAAGTACATTATATTCCTCTAATTAGGAGACTACAAAACTCTACTTGGTTAGATATGCAAGTAAAACGTGCCAACATTGTACTAGATTGTAGCGATAATATGTTGACACGTCATGCCATCAATGCTGCTTGTGTACGTTGTAGCATACCGCTAATTAGTGCTAGTGCTGTTGGTTTTAGCGGACAACTAATAGTTTTAACCCCACCTTTTAGTAGCGGTTGTTATGCGTGTTTATTTCCATCTATACAAGAGAAAGAACATAATTGTCGTACTATCGGTATTCTTGGTCCAGTAGTTGGTATTATGGGAACCATACAAGCTTTAGAGGCAATAAAATTAATTTGTGGTTTACCGATGGAAACAGTCGGCAAACTATTGTTATTTAATGGTAAAAAACTTCAGTTGCGCGTATTAGCTTTAAGTATTAATCAGCATTGTCTAATCTGCGCTAATCATACCAGTAGTAATATAGGAAAACTATAATGACTATTATTTTTAATGATCGGCCAATTGAGCTAGCTACACCCTTAACTTTAATAACGTTACTTAAGCAGCTTAATATAGAGATTTCTGGTTCTGCACTTGCAGTTAATAATACAATTATTACTAGTTCTAACTGGCTAGAATATCAGGTACAAGATGGAGACGATATCTTACTATTCCAGGCTATTGCTGGAGGATAAAAAATGTTTACTCTTGCGGATATTTCTTTTCGTTCAAGGTTGTTAATGGGTACAGGAAAATTTACAACAAAAGAAATAATGTTACAGGCTATTACTGCAGCTGGTAGTGAGCTAGTAACATTAGCAATGCGTAGAGTAGATATAAAGGGAGGTAATGATGCTATACTACCTACGTTACGGACAGCAGGTGTTAAGCTATTACCTAACACATCTGGTGCTAAAGACGCCGATGAAGCATTATTTGTAGCTAGGCTAGCACGCGAAGCAATTGGTACTAATTGGATTAAGTTAGAAATTCACCCTGACATGCAATATTTACTACCAGATCCAGTAGAAACATTAAAAGCTGCGAGTAAATTAGTCAAGGATGGTTTTGTTGTGCTACCATATTGTAGTGCCGATCCAGTATTATGTCGCCGACTTGAGGAAGTAGGTTGCGCTGCAGTAATGCCACTAGGATCACCAATAGGCTCAAACCAAGGGCTAAAAACCAAAGATTTCTTACAAATTATCATTGAACAAACACAAGTGCCAGTAGTGGTTGATGCTGGTATTGGAGCACCTAGTCAAGCGTTAGAAGCACTAGAAATGGGTGCCGATGCTGTGTTAGTTAATACAGCAATTGCAGTAGCACTAGATCCTGTTGCTATGGCTAGAGCTTTTAGTCTAGCATTAGCAGCAGGTGATTTAGCTAAGTCGGCTGGTTTAGCAGAACGTAGAAAATATGCTAGTGCAACTAGTCCATTAACACAATTTTTATCACACTACGAGGTATGTAAATGATAACTTTTAGTCAGTGTTGGCAAAAAATAGATTGGAATACAGCTAGTTTACGTATTCATAGTAAGAGTGAGCAAGACGTAGAACGAGCCCTTAATACTAATAGTCCTAGTACAGAAGATATGATGGCGTTGCTATCGCCATCAGCTAAAAATTATCTAGAACCACTAGCACAGCGGGCGCGTTATTTAACGCGTCAGCGTTTCGGTAATACTGTTAACTTTTTTGTACCACTTTATCTATCGAATTTTTGTACCAATGAATGTAGTTATTGTGGTTTCTCGATTAGTAATCGTATACAACGTAAAATTCTTGATGAGCAAGAAATTATACAAGAATGCGAAGTAATTAGTGCCCAAAATGTTGATAATATACTTCTCGTCACTGGAGAACATAAACATAAAGTAGGTATAGAATATTTCCGTCGTTACGTACCAAAAGTACGTAAATATTTTACGTACATTATGATGGAAGTACAGCCTCTTTTATCACAAGAGTATGCTGAATTAAAGACACTAGGGTTAAATAGTATTTTAGTTTACCAAGAAACTTATCATTTACCAACCTATCAGATTCATCATCTACGTGGTAAAAAACGTGATTTTTTTTGGCGGTTAGAAACTCCTGATCGCATAGCTAGTGTTGGTATAGATAAAATTGGTTTAGGAGTATTAATAGGACTCTCGCAGGACTGGCGCACTGATTGTTATATGGTAGCCCGGCATCTACTTTATTTACGCAATCACTATTGGCGTATTAACTACTCTCTTTCTTTTCCCCGACTTCGTCCTTATCCTGGACAAGGAGTAATACCTTCATCTTTAATTGATGAAGCTCAGTTATTACAAGTTATGTGTGCCTTTCGTTTATTTGCTCCTGAAGTAGAAATTTCTCTTTCTACTAGAGAGTCTCCATATTTCCGTGATCATATTGTACCAATCGTAGTAAATAGTGTCAGTGCGGGTTCAAAAACACAACCAGGTGGTTATGCTAGTGAAAAACCGGAATTAGAACAGTTTTTACCATCAGATAATCGTTCTATGCAAGAAGTAGCGCAAGCATTTATCCATGCTGGGCTACAACCTATATGGAAAGATGGACTAGAAAAGCCATTTGTTTGTTCACCTACAACGACAAAAAAATATTAAATTAATAATTGCTACTTTTAGGTAGCATAAAAGTTCTTATATAAAGAACACGCAATATTTTTAGCTTGTGATTTTACGCATAATACATAAAACTAAAGGCCATGCTATACCATCTACTATGCTACTAGATAAAATTCCTGTTTGCCATGAATTACTTAGTAATAAATAATTAGTAATATTTACTATGAATTTAGCAATTGCTGAAGCCAATATTATAATAATTACTTGTTGATAAATATTTTTATTCCGAAAAAATTTAATTTTTATAAAAACTATATATATAATTATACTAATTAATAGAGGATGTATACCTAATTTTGATCCTCGTATCAAATCAACAATAATACTTATTAAAAATACTATTCCCACATGTATTCGATTTTGTCGCACCATAACCCAATAAATTAGTAATAAATTGAGCCAAGATGGCCAAAATAAATTAATAGGTTTGTTACATGGTATGATTGGTAATATGATGATAATAAAAAAAAAGAATAACCATATAACCCAGTTATATTGACGATAAAATCGTGTCATAAATCATGATGTAGCTATTCTGTTTATCACTAGTTTATCACTTAGATCTACTTAGTATGACTTTTATTAGGTAGTACCAATATATATGATACCTATCATAGTAAATTTAACGAACTTCTTAATAAAACGATACTTATTTAGCTATATTATAGCAGAATTTACTTATTTTTCCAGAGTAATAGTAGATAATGTAAATGCTGTAGTGTAGCAATAGGTTTCGCTTTAATTAGCATATGAGTACGAGGTAAATCTAACTTTACAGATGAAACAACAGCAACTGGATAACCTTCTGGAAATCTACCTCCTAAGCCTGAAGTAACCAATAAGTCTCCAACATGAATATCGATCTTTTCTAGATCTTGAGGTAAATATTCAATCTGTAAATCTGCATTACATCCTTTACCTATTAAGATACCACGTATATTATTACGCAATACTTGGATCGGTATTGCATGGGATGTATCACAAATTAGCAAGATACGACTAGTATACTTGCTAGTAGCAATTACTTGTCCTACTATTCCTTGGTCGCTTATTACTGGCTGTCCAATATAAATACCATTATTCCATCCTTTATCAATAACTATTTGATTAATATATGGATCTATTTGTAGGGAAATTACCTTTGTCAGAATTGTATGCTCATCATGATGTAATGGAGCTATTAGTAGTTTCCGCAAAGTAGTATTTTCTTGTTTATAATGCATTAGTAATAATTGTTTACTCTTTTGTAATATTAGCTCCTGACGCAAAGCTCTATTTTCTTGCTTTAACTTAGCATTTGTTGTAAATATTGTTGATAAATTATCTAATTTTTGCACTGTACTATTGGTAAACAAGTAAATTGGACTTAACACCGTATCCATATACATACGAATAGTAGTAAAACTATCTAGTCTATTATCAACTATGATTAATATGATAGCAACTATCATAGCTAGATATAGTCGCAATGACATAGAATTACCTCTAATAGGTTTAATAACAGAACGATATTTAAATAAGACTATTCGATTCCAGTTCATATTAATTAGTTATTAAACTCACTAAATATTGTAGCTATTCTTCGCTAAATAAATCACCACCATGTAAATCATTCATTTCCAATGCTTTACCCCCACCACGTGCAACACAAGTCAATGGATCATCTGCTATTGTAACAGGAATCCCTGTTTCTTCCATAAGTAAACGATCTAAGTTACGTAGTAGTGCGCCACCACCAGTTAATACCATACCACGTTCAGAAATATCTGATGCTAGCTCTGGTGGACATTGTTCTAGTGCTACTCTAACAGGACTTATAATGCCGGTTAGTGGTTCCTGTACAGCCTCTAAAATTTCATGGGAGTTTAAACTAAAACCACGTGGTACCCCCTCGGCTAGATTACGACCTCGTACTTCAATATCTCGCAGTTCATCTTCTGGATAAGCGGAACCAATGCTATGCTTAATTCGTTCCGCTGTTGCTTCACCAATAAGAGAACCATAGTTACGGCGTACATAATTAATAATTGCTTCATCAAAGCGATCTCCACCAACACGTACAGAAGAGGAATATACTACTCCATTTAGTGAAATAACTGCTACTTCAGTGGTACCACCACCAATATCAACTACCATTGATCCTGTAGCTTCGAATACTGGAAGTCCAGCACCTATCGCAGCAGCCATAGGTTCTTCAATTAGAAAAACCTCACGTGCTCCAGCACCCTGAGCCGATTCACGAATAGCACGACGTTCTACTTGAGTTGCACCTACCGGAACACAAACCAACACGCGTGGACTTGGACGCATGAAACTATTACTGTGTACTTGTTTTATAAAGTGCTGTAACATTTTCTCTGTTATAAAAAAGTCAGCAATTACACCATCTTTCATTGGCCGAATAGCTATAATATTACCTGGGGTACGTCCTAGCATCTGTTTTGCTTCGTGACCAACAGCTGCTACGTACTTTGGTGATCCTGCTCTATCTTGACGAATCGCAACGACTGAGGGAGCATTCAGGACAATACCCTGTCCTTTTGCATAAATGAGAGTATTAGCAGTACCGAGATCAATTGATAAATCATTAGAAAATATCCCGCGAAATTTTTTCAGCATAAATTATATCCTAACATTCAAACAAGATGCAGTATGCTTAACTCATAATTAAGCATAACTATTTTATTATATAATAGATAAAAACTATTAGTAGTTCTTAACTAATTAATATTAATTAGCCAATAATATAGATATAAAGCTATTGTATTTTGTACGGTAGCACATAAATTGATACATTAATATTGCCAATACTTTGAGATAAAGATTAGTTCAACAAATGAATTTTTTATACTCTAGTACATTAATTATAAAATAACGCTATGCTGATCTAGAGATTTATACCTAAATATTACCTAAAATAGGTATTATACCGTATTCAAGTTAGCTGTAATTTAATCACGCTTGATGAACTTTAATGTTAGTATCTTTTATGGGGTGTCGCCAATTGAAGCTAGATAGTAGTATAATTACTGATAAGTTCCATATTTTGCTTCTGAATGGCCCTAATTTAAATTTACTAGGTCACCGTGAAGTAACAAAGTATGGCTATACCACACTTACGGAAATCGTCAAAGATTTGATTCATATTGCAGCAAATCTTAAAGTAAAACTTTGCCATTTTCAGTCTAATGCAGAGCACATACTTATTCATCATATACATGAGGCTCGTGGTAAGATAGATTTTATCCTTATCAATCCTGCGGCATTTACTCATACTAGCATTGCCCTACGTGATGCTTTTTTATCGGTTAATATCCCATTTATCGAGATTCATCTATCTAATATATATGCTCGGGAGCCATTTAGACATTATTCTTATCTATCTGATATTGCCGTTGGCGTAATCTGCGGTTTAGGTATTGATGGATATCACTTTGCTTTACATAAAGCGGTTAAACTTCTCTCAAAATCTCATTAATTAGAGTATGGAACTTCACTTATGGATATTCGTAAGATCAAAAAACTGATTGAACTGATTGAAGAATCTAGCATTTCAGAGTTAAAAATCTCCGAAGGTGAAGAATCAGTTCGTATTAGTCGTTCTACAGTACAATCAGCCTACCCAATGATACATACTGATGTTCCTATGTCCCAACAACAATTAGGGACAACTGTATCTGACAATTCAATAGAAACTACAACCGTACCAACGATTAGTACATATCTAGTACGCTCACCAATGGTGGGTATTTTCTATCGAACACCCAGCCCAGAAACAAAACCTTTCATAGAAGTAGGTAAAAATGTTAACTTAGGTGATACTCTGTGCATTATTGAAGCGATGAAAATCATGAATAGAATTCAATCAGATAAAGCTGGAGTAGTTAAAGCTATTTTAATAGATGATGGTCAACCAGTTGAATTCGACGAACCACTAATGATCATCGAATGAGGCACTAAATGTTAGATAAAATTGTCATTGCAAACCGTGGTGAAATTGCATTACGTATTCTTAGGACATGCAAGGAGCTAAATATTCAAACTGTGGCTGTACATTCAACTATAGATCGAGATCTAAAACACGTGTTGTTAGCAGATGAAACAATTTGTATTGGACCTCCACCTTCAATAAAAAGTTATCTGAATATTCCTGCTATTATTTCAGCAGCAGAAATTACGGGATCAACAGCTATTCATCCAGGGTATGGATTTTTATCTGAGAATGCTGATTTTGCAGAACAAGTTGAACGTTCTGGTTTTATTTTTATTGGTCCGAAGGCAGAAACTATTCGTCTTATGGGAGACAAAGTATCAGCAATTAAAACCATGAAAAAAAATGGTATACCCTGTATACCAGGTTCAGATGGACCAGTAAGTGAAGATATGCATAAAAATCATGCTATTGCTAAACTTATTGGTTATCCTGTCATAATTAAAGCTTCCGGAGGTGGGGGTGGGCGTGGTATGCGTATTGTGTGTAACGATCAAGATCTGGAATCTTCTATTCGAATTACCCGTGCTGAAGCAAAAGCTGTATTTAGTAATGATATAGTTTATATGGAGAAGTATCTAGAGAACCCTCGACACATCGAAATTCAGATTTTAGCAGATAATCAAGGTAACGTAATTTATTTAGCCGATCGTGACTGCTCAATGCAGCGCCGTCACCAAAAAGTTCTAGAAGAAGCGCCTGCACCAGGTATTACTGATGAGTTACGTCGTTATATTGGAGAACGTTGTGCGAAAGCTTGTATTGAAATAGGCTATCGTGGTGCTGGTACTTTTGAGTTTCTATATGAAAAAGGTGAGTTTTTTTTCATAGAAATGAATACACGTATTCAAGTTGAACATCCGGTAACTGAAATGATCACTGGTATAGATATAATCAAAGAACAGTTACTAATAGCATCAGGTCAACCACTATCTATTACTCAGGATAAAATAAATATATTGGGTCATGCAGTAGAGTGCCGAATTAACGCTGAAGATCCTAATACTTTCTTGCCTAGTCCTGGCAAGATTACGCGTTTTCATGCTCCAAGTGGCTTTGGCGTTCGTTGGGAGTCACATATTTATGCAAGCTACTCAGTTCCACCCTATTATGACTCTATGATAGGGAAACTAATTTGTTTTGGCGAGAATAGGAATGTAGCTATTTCGCGCATGAAAAATGCATTAACAGAGCTAATTATAGATAGCATTAAAACTAATATAGATCTACAATTAAAAATTATTAATGATGAAAACTTCCAAAATGGTGGTACTAATATTCACTATTTAGAAAATAAATTAGGAATCCAAAAAACATAATCTAATTCTCTAGTTTAGAGAAATATAGATACATAATCTATTTTATTAAAAAAGATTTATATATAAGCTTTCTATAAAATAGAAAGCCTGAATTGTTACATAAATTATTTTAATCATTTTGTAATAACAGATATTTAGCAATATCTAATTAAATTAGTAGCTAATACTAAATAGATTAAAATTTATATATAGTAAATAACATATTAATTTAATTAAAATTTTTATGAAATATATTATGTTTATATACTATATTACATTAGTAAATAATGCCTTTGATACCATTGATAATAAATTGTACTCCCATACATACCAGTAAAAATCCCATTAGTTGTGAAATGACCTTGATACCATTAGTGCCGACAATACGCATGATTATGCTAGAACTACGTAGTACACACCATACGATTAAGCTTACCGTAATAAATACTAAAATTGGTGTAATCTTTGTTATCCAAGGTGAAAAACATACATCATGTTTAAAAGTAGATACCCAACTAATAATCATCGCGATAGTGCCTGGCCCTGTTGTACTAGGCATTGCTAGCGGTACAAAAGCTATGTTAATATTTTTTATCTTATTGCTATTATTTTTAATTTCATCATTCTGCTCAGGAAATAACATACGAAATCCAAGAAATGAAACAATAAGACCACCAGCAATACGTAAACCTTGGAGGGAAATACCAAATACATTCATGACTGTAGTACCTGCATAAAAAACTACGATCATGATAAGTAATACATAAAAAGATGTTAGTAGTGACTGCTGATTACGTTCCTCAGCGGTCATATTTTCACTGAGGCTTAAAAATAATGCTAGGGTTGTTAATGGATTTGCTAAAGGCAACAAAACCATTAAGCCTAGGCCAACAGCCTTGAATAATTCTAACATGATGTATGTTTCTCCTAGTCCAATATTTTAATTAGATTCATTATCGTGCAAATTCTTTTCTTTATTCCTTGTAATTTAGGAATAATAGTATTGAAGTTTAATTCTCAATAATTCATGGTGGTTTATAGCATTATTCTTCCCTAAAATAGTTACTATTTGGATATCTAACGGTAAAATATAGGCTAAGTGGTATCGCTAGCAAAAAGGTAAGATGTGTAGTATCATTAGTCTTGATTTTATTGCAAAAAAGAAAACTAAAGCTTGTTATGCTTAGTAAAGCTACTATGAACACAAATGTCAATGATGCTAGATATTAATTTCTTTCGATAATAAGAAATCTTATTAACTTGATTTTATTCGCTTTCTCTTAAAATACTAAATTAAAATATACCTACTATGAAGAACTATTGTTTTGTCCCGCCTTTATTACCTTTATTTTCTGTTATCAGTTCTGAAAATATAGTCCCGGCTGTTAAAGAAGCATTAGACTATTGCCGTAATACTATTGAGCAAGTAACAGGTAATCATTCTGTTGCTTTTAACTGGGAGAATCTTTGTCAGCGAATAGCAGATGCTGATAACTATTTAAGCCATGTTTGGTCGCCAGTTAATCATTTAAATGCAGTTAATAATAATCCTGAAATACGTGCTGCTTATGAAGAAAGTATAACGCTATTATCAGCATATAGCACTTGGGTAGGACAACATAAAGACCTATACAATGCTTATTGTAGTTTAAGTGATAGTGATGAATATAAAATGCTAAGCATAGCACAAAAACAGGCATTAGATAATACATTACGCTCTTTTAAGCTGTCTGGTATTAACCTTATAACAGAAAAACAGCAGCGTTACGGACAGATTATTGCTCGACTATCTAATTTAGAGTCAAATTATAGCAATAACGTACTAGATGCTACTATGGGATGGAATAAGCTGATTACGAATAAAGATCTGTTATCTGGAATACCAGATAGTGGACTAGCTGCTGCTCGTGCTAATGCTGAGTTACACGCACAGGAAGGTTGGTTACTTACCCTAGATATTCCTTGTTATCTATTAGTTATAACTTACTGTGATAATAGTATCTTACGTGAGGAATTATACCGAGCTTATAACACACGTGCATCAGATCAAGGACCAAATGCTGGCAAATGGGATAATGGACCTATAATACAAGAAATACTATCGTTACGCAATGAATTAGCAAATATTCTTGGATTTAATAATTATGCGGAACAATCCTTAGTTACTAAAATGGCAAGAGATCCTCAAGAAGTACTCGATTTTCTCCATAATCTCGCCAAACTTGCTTTTGCTCAGGGAGAACAAGAACTAGCACAGTTATGTAAATTTGCAAAAACCAAATTCAATCATGATAAATTAGAACCATGGGATATCGCTTATTATAGTGAAAAACAAAAACAAAGCTTATTTTCTATCAATGATGAACAATTACGTCCTTATTTTCCTGAATCACAGGTTCTGAGTGGTTTATTTGAAATAGTAAAACGTGTTTATGGTATCAGAATAGTAGAACGTAAAAATGTTGATGTTTGGCATTTAGATGTTCGCTTTTTTGATGTATTTGATGAACTAGGAGAACTACGTGGTAGTTTTTATTTAGACTTATATATTCGTGATAATAAACGTTCTGGTGCTTGGATGGATGAATGTATTAGTATGATGCGTAAAGCCGATGGTACGTTACAAAAACCAGTTGCTTATTTAACCTGTAATTTTCATCGTCCTGTTAATGGAAAACCTTCATTATTAACCCATAATGAAGTTACCACATTATTTCATGAATTTGGTCATGGCATACATCATATGCTAACTATCATAGAAACTCCAGGAGTATCTGGTATTAATGGGGTTCCTTGGGATGCAGTAGAGTTACCTAGTCAATTTATGGAAAATTTTTGCTGGCAACCTGAAGCATTACATTTAATTTCTGGCCATTATGAAACTAAGAAACCTTTACCAACAGCAATAATAAATAAATTATTAAAAGTAAAAAATTACCAAGCTGCATTAGGTTTATTACGTCAAGTAGAATTAAGTCTTTTTGATTTTTATATGCATTATCTGTTCCATCCTTCTGATGGAATAAACGTATTAGAAATACTAGCTAAAGTAAAAAAACAAGTATCAGTATTACCTAACGTTGAGTGGACACGCTTTCCAAATACTTTTAGCCATGTATTTTCTGGGGGTTATGCTGCTGGTTATTATAGCTATTTATGGGCCAATGTACTCGCTGCTGATGCTTGGTCGCGTCTAGAGGAGGAAGGAATTTTTAACCAAAAAACGGGTAAGTCTTTTATAGATAATATTCTTTCACGCGGGGGATCTGAAGATCCTATGGTGTTATTTACACGTTTTAGAGGGCGTAAACCACAGCTAGATGCTATGCTACGCCACTACGGTATTAGTAATATTAGTAATATAGATAAAGATATCAACTCTAATAAGTTAAGCTAAATAAATTTAATTATAAGCCTGTATATCCCACTGGCCAAGATAATAGTAACAGGTAGGGTTAAAATCCAGGCTATAATAATATTTTTAATAGTTTTGCTATGTATACCATTACCATCAACTAGCATGGTACCAGTAACTGCTGATGAAAGTACGTGGGTCGTAGATACCGGCATACCAGTATAGCTGGCGATACCAATGAATACTGCAGCGGTCATTTGTGCCGAAAGACCTTGTGCATAGGTCATATCTTTTTTACCTATTTTCTCACCAATAGTAGTTGCTACTCTACGCCAACCAACCATGGTGCCAAGAGCTAATGCAAAAGCTACTATTATAATGATCCACAATGGCGCATATTCCACAGTATATAATAAATCTTGTTGTAGATTTTTTAAAAAAAGTTGATCTATAGTTGGAGTTTCTTGTAATTGCGCTATTTGATTAGTTATGTCTGATAGACACATGAGTAATCGGCGTAAGTAAGAGCGTTGCTCAGAACTTAATTCGTCATATCTATTTAAATTACTCAGTAGTAGTGAAGCACTATGTATTGGCATTAATGCTTGTGAAAGCTCACAAGCAACTTCATGTAATATAGGTACCTCACTCTTATATCTCTTCCAAACCTTATTCGTCTGTTGTGGAAAAGGCATAACAACATTAGCTATATTGAAATTACATTGGTGCTGCGTATAGTACTGCTGTAAATGATGAACGGCATCACGGGTACGGCTAATATCATAGCTACTAGCATTCATATTGACTACAAAACCAGCCGGAGCTACCCCAATTAGAACTAGCATAATTAAGCCAATACCTTTTTGACCATCGTTAGCACCATGAGAAAAACTAACACCTGCAGCAGATAAAATAAGTGCAATACGAGTCCAAAATGGTGGCTTGCGTTTGCCGTCTTTTTTCTCCCTTTCTTTTGGTGTCATATGAATACGCCGGCGTTTTTTTGTATTGCTCCAATAGTACCTTAACAGAAAAACGATAGTTCCAGCTATTGTTAACCCTACTAAAGGTGAAATCAACAACGATAGGAATATTTCCATTAATTTGGGAAGATTTAGAGCTAGTACTATTGAATTATCTATAAGAAGCGCATTTGTTAGACTAATGCCAATTATCGATCCAATAAGAGTATGAAAACTAGAAGCTGGTAAGCCAAAATACCAAGTACCTAAATTCCAAATAATTGCAGCTAACAACATAGAAAAAATCATTGCTAATCCCTGTGCGGAACTTACATTAAGCAATAAATCAATCGGTAAAAGATGAACAATGGTATAAGCTACACTTAGACCACCCATTAACACGCCAAGGAAATTAAATAAACCAGACATAGCAACTGCTAATTGATAACGTAAGGCTCGAGTATAAATAACAGTAGCTATTGCATTCGCAGTATCATGAAAACCATTAATAGCCTCATAAAATAGTACTAATAATAAAAGTAAAAATAACATTATACCGGTATGGAAATCCATGCCGTCGAACAAATGTAGCATAGGAGAGGTGTGCAAGTAGTTGTTGGGACATGAACTGAGTGGTATTATCTGCGACAAGTATACTTATAGAAAAGAAAAATCTATTATTTTTTAAAAGATTTTCCTAAAAATTCTCTTCTATAGATCAGCTATACTTATCTTTGTATTATAAGAAAATTATTATTTCCTTGAGGAAATAAAATACTTAATGTTAATTATAGATGGTTTTAATTCGGCAAATAAAATTTTATATAGGTCTACGTTGTCCTGATATTTTTATGATGTTACGTAAAATATACTTAACATGCAAGAAGTACAATTTCTGCGGATGATCCATTAGCAAGATGCGAGATTCCATCTTGCTGTTATTTGATGGAATATATCTTTTTCACACAAGCAACACAACAGCTACCTTACTATTACCGTTTACGTAATAGCAATAATTAACAGACAGCAACATAGAAGCTAGATATAGATTGCGACAATTTGATAAATTTCACAGAAAGAATAGTCTTTATTTACCTGCTTTTTTATCTTCTCATTTGCTTTTGTATATACTTATAAGTAAGTGATAATATCTCAATATATAGTTCAATGTATGTATAACTAAATATAACTAGGTTAGGTAAGGATTGAGCATATGGGCTCTGATGGTAACGATCACAAAAGCAATATAAATCTCGATAAATCTGATGGGATAAATAATCAGTTAACTAGTATAGAAACAAATTATGCTACTCCTAATACTGTATCTATAAATCAACAATATCATAATCAGAATAATAAAGTTCGTGATGGATGGTTATCTAAGCTAAAACGTAGTTTAGTAAATACTAGTCATCATTTCAGCTCTGGACTAATGAGATTATTTTCTAGTACCAAAATTGATAACCATCTATTTGATCAAATCGAAACTCAACTTTTAATGGCAGATGTAGGCTTCGAAACTACAAAAAAAATCCTCGATAGTCTTATTACATATGTAGATCATAATAAAATAAAAAATACTGATGCACTGTATAGTAAATTACGCGCAGATATGACTGCTATTCTATCATTAGTTAATAAACCACTAGTAATAGAAAACAAAAAACCGTTTATTATTCTTATGGTAGGTGTCAATGGTGCAGGTAAAACTACTACTATTGGTAAAATAGCTCATCAATATCAGGTAGAAAAAAAAAGCGTAATGTTAGCTGCAGGCGATACATTCCGTGCAGCTGCTGTTGAACAGTTACAAGCATGGGGTGAACTTAATAATATTCCCGTAGTGGCACAGCACACTGGCGCTGATTCTGCATCTGTTATTTTTGATTCTATTCAGTCGGCTAAAGCACGTGGTATTGATGTTTTAATTGCTGATACATCTGGTAGATTACAAAATAACGTTTCTCTCATGGAAGAGCTGAAAAAAATAGTACGAGTAATGAAAAAAATTGATATTGAGGCACCACATGAGGTTATGTTAACTATTGATGCTGGTACAGGACAAAATGCAGTTCAACAAGCATTATTATTTAATAAAACAATCAAAATTACAGGTATTACTTTAACAAAATTAGATGGCACAGCTAAAGGCGGAGTAATTTTTGCTATTGCTGATCAATTTAAGATACCAATTCGATATATAAGTATTGGAGAAAGGATTAGTGATTTACGTGCCTTTAATTCTAATATTTTTGTTGAAGCAATTTTTTCCCTATAGGAATAAAATCATATGATTTGTTTTCAACAAGTCAGTAAAAGCTATCTTATTGGAAGGCAAGTTATTCAAAGCATGAATTTTCATATTCGTTCTTCTGAAATAGTTATTATTAACGGTAATTCTGGTTCAGGAAAAAGTACATTATTAAAATTAATATGTGGCCTTGAACGTCCAAATTCTGGGGATATATTTTTTTGTGGTAAAAATATTACCCAAATTAAACATAGTGAAGTATCTTTGTTAAGGCGTCAAATGGGGATAATTTTTCCAGATAATCCTCTATTGCTAAATCGCACGGTATATGAGAATGTAGCAATACCACTAGTAATAACTGGCGCTAGTATTAAGAATATCCGTCGTAGAATATCAGCTGCGTTAGATAAAGTAAGCTTACTGGATAAAGCTGATAATTTTATTATGCAGTTATCTAATAGTGAAAAACATCGAGTATGTATTGCTCGAGCTATAGTTAACAAGCCGGTAGTTTTACTAGCAGATGAACCAACACGCAATTTAGATGATGTTTTATCTAATAGTATCCTACGTTTATTCGAAGAATTTAATCGATTTGGAGTTACTATTATAATAGCTACACATAATATGAAACTAATAAGCGGGAAATATGATCGCATTATAAATCTTCAGCAAGGATAAATCGACTAATAATAGATATATGGAGAATTATCAATTAAACCAACATCAGACAAAAGCTGATTCTTGGAAAGAACAATTACGTTATGCTTGGTTAAACACACTGATAGACATGTGGCGTAAGCCAATAACAACTTTATTAATTATAATCATAATAGCAATTTCATTAACATTACCTAGCTTATATTACTTAATATGGAAAAATATTAATCAGATAGYTAAACAGTGCTATCCTACACCACAATTCACTGTGTATCTTGATAATATACTTGATGAAGATGCTGCTATGAAGCTAATAGATATGCTAAAACAAGAACCTTATGTGGATCAGGTAAGTTATTTATCTAAAACCGAAGCTATGGAAGAATTGCGTAATTGGTCTGGTTTTAGCAGTGCTATCAATCTTCTAGAGGATAATCCATTACCTRTAGTCGTAACTATTATACCTAAAAGAAATATTAAGAGTAATGAAAAATTATATCAGCTACGAGATCAATTAGCTAGATATAAAGGCATTGATGAAGTACAGATGGAAGATAGCTGGTTATCGCGTATTGATGCAATAATTAGCCTAGTCAGGCTATTATTAACGATAATTTTTATTTTCATAATGATAACTGTTATTTTAGTTATTAACTATAGCATCCATCTTAGTATTTTGAATCAACGTGATAAGATTAATGTAATGAAGTTTATCGGTGCAGCTGATAACTTTATCTTATGGCATTTTTTGAAACATGGGGCATTACTTGGAATATATGGTGTATTATTATCTATAATTTTTTCTAAAACTCTAGAGTTGCTATTAAAGTTCGCGGTTACTAAAGTTGCTACTGTGTTTGGAATTAACTTTATACTATATGGTCTTAGTTGGGATGAAATAGTTTTAATCTTTTTACTATCCATAATGATAGGTTGGATTGCTGCCTGGTTTACTACCAGACCATATTTGCGCAATATAACACCGTTGTAACATTACGGAAATTTTCTATACCTAATTAACTACTACCTAAAATATATTGCTAGAGGTATTGAATGATTAAAGATAGGTCTGTTTTAGTTATAATTGATAAAAAAGGTAGTCTAGAAGACTATGTGAAAGCAGCTAATGCTTATCCAATGCTTACAGCAGAAGAAGAACTTAAATTAGCTGAGAAACTACATTATCAAGGTGATATAGAAGCAGCTAAGTTACTCATATTATCCCACCTACGTTTTGTTATTAACATTGCACGTACCTATTCAGGTTATAATTTACCTCAAGCGGACTTAATTCAAGAAGGTAATATTGGTCTAATGAAAGCGGTTAGAAAATTTAACCCAGAAGTTGGGGTACGCCTAGTATCTTTTGCTGTACACTGGATTAAAGCAGAAATACATGAATATGTATTACGTAACTGGCGTATTGTTAAGGTTGCTACTACTAAAGCACAACGTAGATTATTCTTTAATCTACGTAAAATTAAGCAGCGTTTAGGCTGGTTTAATCAGGAAGAAGTAGAAATGGTTGCTAAAGAGCTAGGAGTAACCAGTAAGGATGTTCGTGAGATGGAATCTCGCATGGCAGCACAGGATATTGCTTTTGATCCTATACCTAATGATGAAGTACCAGATAAGCTTTTGATGGCACCAATACTTTATTTACAAGATAAAGGTTCTGATTTTGCAGATCGCATTGAAGAACAAAACTGGGAGTATCATGCAGCAGATAAGCTAAATATTGCGCTAGATAAACTAGATGAACGTAGCAAAAATATTATTGCTGCTCGTTGGTTGGATAACAAAAAGAGTACTTTGCAAGATTTAGCTAATAAGTACGGTGTATCAGCAGAGCGAATTCGTCAATTAGAAAAGAACGCTATGAAAAAAATACGCATGGCTATTGAAGCACAATAATTTGAAGAATTCCTAAGATAGCTGTAAGTAATAGTATTGAATGTTAATTTAAAAATTTTACTACTAAGCTAGTACCTGTAGCTCTTCTATCAAGTTAAATAACCAAATATTTCATAAAAAATATTATCTATCGAATTATAACTGAATATGCTAATTTTACTAGAGAGTAGATATGATAACACTAACCTGTAAGGTATTATCTATAGATGAAATTACACCAAATATTTACCGCATTCTGCTAATACCAGAGGTAACTTGTAATTTTCGTGCTGGTCAATATCTTATGATTATCATAAATGAACAAAAGAAAATACCATTTTCTATAGCTTCTACTCCGAGAGAAACAAACTGTATTGAACTACATATTAGTGCTTCTGTTTCTAAACGACATTTATGTGCAATGACAGTTATAAACTTTCTCTTAAAAAATAGTAAAATTGTAGTTGAAATGCCGCAGGGAACAGCTTGGTTACGTGATGATACGAAACGTCCTATTATGTTAATTGCTTCTGGTACTGGATTTGCATACGCACGTTCTATTCTCTTAACTGTGCTAAAGCAGCAACCACATCGTATGGTAGTAATTTATAGTGGTGGTAGAACAAAAAACAATTTATATTATTTAAGTGAATTAGAAAATTTGTTACTACAATATTCCCAATTAACAGCTGTTCCTGTAATAGAACTACCTGATGAAAACTGGACAGGTAGAACTGGATCGGTATTAAGTGCCGTTATGCAAGACTATAATAACTTAGAAATGTATGATATTTATATGGCTGGTAGTATTAAAATGGTCAAGTCGGCTTGTGAACTTTTTTGTACCAAGCGTCATGCGCATATCGATCATATTTTTAGCGATGCTTTAACTTTTCTCCGTGATCAAAGTTAATAGAACAGTTCTAGTATATTTTGCTCAACTACTTCTTCTAGAAAAGAAATTTATAGCTAAGATTATTAGTAACAATATCTATTACATTATTATCTAACTTCATTAACTATTTTAGTTAAGTTACTAACTATTTTATGCTTAATAACATATTGAAAATTGCAACCCGTCAAAGCCCGCTTGCAATTTGGCAAGCTAACTATGTGCGTAATCAACTGTTATCCTTTTATCCAACTTTGTTAATAGAATTAGTACCAATAGTTACTAGCGGTGATCTGATTCTAGATAAGCCGCTAATGAAAGCCGGAGGAAAAAGACTATTTATTAAGGAACTAGAACAAGCAATGCTAGAACGTCGCGCTGATATAGCAGTTCATTCCATGAAGGATATAACAATATCTTTTCCAGAAGGTATAGGATTAGCTGTACTATGTGCACGAGAAGACCCACGTGACGCTTTTATTAGCACACATTATGCTAGTATAGATCTGCTACCAACTGGTGCAGTTGTCGGGACTTCTAGCATGCGTCGACAATGCCAACTACGTGAACGTCGTCCTGATTTGGTTATGCGTGATCTACGCGGTAATATTGGTACTAGGCTAGAAAAATTAGATAAAGGTGAATATGATGCATTAATTTTAGCAGCAGCTGGACTTAAACGTCTAGATTTAGCACATCGTATTCGTATGATAATCGATCCGACTGAATTATTACCTGCAGTTGGTCAGGGCGTAATTGGTATTGAATATCGACTAGAGGATACACATATACTCTCTATTTTAGCCCCGTTACATCATAGTGCTACTGCTTTAAGAGTAAGTGCTGAACGTGCTATGAATGCTAAGCTTGCAGGTGGATGTCAAGTACCTATTGGTAGTTATGCTGAAATTGAGGGAGACCAAATATGGTTACGTGCTCTAGTTGGTTCACCAGATGGTTCTCTTATTATACGTAGCGAAGGAAGAGCACCTCTATCTCAAGCCGAAATACTTGGCCAAAGTATAGCTAATGATCTTCTATACCGAGGAGCAGAGAGCATTCTTTGTCGTGCTTTTCAAGTTGATTCATGAGTGATGTATGAGTATCTTAGTTACACGACCTTCTCCTGCGGGGGAGAAGCTCGTAGAGAAACTACGCGCTTATGGTAAATTAGCCTGGCATCTACCGCTTATTCGCTTTTTACCTGGTATGGATCTCCCTATGTTAGGAAGACATTTTATGGCTCTTTGTCAAGATGATTTGCTGTTTATTTTATCACAACATGCTATTGTATATGCTCATTCTTGGTTACTACAGCAAAGTATTAATTGGCCGGCAAGACTACGATATTTCACTGTTGGTAGTACTAGCGGATTACTATTACATCAGTTTAGTGGTTTACCGGTAAACTATCCACACCAATGTGAAACTAGCGAAGGATTACTAAATTTACCTTCTCTTGCTTCTATCGATGGGCGGCGTGCGCTAATATTACGTGGTAATGGAGGAAGAAAAATACTAAAACAAACGCTCCTACAGCGAGGAGTAAAAGTGGAAGATTGTGAATGTTATCGTCGATACCCTATTCCTTATGATGGGAATGAACAAGGTCGTCGCTTACTATCGCTTGGGATAAATACATTAGTAATCACTAGTGGTGAAATGTTGCAACAATTCTATACTTTAATCCCCAAAAGTTATCACTATTTTTTACTAATCCAATGTAGATTAATAGTAGTAAGTGAACGTTTAGCTATCCTTGCTCATAAATTAGGCTGGCAAGATATTATCATCGTTAATATTACAGATCATGATGCTTTAATGCGCGTATTACGGTAAAAATATTTAACGATTTATTGACGTCCTAAAATAAGAGCGCTTAATCCCATGATGATATTAATCATCCAAAGCAAAAAATAACCTCCACGAACGTAAGGAGTAATACCATGAGTTGGTGTAACCATAACATTAAGTACTTGACGGGTAAACTGTGGTAACTGAGCTTGTATTGTACCATCAGCGTTTACTACTGCTGTAATACCATTATTAGTACTATGTAATAATGGTCTACCTAACTCTAGTGAGCGCATACGAGCCATCTGGAAATGTTGCCATGGACCAATAGAATCACCAAACCAGGCATCATTAGAAATAGTTAGCAAAAAATCAGCATCAGAATGAAAATTCTCTCTAACCTGACTACCAATAATTATCTCATAACATACAGTAGCTATAATTTTCATCCCTGCTACGAATAATGGCGGTTGTAGATAATTTCCCTGATTCAAAGATGAAATAGGCAAATTACATAATTTTACTAATGGTAATAATATAGATGGTAATGGTATTCTTTCACCAAATGGTACTAGATGGTATTTATTATACCGGTTATTGCTAGCATATTTATAGGGAATAGCTTCCCCTAATACTATTATGCTATTATAGTATTGGTTACTATCTAAAGATGGACGATTATCAATAATACCAGTAATTAGGCTAGTATTTTGTTGTCGTAATTGTTGGTCTAGTTTCACTAGGAAATTATTTTGATTACTCTCATAAGCAGGAATAGCGGATTCTGGCCAAATAACAATTTGTGCTTGGCCAAGTAAAGCTTGAGTATACTCTAAATAAATATTTTTTATTTGTTGTATTTGATTGATATCCCAATCTATAGATTGAGTGATATTGCCTTGTACTAATGCTACTTTTATAGAACTTTGCTCCTTTGGTTGATACCAGTGTAAGAAAGATAACGGCCAGAAGAACAATAATAAAGTTATTGCCCAGAGTGCATGTAGCATACGCTTATTTGATATGGCGCTTGTAATTAGTCCACTAATGATAACTAGCAAGAAAGTAATAGCTTCAACACCTAATATTGGTGCTAAACCCTTTAATGGACCGTCTATTTGACTATATCCAAACTGTAGCCAGGGAAATCCCGTAAGTACCCAACCGCGTAGAAATTCAGTTAAAGACCATAAAACTGGTGCACTAACTGTTAGCCGCCATAAACTATTTTGTGGCCATAATTTTACTAATAAACTAGTAAATAACATTGGATAAAGTGCTAGATAGCTTGATACTAAGACTACTAGCGCTATATTTACTAAATAGTGCATATCACCGAACTGAGCAATACTAATATAAATCCATTTAATACCTGTACCAAATAGACTAATACCCCATATTAAACCAAGGAATGCTGCCTGTCGTACACTACAATTCAGTGTAATTAATAGTAAACCAGTTAAGGAAAAAATAGCAGCTGGCCAAATATTATACGGAGCAAAAGCTAAGGTACCACTTGCACCTGTAATTATTGCCAGAACTAGGGTCCAGTATTTTTTTAAAAGTAAAAGAAATAACATAGTGATGTTATGCTTGGTTTTATAGAGAAACTATTCGTTAATTAGTTAGCTTATTTCAGTTTCATAAGGATTTAAATAACCAAGCTTGTGCATTATTTTAGTTTCTAGATACTCCATTTTTTTTGCATTTTGCTCTATAAAATGATCATATCCTAATAGATGTAGTGATCCATGAATCACCATATGTGCCCAATAAGCTTCAAGTATTTTATTTTGCTCCTGTGCTTCTCGTTCCACTACTTGCCGGCAAATAATAATATCTCCTAGTAATACTAGTTTTACTGGCGATGGAGCCTTAAAAGGAAAAGAAAGCACATTAGTAGAATGATTTTGTCCTCGATAAATCTTATTTAAATTATAACTTTCTGCTTCATCTACTAGACGAATTGTTACTTCGGCTTTTTTGCGAAATAATGGTAATACCATATATAACCAATACATAAACAGATCTTCCGATGGTAAATTACACCGGTGATCACAAGCTACTTGTAAATCTAAAATAATTTTACTCATTAATGGTTTATCTTTGATAGAATTTAGCATCCATTTTATTTACGCCGAAAGCGTATATTTTTTTTCTTGATTAGATATCAATTCGCCTCGTAATGAGTTCGAATAAACATCGATGATTTCCACATTAACGAATTGTCCTATCATACCATTATTGCCAATAAAATTGACCACACGATTGTTTTCAGTTCGACCTGATAGATGCATTATATTTTTACGTGAAGTACCTTCTACTAAAATACATTGGACTGTACCTTTCATAGCTTGGCTAAATTTCATAGCTTGTTTCCGAATACATTCTTGCAGAATATATAGCCGTTGCTTTTTTTCGTCCTGACTAACTATGTCAACCATATTAGCCGCTGGTGTACCTGGACGTGGAGAGTAAATAAAGCTAAAACTCATATCAAAATTTACTTCTGATATAAGATTCATTGTTTGCCTGAAATCTTCCTCTGTTTCGCCTGGAAAACCAACAATAAAATCTGAACTAATTTGTATTGACGGTCTCACTGCATATAATTTACGTATAATAGACTTATATTCTAGTACAGTATGACCACGTTTCATCAAAGCTAAAATACGGTCTGAACCACTTTGTACTGGAAGATGAACGAAGCTTACTAGTTCCGGAGTATCTCGGTAAACATCAATAAGATCATCGGTAAATTCAATTGGATGACTAGTGGTAAAACGTATACGATCAATACCATTGATAGCTGCTACCAGCCGCAATAATTCTGCAAATGTGCAAGTTCCTCCACCGTATCGCGTACCACGATAGGCGTTAACATTTTGTCCTAATAGATGTATTTCACGAACATTCTGATCTGCGAGATTATTAATCTCTAATAAAATATCTTCGCATGGCCTGCTTACTTCAATCCCACGAGTATAAGGTACTACACAATAGCTACAGTATTTGTCACAACCTTCTATAATGGAAACAAAAGCTGTTGGACCTTTTGCCTGAGGTTTAGGCATACAATCAAATTTTTCTATTTCAGGGAAACTAATATCTATAACTGGACTACGAGTAATACGTACATGATTAATCATCTCTGGTAGACGATGTAAAGTCTGTGGTCCAAAGATAATGTCTACATAATTCGCACGTTCGCGTATATTAGATCCTTCTTGCGAAGCTACACAACCTCCGACACCAATAATTAAATTAGGATTAATTTTTTTTAATCTTCGCCAACGACCTAATTGGTGGAATAATTTTTCCTGAGCTTTTTCACGAATTGAACAGGTATTGAGCAATAGAATATCAGCTTCTTCGGCTATATCTGTTAATTGATACTTATGGGTATTCTTTAATAAGTCAACTATTTTGGATGAATCATACTGATTCATCTGGCAACCATAGGTTTTTATATGTAATTTAAGGTTCATCGTTTATCAGTAGATCGTCAAAAAACTTATAGTAAGTTCGGAATAAATAGATAATAAAATACGATCCCAAATCATATTTGGTTTTAATCATTATTATATTTAGGGACTAAATATAACTTAATTATGTTGTTTATGCATAATTATAATGATCTTCACTATAATTTACTAGCTATTAATTAATATTGTATTAACGTATACCTAAAATTTGATAGAATTCAGCTTCTTCTATAATCTTAATCTGAAGTTGTTTAGCTTTAGTTAGCTTAAAACCAGTATTTTTGCCCGCGATTAATAAATCTATTTTAGAAGATACGCTACTACGAATCCTTGCTCCTAATGCTATTAGCATATCGATTGCTTCTTCCCTTGATAAGAAGGCTAAAGTACCAGTAAACACTATATTTTTACCAGAAAAATAATTATTTTTCTCTAGCGTAGATAAAAATTTAATTCCAATTTTAGGACTGCATAATTCTTCTATTATAGCGATATTATGTTTATTATGGAAAAAGTTAAGTACGTTAGTAGCTACAATAATTCCTATATCTTGAATTTTAGTTAATGATTCAATATCTGCTGCCATCAAAGCATCGATATGTTTATAATAATCGGCTAAATAAGCAGCTTTTGTCTCCCCTATTTCGCGAATACCTATTGCATACAGAAAACGTGCAAAAGTAGTTTTTTTCGCATACTCGATAGCATCGAGTAACTTTTTTGTTTTTTTTTGCCCCATATTTTTTAAACAAGTTAATTGATCTTGATTTAGTCGGAATAAATCAACTGGGTTTTGTATTATTTTTAGATCTACTAATTGATCTATGATTTTCCCGCCCATACCGTAGATATTCATGGCGCGGCGAGAAACAAAGTGTTTCAGTGCTTCCTTGAGTTGTGCACTGCAGATCATACCTGCGGTGCAAATAATAGTTTTTTCTTTGTTATTTTGTTTAACTTTAGAGCCACATACCGGACAGTATAGAGGATATAAAACGGGACTAGTTTTTATGGATCTTTTTGAGACTACTACATTAACAATCTGAGGTATAATATTACCAGCAAGACGAATTACAACTGTATCACCGATCCTTAATCCTAGGCGTTTAATTTCAGCAAAACTATGTAAACTAGCATTACTAATATAAGCACCAGAGATATAAACAGGTTTTAATCTTGCTACTGGTGTAATAATTCCAGTACGACCTACCTGAAAATCTATATTTTGTATTTCAGTTAGTTGTTCATTAGCAGGTAATTTATAAGCAATAGCCCAGCGTGGAGCACGAGCAACAAAACCTAGTTGCTGTTGTTGCACTAAAGCATTTACCTTAATTACGATACCATCGATGTTAAAACCTAGTTTTGATCTAACCTTAGATACATAACTATAAAAATCAAGAACTTCTTGATGACCAACACAATATCGTCGGTAATTACTTACAGGTAAGCCCCATATTTTAAATTGCTGTAATAATTCCAAATGAGCGGCTGGTATTTTCTTGCTATCTATTCGTCCTACTCCATAGCAAAAAAAACTTAGTAGTCTTGTTGCGGTAATAGATGGATCTACTTGTCGTAGTGATCCGGCAGCTGCGTTACGAGGATTAGCAAATCTTTTACTTTTATTTTTTTTTGCTGTTTCATTTAAATGTCGGAAAGCATCTTCAGACATAATAACTTCGCCACGAATTTCAATTAATCGTGGAATATGACCATCATCTTTTAATTGTAACGGAATACTACATATAGTACGGATATTATCCGTTACATCCTCACCTATATGACCATCCCCACGAGTTGCTGCTCTTATTAATTTACCATGCTTATAGAGCAAACTAACTGCTATTCCATCAAACTTAAGTTCACAGCAATAGGTAAGGTAGTTATTACCATATTGAAGTCTATTACGTATTCGACGATCGAAAGCTAGGAAACTAGTATCGTTAAATATGTGATCTAGTGATAGCATTGGAACTTCATGGATTACCTTACGGAACTTACTTTGTGCCTTATAACCAATATGTTGTGTAGGAGAATCTGCAGTTTTTAGATCTGGCCATTGTCTTTCTAGTTCGCGCAGTTTCATCATTAACCAATCATATTCTACATCAGATACTTCTGGAGCATCTTTTGCATAATATAAAAAATTCCAATAACGCAGCTGTTGACGTAATTGCTCTATGTATTGTTCTATTTGTTTCATAGATAAAAACTACTCACCACAAATATTTATATAATTTAAGAAGATCAACTATTTAACTAAACGTCAAGTACTCTTATTAGCACTTAGTACATGACGAATACGGGCTTTATATATATCTAATTTTTGTGGAGTTAACATATGATGCTCTTCATCTAACACAACACCACCGCAATTATCGGCAATCTGCTGAGCTGCTTGTAACATTAGTTTAAAGTTGTGATTAGCATCACCATATGATGGAATTATCATGAACATAGATACTCCAGGAGTAGTAAAAGTTGCTATGTTCTTCGAATTAAACCTAAACCAACCTGGCTTAATCATATTTGCTAAACTAAATAGTACTGGCCCACTGCCAGTAGGATTAAGATGACGATGAAAGATATTCATCTCACCAAATTGTAAGCCAGTCTGCAAAAGACTTTGCCATAAGCTATCTCCGTAAAGAACGGTGCCATTATAGGCTGCCACATGTAGCACGAGAACTATTTCTTTGGGGTTATTTAGTGGAATATGTTTATGCGCAGAAATATTATCACATGCTAAATTATTAGATGGTATTATGTATGAGTCTGCTTCTCTTTTACTTAGTAATGGATCATACTCAATGTCGTTATTTTCAAACAAATCATTTTTATAAATATGACTAACAGCTATATTTTCTTTATGATCTGATAACAATGGTTGACTAATAAATTTATTTTTTAATTGATTGAATCGAACTTTACAAAAAGTAACCGTACGATCCCAATAGCTATTCAATAAACCATATAATAAAAGAATTATTACAGTTAATATTCCTATACAAATTAATATTTGACGCCCATATTGCATTGTTACTATCTCAGTTGTTAGATTCGGTCTCACTACCATAGTAGTAATAAATTAGTTACATTAGGATTTTATCCTACATATTATTTATATTTTGTTGCTAATTTAGTAGTAACGCTAATTAGTCAATACTAATGTAGTCAATACTACTATTAAAAACTTATATCTTAATTATATATCGATATATTATTATTTTACTTTTACATAGAAACTGAAAGTGTATACTTTTTAATCAGTCTTTCTCATATCCTGATTAAAACTATAGGACTTACTGGCTATGGGCAACATTTACGAAGATAATTCACGGACAATAGGTAATACCCCGTTAGTTCGTTTAAACCGTATTGGTAATGGTCGTATTTTAGCTAAAGTTGAATACCGCAACCCTAGCTGCAGTGTTAAATGTCGCATAGGTGCTAATATGATCTGGGATGCTGAGAAACGCGGTATACTCAAACCTGGTATTCAGTTAGTCGAACCAACTAGTGGCAATACCGGTATTGCACTCGCATATGTAGCAGCAGCACGTCAATATAAACTAACTTTAACTATGCCAGAAACCATGAGTATTGAGCGTCGCAAACTATTGAAAGCCTTAGGGGCTAATTTAGTGCTAACAAACGGTAAAAAAGGAATGAAAGGTGCAATTAATAAAGCTGAAGAAATTGTTTTTAATGATCCAAAACGTTATCTAATGTTACAGCAATTTAGCAATCCTGCTAATCCACAAATTCACGAGTATACTACTGGTCCTGAAATATGGGCTGATACTGATGGAAAAGTTGATATTTTTATTGCTGGTGTTGGTACTGGCGGTACTATTACTGGTGTAGCTCGTTATCTTAAGCGCACGAGGAACAAGAATATTATTGCAGTAGCAGTAGAACCTAGTGATTCACCGGTGATTAGTCAAACACTTGCCGGCGAAGAACTTACACCAGGACCACATAAAATTCAGGGTATTGGTGCAGGTTTTATTCCCGATAACTTAGATCTAAGTATAATTGATCGCGTAGAAAAAATAACTAATCAGAAAGCAATGAGCACCGCACGACGTTTAATGGAAGAAGAAGGTATACTAGCTGGTATTTCTTCTGGAGCGGCTGTAGCGGCAGCACTTAAATTACAAGAAGAAAAAGCTTTAGCTAATAAAAATATCGTTGTAATCTTACCCTCATCAGGTGAAAGATATCTTAGTACCTCTCTATTTGCAGATCTACTTATTTCTACTGCAGTTCAATAAAAATGACTAAGCTATAGCTTAAAGCACCCATTAGGGTGTTTTTTTATAGTTGATATGTTAATTTTATGTAGAAAAAGAAAATAAGAATGATTTTAAGAGCTATGACGAAACTAGTTCTAATCTAGATCTTTCACAATAAACTCCACTCTCATCTAATAAGTTGGGGAAAGAAAATGTACCAACAAGAAGTTATGATTACCGCTCCCAACGGTTTACATACCAGACCAGCTACTCAGTTTGTGAAGAAAGCAAAAAGCTTTCAATCTGAAATTACCGTAACCTTAAATGGTAAAAGCGTTAGCGCTAAAAGCCTGTTTAAACTACAAACTCTAGGTCTAACACAGGGCACTATGATTACTATTGCTGCTCAAGGTGAAGACGAACAAAAAGCCGTAGAATATTTAGTTAAACTAATGGCTGAGCTTGTATAAGAAAAAAAATAGTCACTATTGTGTGTAACTAATTAGGTTTAGTAGGTAAGTTATGATCTCAGGTATATTAGCATCACCGGGTATTGCTTTTGGTAAAGCGCTACTGTTAAAAGAAGATGATATTGTCATCAACCACAAAAAAATTACCAATAATCAGGTAAAACAAGAAATAGAACGTTTTTTTATAGCACGTGCCAAAGCTTCAGTACAGTTAGAAGCTATTAAAAATAGAGTAGGTATTACCTTTGGCAAAGAACAAGAAGCAATCTTTGAAGGACATCTTTCATTATTAGAAGATGAAGAACTTGAGCATGATATCATTACTATGATAAAGACCGATCTTGTTAGCGCTGATGCTGCTGTATATTCAGTGATTGAGACCCAAGCTCAGGCATTAGAAAAGCTAAAGGATGAATACCTTAAAGAACGTGTAACTGATGTACGTGATATCGGTAAGCGTTTGTTACGTAATATCCTTAATATCCCAATTATTGATTTGAGTACTCTTAACCAAGAGGTCATATTAGTAGCTGTAGATATTACACCATCAGAAACTGCACAGCTAAACTTAGATAAGGTATTAGGTTTGATCACCGATCTTGGTGGACAAACATCACATACTTCTATTATGGCTCGTTCATTAGAAATACCAGCAATAGTTGGTACTACTAATATTACTACAATAGTAAAAAGTGGTGATAATCTGATTCTTGATGCAATCAATAATAAAATTTATATTAATCCTGATAAAATCATTATTCAACAATTAAAACAATTGCAAAGCAAGCATATTACTGAGAAAAAAGAGTTAGCTAGGATTAAAGATCTACCAGCAATTACTATCGACGGACATCAAGTAGAACTTGGTGCTAATATTGGAACGATACGTGAATTTACTAGTGCAGAGCATAATGGTGCAGAAGGGATTGGTCTTTATCGTACTGAGTACTTATTTATGAATCGTGATTCACTTCCAAGTGAAGAAGAACAATTCATAATTTATAAAACAGTCGTACAGTCAATACCTACTACTAGTTCTGTGATAGCACGTACTCTAGATATAGGTGGCGATAAAAACCTATCTTATATGTATTTACCAAAAGAAGAAAACCCATTCTTAGGTTGGAGAGCAATCCGTATTAGCCTTGATCGTCGTGAAATATTACATACTCAGCTGCGTGCTATTTTGCGCGCTTCTGCATTTGGTAAGTTAAATATTATGTATCCAATGATTATTTCTGTAGAAGAAGTGCGTACTTTAAAAGACGAGCTAGATATGTTAAAAAAACAATTGCATGAAGAAAATAAAAAGTTTGATGAAAATATTAAAGTTGGTATCATGGTAGAAACGCCTGCTGCTGCTCTAATTGCAAATCATTTATCCAAAGAAGTAGATTTTTTTAGTATTGGGACCAATGATCTAACACAATATACTCTTGCAGTTGATCGTAGCAATAAGTTAATTTCTCATCTTTATAATCCTTTTTCTCCGGCTGTATTAAAGCTAATTAAGATAGTTATCGATGCATCTCATTCCGAAGGAAAATGGACCGGTATGTGTGGTGAACTAGCAGGAGATGAACGTGCTACATTATTATTATTAGGTATGGGACTAGATAAATTTAGTATGAGTGCTATTTCTATTCCACGGATAAAAAAAATTATACGTCATAATAGTTTTGCTGATGCTAAGTTATTAGCTGAAGAAGCATTAACCCAACCAACGGCAGAAGACGTAATTAATTTAGTCCATAATTTTCGTTGCTAAAATACTTAAATAATATTTTTAGTACTAGTTGTATGAAGCTCTATCCATTAGATAGTTAATCAAATGGTATTTATAAGAACAACTAACTGATATTTTTTAATTAAGTTACTGGATTAAAAAATATCAGTTAGTTTATTTAATAAAAAATTATATTGCTTTGAAACAGCACTAAGTATTAGTTATAACTAGTTATCATATAATTAATCTTTTACTGATCAAAGATATTCGCTTATTTTCAACATTACTGAGTAGTAAATTATGACGAACCAATTAAGAGCAATTAAATACATATATACTATTAGTATTTGTAATTAAGTTAAAGATACACCAATACGTATAGCAACTTCTTCGTATGCTTCAATAACCCCGCCTAAGTTTTGACGTAAACGATCTTTATCCATTTTTTTCAAAGTTTTCTTATCCCATAATCGACTAACGTCTGGAGAAAACTCGTCACCAAGTATAATTTGGTTGTTAAATAAACCAAACTCAAGTTTAAAATCCACTAATATTATGCCTTTCTTATCAAAGATTTTTGTTAATATATTATTAGCATGCTTAGTCAGTTGTTGCATTCTTACTAAATTAGTATCACTTACCAAATTGAAAGTTGTACAGTATGAAGCGTTAATTATTGGGTCATGCATTGAGTCATTTTTAAAAAATAATTCTAATAGTGGGGGATTAAGAATCTGTCCTTCCTCTATACCTAAACGTCTTACTAGTGAACCAGCAGCTCGATTACGTATCACACATTCAACTGGAATCATATCTAGCTTCTTTACTAAAGTTTCATTATCAGATAACAACTGCTCTATTTGTGTAGGTATGCCTAGCTCTGCTAACTTATTCATAATAAAAAAATTAAACTTATTATTAATCATGCCTTTACGATCAAATTGTTTAATACACTGACCATCTAGTATTGAAATATCATTACGAAATTCTAGAATTAAAAAAGATGGGTGACTAGTATGATAAACTGTTTTTGCTTTACCACGATAAAACTCAGCTAATTTTTTCATCTATTAATTGACTCCTACAGAAAAATTTCTATTGAGAGATTATGCTAAAAATACTTTTTAATACTAGGTTCAGTACTATATGTAATTTATATTAACTTAGTCAGTTACGAGTATTTGTTAATTTAGTTATAGATATATTAGGCTAAAAATCAGAGTTGTATATTTTAAGTGACAGTAAAAAATTTTTTTGCCGAAATAAAAATTTCTTAATATATATTATAACTATTAGAATAATTTCTAATATTAATTAGATTACATATAAAAATTAGCAATTGGCTAAAACAGTAATCCGCATAAAAGTCATAGTTTAATTCTCTGAAATCTAATATGAGCTATAGCATTATTGTTTAGTTTATAACTAACTGAATTAATACCTTATCCTATTTAGTTATCAAATATAACTTACCTTATGTAATTGCAGATATGTTAAAATAAATAATATTATAAGATCGATTAATTCATCATTATAAAATATAATTTTTTATATTATTCTATCGAAAAGAACAACTAACACCATTAAACTTATTCAGTGCAAATTTCTATTAATAATAGATTTTTACCTAAAATGATTAACAAAAAATATTTGAACTATAAAGATGCAGGTGTAGATATTGATGCTAGTAATATATTTATTAAACGCATAAAAAATATCGTCCATAAAACTAAACGTCCCGAAGTTATGAATGAATTAGGTAACTTTAGTGCATTATGTGCTTTACCACAAAAGTACCATGAACCTATTTTAGTATCTAGCATCGATGGTGTTGGGACTAAATTACGCATAGCTATTGATCTCAAGCGATCTAATACTATTGGGATCGATCTAGTAGCTATGTGCGTTAATGATCTAGTTGTTAATGGTGCTGAACCTTTATTCTTTTTAGACTATTATGCTACGAGAAAACTTGATATAGATACAGCAACAGTAGTTATACAGAGTATTGCTGAAGGTTGCCAACAATCTGGTTGTGCGCTAGTTGGTGGTGAAACAGCAGAAATGCCTGGTATATACCAAGGTGAGGACTACGATATTGCTGGTGTTTGCATCGGAGTTGTTGAAAAAGCTAATATAATAGACGGTAGCAATATACAAAATGGTGATGCCTTGCTAGCCCTTGCATCTAGTGGACTACATTCTAACGGTTATTCGCTAGTACGCAAAATTATATCATGCTATAATATTGACCCTAATTCTATTCAGTTAGAAGGAAAATTACTAGCAGATCATTTACTTACTCCTACGCGTATATATGTTAAAACACTACTAGATCTAATAAAGCAGACTCAAGTAAATGCTATTATACATCTTACTGGTGGTGGTTTTTGGGAAAATATACCACGGATTCTACCAGTTAATACTCAAGCTATTATTTATGAAAATAGCTGGCAATGGCCAGCTATTTTCTGCTGGATACAACAGACTGGAAATATTAGCAATTATGAAATGTATCGTACTTTTAATTGTGGAGTTGGGATACTGATTATTATTCCTGCAAGTAGCAAAAAAAAGGTACTTAGTATACTATCTATACTCGGTGAAACTGCTTGGGTCATAGGTGAAATTCAGCAAAAAACAAGTGATAAACAGGTAATAATTTGCTCATAAAAAGGCTTGTAGTACTAATATCTGGTCAAGGAACTAACCTAAAAGCGTTAATTCAAGCCTGTCAGCAAAAAAAGTTAGCAGCACAAATTACCGCTGTATTGAGCAATAAAGCCAATGCTCAAGGATTAGCATATGCAGTAAACATGAATATACCTATACATACCTTAGATATTAATGATTTTACTGGAAGTAAGTCCTTTGATTATGCGTTGGCAGCAATAATTGATTATTATCAACCTGATATTGTAGTTCTAGCTGGCTATATGCGTATTTTATCAGCGGAATTTGTTTATCGCTACGCTGGGCGTTTATTGAATATCCATCCTTCACTCTTACCTTTATATCCAGGTTTGCATACTCACCGTAAAGCACTACAAAATGGTGATATTATACACGGAGCTTCAGTGCATTTCGTAACAAATATAGTAGATAGTGGTCCAGTTATATTGCAGGCACACGTTCCCATTTTATCTAACGATAACGAAATAACTCTAGCACAAAGAGTAAAAAATAAGGAACACGTAATCTATCCGCTAGTTATTAGCTGGTTACTAGCGGGTAGAATAGTACTACAAGAAAATACTGTATTTTTAGATGGTGTAGAACTACCCCCTACTGGTTACAATACTAATTTGCTTACTTTAAGTTAAGTTATTTTCACTATACGCTAAATCGATATTTTCAACTCTTTTTATCACTATATTAACATTCTTAATTTTAAGGGCATAAGCTAAGTACTATAATACTATTTATCTTTTAATACTAAGATAGCTTACGTTATAAGGCATCTAATTGTATTAGCAATTTGATATTGATGTATATAGTGCATAGCATAAATAGATGAATAGAGTAAAATGATTATGATGAAGAAAAAGCTATATATCGAAAAAGAATTGAGCTGGTTGTCTTTTAATGAACGAGTTTTACAAGAAGTAGCTGATCGTGATAACTCATTAGCAGAACGTATGCGATTTCTTAGTATTTATTACAGTAATCTCGATGAATTTTACCAAGTTAGATTTGCTAATCTCAAACACCGCATTTTAAGGAAAGAAGTAACAGGCATATGCAAAACATCAAGTTACATGCTAAAAACAATTCAGGATAAAGTTATATATGCTGAAAATAAATTAAATTATTTATACAATGAATTATTATCAGAGATAACCATACAGAATGATATTTCTCTAATCAATGAAACACAATTATCTCCTATTGATCAGAATTGGTTACGTAATTATTTTAAACAAAACTTACGACCATATATTAAACCAATTATTATCCAAAATAATACTAACTTAATGCTAATTTTGAAAGATAATTGTACTTATCTCGTGGTTGAGATTATTCAAGGTTTAAATATTAGCTATGCACTGCTCGAAATCCCTTCATTTAAGGCCAAAAGATTGATTCCAATACCAGATTCATCAAACAGATTAAATGTGAAAATAATACTATTAGATAATATATTACGTTATTGCTTAGATGATATATTCGCAGTTCTCTTTGACTATGATAAGCTTAATGCTTACTCAATGCAAATTACACGTGACTCCCAATGTAATATTTTAAATCAAGCTCAATATAGTCTACTTGAATTGATTTCATTAAGAATTAAACATCGACAAATATCCTCACCTGTGTGCTTAATATATCAAACAGATATGCCTAATCATATGGTTGAAATGCTAAAAAACAAACTAGGTATGTCTTCTTATGATTCTTTTATTCCAAGTTGGCATCATCATTATTTGAAAGAGTTTATGATTTTGCACTTTGTGAGCAATAATAATTATTATATCAATAAATATAAGCAACAATATGTGCGTAGTACCAGATTAGATCAGTCCCGTAACGTATTTGAGGTAATCCGCACGCAAGATATATTATTATATTTTCCTTACCATACCTTTAACCATATGTTAGAACTTCTACGTCAGGCTTCTTTTGATAAAAATGTTCTTTTAATTAAAATTAGTATTTACCGAGTAGCTAAACACTCGCATATTATCGATGCCATGATTCATGCAGCATACAATGGCAAAAAAGTCACAGTAGTAATTGAACTACAAGCACGTTTTGATGAAGAAGCTAATATTTGCTGGGCTAAGCAGCTAACGGAAGCGGGGGTACAAGTTATTTTCTCAATACCTGGTTTAAAAATACATGCTAAGTTATTTTTAATATCTAGACGTGAAGGTACCAAAATTGTTTATTATGCTCATATTGGTACTGGTAACTTTAATGAGAAAACTGCTAGTCTATATACAGATTATTCTCTTATTACTTCTGATACGCGCATTACTAAAGATGTAAGACAGGTTTTTAATTTTATTGAAAATCCATATCGACCGGTACATTTTGATTATTTAATGGTATCACCACAAAATGCACGTCAAATACTTTATCAGACAATTGATCAAGAGATGGTAAATGCACAAGCTGGTAAAAAAGCAGGCATTACGCTTAAATTAAATCACTTAGTCGATAAAGGTCTAATAGATCGCCTATATGTCGCATCTAGCAATGGGGTAAAAATAAATATTTTAGTCCGGGGAATGTGTTCATTGATTCCTGAAATACCGGGAATAAGTGATAATATCAGAGTAATTAGCATTATTGATAAATATTTAGAGCATGATAGGGTCTATGTTTTTGAAAACGGTGGCGATCAGACAGTATTTTTATCATCTGCTGACTGGATGCAGCGTAATATTGATGACCGTATTGAAGTAGCTGTACCACTCTTAGATCAACGTCTTAAGAAGCAGGTATTAGATATACTATCACTATTATTTAGTGATACTGTAAAAGCTCGATCTATTAATGCTAACCTGAGTAACAGCTACGTAAAACGCGGTAATCCGTCTCCTATACGTGCACAAATTGCTGTTTATAACTATATAAAACAATTAGAACAGACAAAATTACATTCTTATAAAAAATAAATCATAATAAAGTTATTAATTTTTTAATTATCGTGTTAATAGTATATGTGCTTTACTCAGTAAGTTATCAATGGTAAAACCAAATATGTTAAATAATTCTTCTGCTGGTGCTGACTTACCAAATGTAGTCATACCGATAATTATCCCATCTAGCCCTACGTACTTATACCAATAATCAGCAATGCTTGCTTCTATAGCAATACGTGCGGTTACAGTTGCTGGTAATACTAATTCGCGATATTCTTTATCCTGTTGATCAAATATATCAGTAGAAGGCATTGATACTATACGTACTTGCCTACCTTCATAGGTTAATCGCTGGTAAGCAGTTACTGCTAGCTCAACTTCAGAACCAGTAGCTATTATTATAAGTTCCGGTAATCCAACACAATTTTTTAAGATATAACCTCCACGAGCAATATTAGCTAATTGCTGCGCACTACGTTCTTGTTGAACTAAATCTTGGCGAGACAAAATTAGTGCTGTTGGACCATCATTACGTTCTATTGCTTGTTTCCAAGCAACGGCGGTTTCCACTTGATCACAAGGACGCCAAGTACTCATATTAGGGGTTATGCGTAAGCTCGCTAGTTGTTCTACTGGTTGATGAGTAGGACCATCTTCACCTAGACCAATAGAATCATGAGTATAAACCATAATATGCCGTGTTTTCATCATTGCAGCCATCCGTACCGCATTACGAGCATATTCAGCAAAAATTAAGAAAGTTGCTGTATAGGGAAGGAATCCTCCATGATGAGCAATACCATTACTAATAGCAGTCATGCCAAATTCACGTACACCATAGTGAATATAGTTACCTGCCAAATGCTCAACAATAGAAATAGATCTAGACCATAAGGTTAAATTACTGGGACTTAAGTCAGCTGAACCTCCGATAAGTTCTGGCAATATTGGACCAAATGCTTCTAAAACTTTTTGCGATGCTTTACGACTAGCAATTTTTTTGGGTTTATTTTGTAACTCTTCTATAATTTTTTTGCTTTCTACCCACCATTTCTCTGGAAGATGACCAGTCATTCTACGTTTTAATTCTTTAGCTAATTCTGGATAAGCTTTCTGATATAACGATAACTTATTATTCCATGTTCTTTCTTTTTGCTGTCCAGCTTCTTTAGCATTCCAGCCATCATAGATATCAGAAGGAATAATGAAAGGTGGCTCATGCCAATTAAGAGCTTTTCTAGTAAGCGTAATTTCCTGCTCTCCTAACGGAGCACCGTGCGTACTATGATGACCTGCTTTATTGGGTGCACCAAATGCAATAATAGTTTTACATATTAGTAATGATGGTTTATTAATAACCGCTCTCGCACTTTCTATACTAGCTTTTATTGCATTACTATCGTGTCCATCAACATTGCTTATTACGTGCCAACCATAAGCTTCAAATCTAGTAGCAGTATTATCACAGAACCAACCTTTTATATTACCGTCGATAGAAATGCCATTATCATCGTAAAAAGCAATTAATTTTCCCAGTTTCATGATACCTGCTAATGAACCTGCTTCATGGGAAATACCTTCCATCATACAACCATCACCTAAAAATACATAAGTATAATGATTGATAATTTCATGTTTTGGACGATTAAACTGTGCTGCTAAAGTACGTTCACTGATAGCTAATCCTACAGCATTAGCAAAACCTTGACCTAGTGGTCCAGTAGATATTTCTACGCCATCAGTATATCCATATTCTGGATGTCCAGGTGTTTTTGAGTCTAGCTGACGAAAATTTTCTATTTCTTTTAGAGATAGATTATATCCTGTAAGATGTAGGATGCTATATAATAGCATAGAACTATGGCCATTAGACAGAACAAAGCGATCGCGATTAAACCAGTTAGGGTTGGTCGGATTATGATTCATATAGTCACGCCATAATACTTCAGCGATATCAGCCATACCCATAGGTGCCCCTGGATGTCCTGAATTAGCTTTCTGTATAGCGTCTATACTTAAAAAACGGATTGCGTTAGCGAACGCTTTTCTTGATATCATCGAATAATTACTCCACAAAACTACAATTTTTTTGCTAAAATTTTTTCTATGTTATACTGATCTAACGCAAATTTACGTATCCCATCTGCTAATTGATCAACTGCCATTGCGTCTTGGTTATGTTCCCATCTGAATTGTGATTCAGAAAGTGGTATTGGCTTATGAAAAAATTTAGTTGCTGGAAATAGTTGACGTTCTACATGCTGATAGCTAGAACGTAATTTTTCTAGCAAAACTGGTGATATAGTTAAATAGTCACAGCCTGCTAATGCTAAAATCTGATCAATTTTACGAAAGCTAGCTCCCATAACAATAGTTTGATAGCGGTGCTGCTTATAATAGTCATAAATTTTATGTACTGATTTTACGCCTGGATCTTCTCTATCATAAGAATCTTCTGTTAAAAGTTTACGCTGATTATACCAATCATAAATACGACCAACAAAAGGTGAAATTAGATAAACATTAGCTTCAGCACAAGCTCGAGCTTGTGCAAATGAAAATATTAAAGTTAGGTTACAATTTATACCAGCTTTTTCTAGCTCTTCTGCAGCCTTAATACCTTCCCAGGTAGAGGCTAATTTTATTAGTACACGGGATTTATTAATACCTTGTTCTTGATATAAGCTCACTATTTTATGAGCATGATTTATGCACATATCACTATTAAATGAAAAGCGTGCATCAATTTCAGTTGATATACGTCCTGGTATAATTTTGAGTATTTCTAATCCTATATTAACAGCTAGTTTATCACTAGCAGCTCGCATTTTAGCATTGTGATTTCCACTTTGCTTACGAGCATAAGCTAATACATCTTCAAGCATATTTTGGTAATAACTTAAGCTAGTAGCTTTTAAGATTAAAGAAGGATTAGTAGTAGTATCCTGTGGTGTATAATGACGGATTAATTCGATGTCTCCACTATCTGCTACTATAGTAGTAAACTGTTTTAGGCTTTCTAATTGATTCATGGTTTACTCCATCAAGCTGATTAATCCCATATAAAAAGATATACAACATATTCATAAACAGGTAACTCTTAATGTTACCTTTTATGTTAGTAGTGTTATAGAACATCATTTCTTAACTGTATCATTAATACTAATATTAAGTAAGAATTTTGATATTTGAACATAATCTAACCTTAGGGCTTATAGCTTTTTACTCTTCTAAAGCACGAATCGATATATAAAATTGTTACATATTCTACATCAGTTATAAATACACTAGATAGTTATTTATAGTCATGTTACTTAAAATAATTGAGTAATATTCATATATTAAGTGAGATAACTATTTTTTACTAAGGAATCAACATCAATAACCTCCTAGCTAAAACAAATAGTGCCTTACTTCTAACTCGACTACTGTACTTTGTATTGTTAAGTAAAGGTTATTTAGAATGGAAAAAAAAATTAACTATAGTAGACAAAAAAATTTATTAATTATAGGTAGGTTGTAATGCTATCTCCAACGACTAACCATGTATTACCTGGCTTTAAGATTAGTCTAAGTAGTAGCCTATTATTTATAGGATTAATATTAATTCCACCTCTTAGTGCACTATTAATAGAATTAGCAAATATGAGTTGGGCTCAATATTGGACTATTATAACCAACCCAGAATTAATGGTAGCTTATAAAATAACTCTTATATCTGCTTCTATTGCTGCATTATTCAATGCTGTATTTGGTATGTTAATGGCTTGGATATTAACACGCTACCAATTTCCAGGTCGTATATTACTAGATAGTTTAATTGATTTACCATTTGCTTTGCCTACTGCTGTTGCTGGTCTAACGCTAGCAACACTATTTTCTACTAATGGCTGGTATGGTAGTTGGCTGATACCATTAGGTATACAGGTTTCTTATACATGGTTAGGTATTACTATTGCTATGGCTTTTACCAGCATTCCATTTGTTGTACGAGCTATACAGCCAGTTCTAGAAGAGCTAGGATCTGAATTTGAGGAGGCGGCTGATACATTAGGTGCTAAACGATGGCAGATCCTTATCTATATTATATTACCAGAGCTTATGCCAGCATTACTATCAGGTACTGCATTATCATTCACTCGTAGTTTAGGTGAATTTGGTGCTGTTATTTTTATTGCTGGTAATATAGCTTGGAAAACAGAAGTAACATCACTAATGATTTTCATTCGCTTGCAGGAGTTTGATTACCCAGCAGCTAGTGCTATCGCGTCTGTTATATTAATAACTTCATTACTACTATTATTCGCGATTAATATATTGCAATCACGTTTTGGTCGACGGTTAGGAGAATAAGAATGAATATGATCTCTACTCTGAATAATAGTCCACGCTATCCTCATCATTGGATTCAATGGCTATTAATTATAATCGGTACTCTTATGTCGATATTATTACTAGTCGTTCCTATATTATATATTTTTGTTGCTGCTTTATCGGAGGGATTACTAGCAGTTTGGCAAAATATTATAGATAAAGATATGTTACATGCTATTTGGCTAACCATATTAATTGCTGTTATTACAGTACCAATAAATATAGTTTTTGGTGTTTTTATGGCGTGGTTGGTAACACGTTTTAATTTTCGTGGTCGTCAGTTATTGCTAACGCTAATAGATATACCATTTGCTGTTTCTCCTGTAGTAGCAGGGTTACTTTACCTATTAGTATATGGAACTAATGGACCAATAGGGTCATGGCTAAATAAGCATAATTTACAAGTTATTTTTTCTCTACCTGGGATGGTTATGGTAACGATTTTTATTACCTGTCCATTTATAGTGCGTGAGTTAGTACCTGTTATGCTTAGTCAGGGTAGACAAGAAGATGAAGCAGCTATTTTACTGGGAGCATCAAGCTTACAGATGTTTCGTCTAATTACTTGGCCAAATATACGTTGGGCATTATTGTATGGCTTAATTCTAACTAATGCACGCGCAATTGGTGAATTTGGTGCTGTCTCTGTAGTATCTGGTTCTATTCGTGGCGAAACATATACCCTACCATTGCAAGTAGAATTACTGCATCAAGATTATAATAATATTGGTGCTTTTACTGCTGCGGCATTGTTAACTTTAATAGCAATATTCACTTTATTTATTAAAAGTCACGTTATGCGTAATACAGAACAGCAAACTAGGATCTAATTATGAGTATTACAATAGAAAATGTGAGTAAATTTTTTGATAATACTCAAGTATTAAATAATATATCTTTGGATATAAATTCTGGTCAAATGGTAGCTCTATTAGGGCCATCTGGTTCTGGTAAAACTACGTTGTTGCGTATTATAGCAGGTCTAGAACAGCATAATAGTGGTTATCTCCGTTTTTCTGGAAAAGATGTCAGCCGAATGCATGCTCGCGATCGTAATGTTGGTTTTGTTTTTCAGCATTATGCTTTATTTAGACACATGACTGTAGCAAATAATATTGCTTTTGGTCTGAAAGTATTACCACGTCGGTCACGTCCTAACATCAAGATTATAAATTATAAAGTTACTTGCTTATTAGAGATGATACAATTAGAGCATTTAGCTAACCGATATCCATCACAACTTTCTGGAGGACAAAAACAACGCGTAGCACTTGCACGAGCTTTAGCTATTGAACCAGAAATTTTATTATTAGACGAGCCATTTGGAGCTTTAGACGCACAAGTACGTAAAGAGCTACGTCGGTGGTTACGTAAGCTTCATGAAGAACTAAAATTTACTAGTGTATTTGTTACTCATGATCAAGAAGAAGCAATGGAAGTTGCCGATAAAGTAGTAGTCATGAGTAATGGTAATATTGAGCAAATTGGAACTCCGCAGGATGTTTGGTATGAACCAGCGAGTCGTTTTGTTTTAGAATTTATGGGTGAAGTAAACCATTTAGAAGGAGAAATACTGGGTTCACAGCTATTTATTGGGCCGCATCATTGGCAACTAAAATCTACCATAAGTTACCAGGGAAAAGTTGATTTATTTTTGCGACCTTGGGAAATAGAAGTAAGTAAACAATTAAGTATACGCTGTCCATTACTAGTACAGACAATTAATGTTAGTCCGCGCGGGCATTATTGGCAGTTTACTGTTCAGCCTTTAGATTGGCCACAAAATATGCTAACCGTAATTATTTCTCGTGAATTACCTAAGTTACCATCTTTAGGAACACGTTTTTATTTAGGTTGTTATAACGCTCGATTGTATGTAAGTAATCAAGCTATATCCAACGATAATAAGAAGATAGATAATCTAGGAACTATGTATGATCTCTTGAGTAAAGAGCTTACTAAATAACAATATTAAATTTTGAGTAAATATTTAATGAAGAAATAATATGAATTATTCATATGTATATATTAGCATAGACGAATTATTCGTTACTACAGGTTATGAATATTTTCATTTAATTGAAAACTTATAAAGATCAACTATATTGTTATTGCTGTTACTTCGTAGTTACAAATATCGCAAAAGAAAATAGTAACATGAATTATATCATAGTTATCCTGTTAAAAATAAAATTAAGTATAACTAATAAGAGATATCTACCTATATAACAAATATTTATGAACAAAAAACCAGTTGCATGGATTAATGAAATTGAATGTATTGGTTGCGCTAAATGTAGTCAAGTTTGTCCTGTCTCCGCAATTATTGGTACTCGTCGTATGGTACATACCGTATTACAAGATATTTGTACTGGTTGTGCTCGATGTATTAGTCCTTGTCCTACTAACTGTATACTAATAATATGATACTAGTTTCTATGAAAAAGATTTATTTACGACAAGATTAAGAGCTTTTATAGAAAAGCTAATATAAGTAAAATGGAAGGATAATTTTATCTTATTATCTATTACTGCCAATATAGTAAGCAATATTTCTTTTTACCACGTTGTAAAATTGTATAACGTTGATGTAAGCGATCAGCTTGACTAAAAACATAATTAATAGATGCTTGTTTTTTGCCATTAATAGCTATAGCATTAGAAATAATCATTTTACGGGCTTGTCCGTAAGAAGGAGCTAGTGATGCAGCTACTAGTGCTTGCGGTAAGTCAACATTCTGCGTTAAATTTACCATCGGAATTCCATCTTGTGCAAGTTGTATAAAATCATTTTCGGTAAGATGTTTAAATAAACCAGTAAAAAGACTAGTTGTAATACGCTGTGCAGCTGCTAATCCTTGATTACCATGTATCATACGTGTCATGTATTCTGCTAGTATATACTGAGCTCGTTGCCTATTTTCACTCATGTTATTTTGCTTTTCTATTGCTGTTATTTCAGCTAAAGACATAAAAGTAAAAAACTTTAGGAAACGATATACGTCATAATCGGTAGTATTGAGCCAAAATTGGTATAATTGGTATGGACTAGTTTTCTTAGGATCTAACCAAATAACATTATCCTCAGTCTTACCAAATTTTGTACCATCGGACTTAGTTAATAATGGAATAGTTAAACCATATATAGTTTGTTGATATATTTTCCTTGTTAAATCAATACCTGATAAAATGTTACCCCATTGGTCTGAACCTCCAATCTGGAGTATCACTCCATATTTTTGACTTAAGTAAGTAAAGTCATATCCTTGTAATAAATTATAAGAAAACTCTGCAAAGGAAATACCGCTTTCGTTTCTGTTCAAGCGTAGCTTAATAGCTTCTTTATTAATCATCTGGTTTATAGAGAAATTTTTACCTACTTCACGTAAGAATGTAAGTATATTCATTGATCTAAACCAGTCATAGTTATTAACGATAATTGCACTATTATTACTTTTATTAAAATCTAAGAAAAGTGATAGGTTTTTTTTTATTTTTTCTGACCAAAGATTAGTTGTATAAGTAGGATTTAACTTACGTTCAGTTAACTTAAAACTTGGGTCGCCTATAAGACTAGTAGCACCGCCAATCAATATAATTGGTCTATGACCAGCTAATTGAAAACGTTTAAGGCATAGTAATGGTAGTAAATGACCAACATGTAAGCTATCATTAGTCGGATCAAAACCACAATAGATAGAAATCGTTCCTTCATTTAACCGTTTAGCTAAACCTTTTTCATCTGTAATGTTAGCAATGAGATCTCGCTCCTGTAATTGTTGTATTAAGTTACTACTTGCCATCCATTAAATATATCCTTATGTTGTAAAAATTATTTTTATGGTGCTAGTCGGTCAATGCGCCAACCACTTGCTATACGTTGGTAAATAAATCGATCGTGTAATCGATATGCACCACCCTGCCAAAATTCCATAGAATCAATATGGACACGATAACCACCCCAAAAACTTGGCAAAGGTACCTTACCTTGATGAAAATAGTTATTAAATTTAAGAAAAGTACTTACTAGTGTATCACGTGTATCAATTAAACTCGATTGACTGGAAGCCCAAGCACTAATCTGACTATTTCTTGGACGACTGCTAAAATAATGCATAACTTCTTTTAGCGCTAATTGTTTAGCTGTTCCTAATACCATTACCTGTCGCTCTAAAGCATGCCAAGGAAAATGTAAGCTAATACGTGCATTGTGTGCTAAATGTTGTGCTTTACGGCTACCTAAATTTGTGTAGAATACCATTCCTTTAGCATCAAAATGCTTTAACAACACCAAACGTTGATAGGGTTGCCCAGTTTGGTCTACTGTTGCGACACTTACTACAGTAAGATCAAGCAATTGTGCAGTACTAGCTTGTCGGAACCAGCGTTCAAACAACTCCATAGGTTCTAGAGTTAAATCAGCACGACGTAACCTTTTATGGGTATACTCCCGTCGTATCTGGGCTATATTAATAGATTGTTTATTCATAAATAATATGATCTTCTCATTGAGAAACTAATAGTTATTAGTTCTAATAGTTATTAGAACTAATGAAGCTACTGATTAGATCGAGTTATATTACAGGTATGTAATTTCTTACCTCCCAAGTATTAAAATTATACTTTTATATTATTCAAGAATAGGAAAAATTGGGGTTTATCTTTACTTAGCATAAATATTTTAATAAACATATAATTTTTAATTAAAAAACTCTAGTCTAACTAAGATTTACTATAAAGCTCGAGAATATTTTTCTCTAATTGGTTAATTAGATCACTAAACAAACGAATATCCTCTTGGCTAATACCATTTAGGATTTTATCTCTAGTTTGAGAGATTACATGGTTAACTTCTGTGAGAAGTGGCTCTGCTGCTTCCGTTAGTTTTATTCTCTTTGCACGCCGATCGTTGGCACAGGTTTGCCGAGTAATTAATCCTTTCTCTTCTAGTTGATCTAGAGTACGTACTAAGGATGGCTGCTCGATACCAATAGCTTTTGCTAACTGAATCTGTGATTGTTCAGGAGGTAATTGACAAATATTATGCAAAGTTATCCAATGCGTTTGTGTTAATTCTAACGGTTTTAAGCGATGGTCAATTAAAGCGCGCCAAACTCTAACAAGTCGCGCTAGATCTGATCCTAATGGCGATTCCAATTTTCTCTCCTTAATAATTTGCAGCTGGATTCAGCTTAATCCCTTGAATTTAGTCTACAAATCTATTGTAGATACTTCTAAATATTCAATCTTATACTATTAGATAATATTTGATATACTCAAGATAGTAAATAGTATTTACGTGTAGTAAATAAATATCACTGTAATTAGCACTACTGACTAATAGCATTTAATATAACTAGTAAAATTTTTATAAATATATATTATAGTATCATATATATATAGCTTATTATATAAGTAATTTTATCTTAGTTATATTATTAATCTAATATTTTACTACTATTACTAACATATAAATTATTTACCCTTAACTCAGGTAAGTGCAAAGTTTAGTAAACTTTGCCATAATAACAACTACATTAGCTAATTATTTAGAAAAAGCATGGCTGAAAAAGACGAAGTAAATACTCTACGTGCCCGTTTTCGTGGTTTTTATCCTGTAGTAATTGATGTCGAAACCGCTGGTTTTAATTCTGGTACTGATGCTTTACTAGAAATTGCGGCCATAACTCTTCAAATGGACCATCATGGATGGCTAAAAACCCATAAAACTCTACACTTTAATATAGAACCTTTTCCTGGTTCCATATTACAACCAGAAGCACTAATATTTAATGGTATTGATCCAGATAATCCTTTACGTTATGCTGTTACTGAACGTGAAGCATTATATGAGCTATTTACAATAGTACATCAAGGAATAAAAGATGACGATTGTCATCGTGCTATTTTAGTTGCACATAATGCTGCTTTTGACCATAGTTTCCTAATGGCGGCGGCTAATCGCACAAAGATAAAGCATAATCCTTTCCATCCTTTTGCTACTTTTGATACTGCTGCTCTTAGTGGTTTAGTACTTGGTCAAACAGTATTATTAAAAGCTTGTTTGACCGCAGGAATACCTTTTAATACTAGTGAAGCACATTCAGCTTTATATGATGCTGAGCGTACAGCAGAACTATTCTGTGAACTAGTAAATCGCTGGAAACGTTTAGGTGGTTGGACTAAAGTGACTACTTCTAGTATCCACAGTGTATAATCTCAATTATTTGTATGATATTTATGGTAATAAATCTACCTAACTTATTTCTATTGGTTCATTGTAAGTATGACTAGGATATTTATTTATAGTCTTTTGAATAAGAATTTGTAGTTCACCATGCTGATACATTTCCATGACTATATCACAACCACCAATAAAATTACCGTCTACCCATAATTGAGGATAAGTAGGCCAGTTTGCTAACTTTGGTAACTCAGTACGAATATAGGGATTAGTTAATATATTAATATAAGCAAAAGACTTGCTACAATTAGATAATATTTGTACTGCTTGAGCAGAAAAACCACAGCTAGGTAATTTAGGTGAACCTTTCATATAGAGAAGAATAGGATATTCTGCTATTTGTTGCTGAAGTTGGCTAACAGTATTTATCATAAAATTATTTCCTTATAGTAATTAAAATCACTAAAAAGTTGTATTATATTATATTTTTAGTAACTATTAATTGATAATGATTTTGAATCATTAAAAATTATGCTCTATTTTCATTAGAAATATCAATCATAAAAGCTATTAGCTAATTATTAATTAAGAATATCTCGGTTAGAGAAAAATAGCTTCTCAATCATCTTAATTATATTCAACATTTTTCTTTCCAATATGTTGACAAATATTTCTCTACGGTATTTACCGTAGCATGTATCATTTGATCTATTTCAATATTTACTATTGCTTTAGTTTTTTTTTTGCCTAGCGTTGTACGATTTATCGTCTCAGGAATTAAATGTAGACAAAATATATTTTCTTTCACTTCTCCTACAGTTAAGCTAATACCATCAATACCAATGTAGTTCTTATATAGAATATATTTATGTAAAGTATGATCAGCTAAACGACACCAAATTGTCCGATTATTATTTAATGATTTAATTTTAATTAATTCTGCTGTACAAATGATATGGCCAGTCATAATATGACCACCTATTTCAGTATTAAAGTTAGCAGCACGTTCAATATTAACTTCATCACCTACCTGTAAGGTACCTAAGTTCGTTCTTTTAAGTGTTTCTTTAACAATATCAAAACTAACTAAGTTATTGTTAATATTAGTAACAGTTAAACAACAACCATTATTAGCTACCGATGCACCATTCGTTAGTCCTTGTAGTAAAGAATCTGGTAATTTAACTTGATAAGTACGAAAATTACATTTTTTGGTTATTGAAGTAAGTTGTGCGATACCTTGAATAATACCTGTAAACATAAATTTACCTCAAAATTTTTTAATTTCCCTTTATATTCTAAATTTTCTAATAAAAATACTATTGTCTCTTACCAGTAAGCCAGTTAATATTATGGATTATTATGAATTATATTAAATAGCTATTATGAATCATATAAATAACTCAATATATACGTCCGTAGCTCAGTTGGTTAGAGTACTACCTTGACATGGTAGGGGTCGGTGGTTCAAATCCACTCGGGCGTACCAATTGTAGATATCTCTACCTAATCTAGGATAAGATTAAAGTAATTAAATGACTAATTTCATTAGTATCTATATATAAAAAGTATTTTTATCTAATAGATATAGGTATATTTCTTCTTTTAAAGAAGATTTCAATTAAAACTTATATATAACTTAAGAGGATCTCAATTATGACTTTGAATAAATTAGTATTAGGTGCCGTGATGCTTAGTTCTACATTAATGGCTGGTTGTTCTTGTAGCGAACAAATAGATAAACTAAATTCTAGTATTAAATCTAATATAAAAACCTTAGATACTAAGTTTGAGCAAAAGTTTAATCAGATCAATAGGGACGTTCATACTATACAAACTGATATAAAGTCAGCTAAAGACGAAGTTGCTACTATGCAAACTGATATGAAATCAGCTAAAGACGAAGTTGCTACTATGCAAACTGATATCAAGTTAGCTAAAAGCGAAGCTGCACGTGCTCACATAAGGCTTAACAATCAATCCTCTGCTTATCATAAATAAAACAGGTACACCAACCAGAGACTAGCGTAAAGTATGCGCTAGTCTCACTATGATCACTTCTCTAAAAAACATATTTACCTCTTCATCTTGCTATTTGATAAGATTCGTAAAATAGTTAAGTTAAAAGTTTTAAAAATTATTGTAGGCTAGGGAATACTGGGGTACTAGGATTCGAACCTAGGAATGCCGGAACCAGAATCCGGTGCCTTACCACTTAGCTATACCCCAAGTCTAATTTAATGGTAGCTACGACGGGATTTGAACCTGTGACCTCAGCATTATGAGTGCTGTGCTCTAACCAACTGAGCTACGTAGCCTAATAAAAGGGCTGGGATACCAGGATTTGAACCTGGGATGGCGGGATCAAAACCCGCTGCCTTACCACTTGGCTATATCCCAATATTATATTAGCAAGCTAGACAGTAGAGATATATAATATATATTATATGTTGGTACGGGAGGCGAGACTTGAACTCGCAAAACCTTACGGCGCCAGAACCTAAATCTGGTGCGTTTACCAATTACGCCACTCCCGTATGTTATTACATTATTCATAGAGAATATAAGATTTACTAAACTTCAGTCAACAATTTTTTATTAAGCCTAATACTTTGGTTTTATCTATTGATTGAATATATAAGATAAATATTTTTACCCTACGTTTATGAAGTAGATTAATATGAGTCAAGCTAATTTAAATAACTTTATTATTAAGATAATTGATAGAGATATTGCATCTGGTTTGCATAAATCGGTACGTACTCGTTTTCCTCCTGAACCTAATGGTTACTTACATATTGGACATGCAAAATCTATTTGTCTGAATTTCGGTATAGCAGAGCATTACCAAGGACAGTGTTATTTGCGATTTGATGATACGAATCCTGTCAAAGAACATACTGAATTTATTGAATCAATGAAGAATGATATATTATGGTTAGGATTTCATTGGAGTGGTGAAATTCACTATTCTTCGGATTATTTTGATCAATTATATAGCTATGCAATAGAACTAATTCATAAGGGACTAGCTTATGTTGACCATTTGTCTGTTAATCAAATACGTGATTATCGCGGAACATTGACAAAACCAGGTAAAAACAGTCCTTACCGTGATCGGAGTATCGATACTAATATCGCATTATTCGACAAAATGCGTAGAGGAGAATTTAAAGAAGGTAGTACTTGCTTACGTGCTAAAATTGATATGACATCACCATTTATAGTCATGCGTGATCCAGTATTATATCGTATTAAATACGTAGACCATCATAGAACTGGAAATAAGTGGTGCATTTATCCTATGTATGATTTTGCACATAGTATTTGTGATGCTATAGAAGGTATAACACATTCTTTGTGTACTCTTGAATTTCAAGATAACCGTCGTCTTTATGATTGGGTTCTTAATAATATTAGTCTGAATGTGTATCCGCACCAATACGAATTTTCAAGGCTAAATATCGAACATACCATCATATCTAAACGTAAATTACATTTACTCGTAAGCAAAAATGTTGTTACCGGTTGGGATGATCCACGTATGCCAACAATTGCTGGACTTCGACGCAGAGGTTATACTGCAGCTTCAATTCTAGAATTTTGTCGTAGGATAGGTATTACTAAGCAAGATAATAATGTAGAAATATCGGCATTAGAAGCCTGCATTCGCGAAGATTTAAATGAAAGTGCACCACGTGTTATGGCTGTTATTAATCCTATTAAGGTAATTATTAATAATTATCCAGTGGGCTATAAGGAAAATATTATGATGCCTAACCATCCTAATAAGCCAGAGTTTGGTCAGCGCAAGGTTACTTTTAGCCGTGAAATTTATATTGATTGTACCGATTTCCGCGAGAATAATTGTAATCAGCAATATAAACGCTTAATACTTGGTCAACAAGTACGTCTACGTTATGCTTATGTAATTGAAGCAGAACGAGTTGAAAAAAATGAACAAGGTAATATTACAATAATTCATTGTAGTTATTATAAAAATAGCTTAAATCAAACATTAGATGATAGTTATAAAGTTAAAGGTGTTATTCACTGGGTTTCTGCTATTGACTATATAGCAGCAGAATTTAGATTTTACGATAAATTATTTTCTGATCATAATCTAGCATCAACAGACGATTTTAATGTTAGTCTTAACCATAGATCTTTAATTATTTACCATGGAGTAATAGAAACTAGCTTTTTACCCTTACTTAAGTCAGGTAAAATTAATTATTTTCAATTCGAACGTGAAGGCTATTTCTGTACTGATAGTAAAGATTGTAGCAAATTACAACCAGTATTTAATCGCATAGTAGGATTACGCAATAATTGGTTAGCTAAGAGCTAAAATTAGACAATTACCAATCTAATCTATTACCATAGATGATTAAAAATCTAATGTTTTTCTTGATTACTAAATTTAGTAGTATTTAAGCTAATTATTTTTGTATTCCTAAAGAATACCATTCATTCTGTATCTGTTTAACCCAATTAACTACTCTAGTAGTAGTTAATTCTGGTTGACGGTCTTCATCTATAGCTAAGCCAATAAAATTGTTTTCATTTGCTAGGCCCTTCGATGTTTCAAAATTATAGCCATCGGTAGACCAGTGCCCAACTATAGTTGCACCATTTGCTTCTATGATATCACGTAAAGTACCCAATGCATCACAAAAATACTCAGCATAGTCTTCTTGATCACCACAACCAAATAAAGCTACTATTTTTTTTGAAAAATTGATTTCTTTCATTGTAGGCAAAAAGTCGTCCCAGTCACACTGTGCTTCTCCGTAATACCAGGTTGAAATACCAAGTAAGAGTAAATCATACTTATCTAAATCTTCTTTTGTACTGATAGCTATGTCAAAAAGATCAACATTAAAATCTATACTTAATTGTTTTTGAATCATCTTAGCAACATTTTCTGTATTACCAGTATCACTACCAAAAAAAACACCAACTCTAGTCATGAAAACCTTTACCTATTGAATTTGTTATTAAAAGATAGTTTTATATCTCATAACATAAGTATAGCATGAAAAATAATGATACTGCTTTTTAGGTAGCTAAGCTCACAAAAATAAATAGATATAAAAAAAGATATATAATATAAGCAATAGGATCTTCCATATATGCGTAATACTGATCTCGAAAAAATCATTAACAAAAAACTTAATAGCGAATCGTTCCAGGATTACATACCTAATGGTTTACAAGTTGAGGGTTGTAAGGAAGTACGACGTGTAGTAACAGGTGTAACAGCTTGCCAAAAGTTACTAGATATAGCATTAGCACAGCAAGCTGATGCTATTATTGTACATCATGGATACTTTTGGAAAAATGAATCATTAGTTATTCATAGGATGAAACGTCAACGTCTAAAAACTTTATTAGCAAATAATATTAATCTATATGCTTGGCATTTGCCACTAGATACTCATCCAGAAATAGGTAATAATGCTCAGTTAGCAGTAACATTAGGAATTAATGTAACAGGTATGTTGATTCCCCCTCTTGTTCTACAAGGCGAGTTTCTTACTCCACTTAGTGGTAAATTACTACACCAGAGGTTAGAAAAAACTATGGCGCGTACTATATTACATTATGGTGATAATGCACCAATGTATATAAAAAAACTAGCTTGGTGTTCTGGTAGAGGTCAAGGGTTTCTAGAACAAGCAGCATATGCAGGTATGGATGCTTTTATTAGTGGTGAAGTATCTGAGCAAACAATTCATATCGCTCAAGAAATGGGGTTACATTTTTATGCCGCAGGACATCATGCAACAGAACGAGGTGGTATTTATGCACTGGGTGAATGGTTATCTAATAAATATAATCTAGATATTACTTTTATTGATATCGCTAATCCCGTCTAATATAGAAATGAATTTTATCTATCTCGACATAAGAAAGTTTCCATTATTTACATCTATTATGTATTTATTTCATCTGATTCATCTCAGATGAAATGAATTAAACAAAAATTTTATCCTAATTTTTTAAATATATTGATTATATTTTATATATATGTGTATACTACATAAGTATATAGTATAATACTATTATTAATTAATAAAATTTCAATTATTATTTATATAAAAATAATATTTTTAATTGCATTACTTAATACTAAGTATACCATATATTTTTATATATGAAATATAATTTCCCCAGTTAACTATATCTATGACTATTTCATATTTACACCAAAAATAAATACATAAAATAAAATGAAGCTACATGAATATCAGGCAAAAATGCTCTTTGCTCAGTATGGTATACCTATACCTAAAGGATTAGTTTGTACAACACCAAATGAAGCAAAAGAGTCAATTGCTGTTATTGGTTATGGTCCTTGGATAGTAAAATGTCAAGTACATGCAGGTGGTAGAGGTAAATCTGGTGGAGTTAGGATTGTTAGATCAAAAGAAGAAATCCAAGAATTTGCTAAACAGTGGTTTGGTAAGCATCTTATTACTGAACAAACTAACCATATAGGTCAACCAGTTAGTAAGATTTTAGTGGAAGCTGCTATTGATATTGCTCAAGAATTATATTTAGGTTGCTTAGTAGATCGTAGTAATCAGTGTATTAAATTTATAGCATCTATACAAGGAGGTATAGATATTGAGAACATTGCAAAAGAAAAACCACATCTTCTTCATCAAATTATATTAGATCCACTAATAGGTCCACAGTTATACCAAAGTCGTGATCTAGCTTTTAAAATAGGTCTATCAAGTAAAAAACAAATTAACCAATTTAATAAAATTTTTATGGGATTAGCAACCTTATTTTTAGAAAAAGACCTAGTAATGGCAGAAATTAATCCGCTGGTTATTACTCGTTTAGGCGATCTAATTTGCTTAGATGGTAAGCTACATGTTGATAGCAATGCTCTATTCCGTCAACCTGAACTATGTAAAATGCTTGATCCTAGTCAGGAAGATAAGTGCGAAACTTATGCTAAACAACATAATCTTAATTATATAGCTCTAAATGGTAATATAGGTTGTCTGGTCAACGGAGCTGGCTTAGCAATGAGCACTATAGATATGGTAAAATTCTATGGTGGAGAACCAGCTAACTTTTTAGATGTAGGTGGTAGAGTTACTCAAGAAAAGGTTACTAAAGCATTTCAAATTATACTTTCAGACAAAAAAGTAAAAGTCATACTAGTAAATATTTTTGGTGGTATTGTTTGTTGTGATGTAATAGCTAAAGGTATTATTAATGCTAGATTAGAATCTGGCATTAATATACCTGTTATCGTCCGGTTAGAAGGTAATAACGCAAAACAAGGTATTCAACATTTAGTAAATAGTATCTTAAATATAAGAATAGCTACTAATTTAACTACTGCCGCTAAACAAGCGGTAGCTTTAGTTGAGGGTAAGCAATGTCTATTCTAATTAATAAACATACTAAAGTAATTTGTCAAGGTTTAACTGGTAGACAAGGTAGTTTTCATTCGGCACAAGCACTTGCTTATGGTACTAAAATAGTTGGTGGTGTTACACCTGGTAAAGGTGGTACTTACCATCTTGGTTTACCTGTATTCAATACAGTACGTGAAGCTTGCTACCAAACTTGTGCTACTACTTCTGTTATTTATGTTCCTGCTCCTTTCTGTAAAGATGCTATTTTAGAAGCAATTGATGCTGGTATTCAGCTGATCATCTGTATCACAGAAGGTCTTCCTATACTTGATATGCTGGTGATTAAAGCTAAACTAAAACAACGTAATGTACGTATGATAGGACCAAATTGTCCTGGAATAATAACTCCGGGTGAATGTAAAATTGGTATTATGCCTGGTCATATTCATCAGCCAGGTAGAATAGGTATAGTTTCTCGTTCTGGTAGCCTAACTTACGAAGCAGTAAAGGAGACTAATGATACTAATCTTGGTCAGTCAAGTTGCGTTGGCATCGGAGGTGATATCATTTTAGGTTCTAATTTTATTGATATAATTAAATTATTTGAGTTAGATCCACAAACAGAAGCAATTATACTAATTGGTGAAATTGGTGGTGATGCAGAAGAAGAAGCTGCAATTTATATTAAAAATCATATTACTAAACCGGTTGTAGGTTATATTGCAGGTTTCACAGCACCTCAAGGTAAACGTATGGGACATGCTGGTGCTATCATTACTGGAGGTAAAGGTTCAGCTAAAGAAAAATTATTATTATTGGAAGCTGCGGGCATTAATACTGTACGTAGTCTAGCTGATATTGGACAAGTACTAAAGCGTATTTTGTTAAAGACTAACGGAATATAGTGATATTTTTTAAATAGCTTAGTTTACTTAAATTATATATTCAGTTATTTACGCCAAATAATTAATAATAACGTATTTCTTCTTGTATGAGAAGAACATTAATTTATTTATGAGCTTACTCAATAACTCTTACTAACAAGTTATATTTTGTTAGTGATTATAGAAGTCAATGAAAGTGATAAGTATATGCTAGTAATGAATTATACTATCAGTCAAAAATAACTGTTATCTAAAAAATAATTGCAGAATTACAAGCAATAATAACTGCTAATTCTGAAACCTATTTGTTAATATATGGAGCTAAAGAAATACCTGATGATAATATGATAAAAAGAATATTATGATGTTTAACCTACTAGATCAAAGAGGTGTCCAATATGTTAGATTACTGTAAGATATTAGCTAATAATTGACTGTTATGGTATTTAAATTAAATATTATCTCGTGCTATTACTCTAGCCATAGCATTACACTGTATTATTCTTCTTCCGGTAATTATTAGCTTCAATTATCAATATCCAACCAACTAGTTGGCATTTACAGTAATTAGCGCAGAACAAAAATAGTATCACTTAACAAGTAGTAGCCCATGTAATCAATACAAAATCGCATCATTCACAGTAAAAAGCTAGAGCCATTGCAATTATCTTCTATCTGTTAGATAGAAAATACTGCTAATTAAAAAATGAAGCTCAATCATCTATTCAAATAGATAATTTTATTCATTATCTAATCTAACCATAGTTCGTGATGCTATTAGTAAAAATTACTATATTACTAGTAGTTTTAAAGGTTAAACATGTAATTGACGCATAAAATTAGCACCAAATGGTATGTTAATATTGGTAATACCTAGCAGAGGTAACCTAAAGCTATGTAAAGCAGCTGTATTTGCTGCAAAGTAAGCTACCCTTCCTAAGCCTCCAAACTAGTAGGTTTATGAAATTATTAAAGATACTACTATTAGCTTACTTGCCTTAGTAAGTATCCTAAATATTAAACTAAATATTCTCTTGTTAATTATATTAACCTAATCTTAATTTAGGAATTCGGTTTAGGAAACAAACAGAATGATATTCATATATCGAATATCATTCTGTTTATTTTACTTGTGGTCTTTGACTGTACACGCCGAAGTACATATAAAAATTACTACCGGTGTAGATTCTGCACGTCCTATTGGTATAGTACCGTTTAAATTGTCTGGTTTAGATATTGTACCAGAAAATATCAGTGATATTATCACAAATGACTTGTATAATAGTGGTCAATTTAATCCTATAGATAAATCATATATACCAGAACAACCAACCGTTTCATCAGAAGTAACTCCAGAAGTATGGAGGAAGCTAGGTATTTATACTGTAATAGTTGGGCAAATCGAACCTAGTACAGACGATAGTTATATTGTCTTCTATCAGCTTGTAGATACTTCAAGTAAAACTGGAGTAATACTAGGACAAAATAAGTATAAAGTCAAAAAAAATGGCTACGTTATGCAGCTCATGCGGCTAGCGATGAAATTTTTGAAAATATTACTGGTATAAAAGTTGTTTTTCGTACCCGTATTGCTTATATAGCACATATAAGTAGTAATTATGCTTATCCTTATGAACTACGTATTGCTGATTATGATTGTTATAATCAAAAGTTAGTGTATCATTCTGCCGAACCATTAATGTCACCAGTATGGCTGCCGGATGGTCGTAATATTGCTTATGTTTCGTTTAAAAAAGGTAATTCCTTACTAGTAATACAGACATTAGATAATGGAACTATTAGTAAAGTTATTAGTTTTCCTCAACATAATGGTGCTCCTACTATATCACAAGATGGTAGCAAACTAGCATTTGCTTCATCAAAAATAGGGAGTCTTAATATATACGTAATGGACCTTATATCCGGTAATATTAATCAAATAACTCATGAACGCAGTAATAATACAGAACCTAGTTGGTTCCTTGATAACCATACTATTGCATATACATTAGATCAATGTGSTAATCCACAAATATATAAAATTAATCTAACTCAAGGTCATTCGCAACGTTTATCTTGGAAAGGATCAAAAAATCAAAATGCTAATGTTAGTATAGATGGTAAATTTCTAGTGCTGGTTCATAGTGATCATGGTAGCATACAGCATATTGCTAAATTAAATCTCAAAAACGGAGATATTCAAGCATTAACGGATAGCTTTCTAGATGAGACACCTAGTCTAGCACCTAATGGTACAATGATTATTTATAGTAGTGCTTCACAGAAGTTAGGATCTAGTTTACAGATAGTATCAACTAATGGTTATTTTAAAAGATGTATTTTAACAATAACTACTGGAAGATTAACAGGTCCTACCTGGTCACCTATATGATCAAGTAATATTAATATACTCGTAATAATATGGATATAAAATGCAAAGTATAAAAATGATTATAAACCTAATATTATTAGGATTTATTAGTTTAATAACAGGATGTACTCATCCTCAACCAGTTAATAATGATTTTAAATCATCTGTAAATAAAGATATTAAGGTTAAGGAAGAAAAGGTTAAGGAAGAAAAGGTTAAGGAAGAAAAGGTTAAGGAAGAAAAGGTTAAGGAAGAAAAGGTTAAGGAAGAAAAGGTTAAGGAAGAAAAGGTTAAGGAAGAAAAGGTTAAGGAAGAAAAGGTTAAGGAAGAAAGTGATGCTTTGTTAACAAATAAACAATGGCCTATGATCTCAGATCAAAATGTAATTTACTTTACTCTAGATAAGTATAAGATTAAATCATGCTTCATTCCAATGCTAGATGAACATGCTCAATTTTTACGTAGTAATCCTTCAGCTCAAGTAATTATAGAAGGTCATGCAGATGAACGTGGTACACCAGAGTACAATATTGCTTTAGGAGAACGCCGTGCCAATGCAGTTAAAAGATATCTTCAAAGTCAAGGTGTTTGTAGTGAACAGATCAAGATAATATCTTATGGTAAGGAAAAACCTGCTGTATTTGGTCATAATAAAGCCGCATATGCCAAAAATCGTCGTACTGTTCTTGTATACTAACAATAACTTAAATTATGAATAAAACATATAAATGTACCCTTTTAGTTTGCCTATTACTGATAGGTATATATCCTGTTACTTCTAGGTCTAACACATTTATGATTCCTTTTAGTAAAAACTTAGCTCAATTTGAAAATCTAGCAATTAAACTTGAGCAGATGGCTCATATACATGGTAAGCTCATAAGTCAACTGCAGCAGCAACTGATAGATAACCAACACGATATAGATATTCTCCGTGGTCATATTCAGGAAAGCCAATATCAATTATTGCAAATAATACAGCAGCTAAATGAACTAAGGATACAAGTTAATGCCCGAAATCAATCGCACAGTATTCCTTATAGAGATAAAGAAAACCGTCATGCTAAGAAAGAATATACGGTAGCATTAGCAATGCTTTTAAATGAGAACAAGTCCTATCTGGTAGAACAAGCCTTCCAAAGGTTCATGAATACTTATCCTCAGTCAAATTATCTACCTAATGCTTATTACTCGTTAGGACAGCTGAATTATAATCAAGGAAAAAAAATAGAAGCAATTCAAGAGCAAGCAAAAGCTATTTACTCTAAAATCTGTAAAACGTATCCTAATATAGATGCTACTAAACATAAACAGACAAAAAAATATTTATCAAAATTACCATCATATGGTACTAGTTAAATTATACTGATGATGTATGGATTATCATTTATGATATAGTTACCTAAGATAACAGTCATGACTAGAAGAATCGATATTAACAATATCTGTTATTCCTTACCTTCTAAACCAGCACAACTTTCTGTTCAAGAAAAGGTAACTATAATAGAGAATATTAAAAAACAGTTGCAGGTACGCAATGCGGTAATAGTTGCCCATTATTATACGGATCCTGAAATACAGTTATTAGCTGAAACTACCGGCGGTTGTGTAGCAGACTCACTAGAAATGGCTAAATTTGGGAGCCAAGATCCAGCTACTACACTACTGGTAGTAGGTGTACGTTTTATGGGAGAGACTGCAAAAATTCTTAGCCCAGAAAAAACTATTATTATGCCTACACTAGAAGCAGAATGTTCTTTAGATATAGGGTGTCCATATGAAGCTTTTAGTGCCTTCTGCGATGCTCATCCTGAACGTACTGTTGTAGTATATGCTAATACTTCAGCGGCAGTTAAAGCTCGTGCTGACTGGGTAGTAACTTCAAGTATTGCTGTTGAATTAATTGATTATCTTGATAGCTTAGGCCAAAAGATACTTTGGGCACCTGATCGTCATCTTGGACGTTATGTACAGCAAAGAACTGGTGCTGATATTCTTTGCTGGGATAGTACATGTATAGTTCATGATGAGTTTAAAACACAAGCATTACGCAAAATGAAAAAATTATACCCAGAAGCTGCCATTTTAGTTCATCCAGAATCGCCGCAAGCAGTTGTAGAATTAGCTGATGTTGTCGGATCTACTAGTCAACTAATTAAGGCGGCAAAATATATGCAGCAAAAAACTATGATTGTAGCTACTGATCGCGGCATTTTTTATAAAATGCAACAAGCTTGCCCAGAGAAGATATTTTTATCCGCTCCAACAGCTGGAGAAGGAGCTACATGTCGTAGTTGTGCCCAATGTCCGTGGATGGCTCTAAATTGTCTTCAGACTATTGCGGAAGGACTTACTGAAAGTAGTATATACCATCAAGTACAAATTGACGAAGTAGTTCGTCAGCAGGCATTTGTACCACTTAAACGAATGTTGTCATTCGCTGCAGGTCTGAAACATCGGTAACCTTCATTTCAGAACTAAAATATAGCCAATGTAAATACCATTTAGTACAATTTTTTTGTAATACTCCATCCTGTGTAACAAAAATACCTGGTGCAGTAATAAGTTTTTGACCATAGAATAGTAATGGTATACGTCTACGTTGCCATGGGGGTATTGCTAGTTCTTGCCATATTTTTTTAAGTGGACGACCATGAGATCGACCTAAAATATATAGTAATCCATCTACTTGATTAAATCGTACTGATACTTGTTCATATGGTTGTGGAGCACGAATTATACTTATGAGCTCTGTTTTAGTTTTTATTATACAACTAGTTGTTTCTAATACATCCGAGGCTACTTTTTTCAATAAACATCCTATATTAGATGGTAGTTCTAATTTGTTACTATTTATTTGCCATAGTAATATTTTAACTGTAGGTTCAACAGATATTTTTTTAGATAGTAAATAGAGTTTATTACGAAAACGACGTAATAGTTTATCCCCAAGAATAAATTGGGGCATTGCCGCACGGCTGCTTAGTACAACATTTTTCCAAATATGAGTCAGTTGTTGTCGTGATGGCATCCAAGCGCCTTGTGATGCTAACCAGCGCCGTAGTAACGCATTACGCTTAATATCACTCATAGTTAATAGTGGAGTGAATTGCAATGAACCATCAGGCATGATTAGCATATCTAGCGTATCCTTTAATAGTTCATCTAGCAGATTTTCCTGTTCAGCACATAGTTGTGCACTACGTATTGCTGATTTACTAAATTGAGGCCAACGTTTCTGTAGTTGTATTATAATATGTAAACGTAAAAAATTACGGTCAAAACGATCATTTTTATTACTATCATCTTCAATCCAGTTGAGATTAAAATATGAAGCATATCTATTAAGCTGCATTCTACTACAAGTTAGTAGTGGACGTATTAACCGGTAATCTCCCCAATTAGCATTAGTAGCCATCCCTGATAGACCGGTGGGTCCACTACCACGTTTTATTGCTAACAATAGTGTTTCTACTTGATCATCTTGGTGTTGAGCAGTTAGTAGAATCTCTCCTGGTTTTAATACATCATATAGAGCCTGATAACGAGCATAACGTGCTGCAGCTTCAACACCATTATTTTTTGTTTTTAATCTTACTTTAATAAAGTGGTACGGTACTGCACGCTGTCGACATTGTTGTTCGCAATGTATTTGCCAATCATCGGAATTTGAGTTAAATCCATGATTRATATGTACTGCTCTTAGTGAAAATAATGCTGTTATTTTACTATTATTAGTATCACGTAGTGAAGTTAATATATCTAGTAATACTGTAGAATCTAGACCTCCGCTAAAAGCTAATACAAGCTTACTATAACCATTAATATGTTCTACTACTCTTTGCTGCAATATTTCCTGTAATTTAAAAAAAGGTATCATAACATGCTTTACATTCTTTGCTTTTCAACTAATAAAGCTTCTAATAGATCAAGATCTCGCAATAATTTCATTAAGGTCGTGTTACTAATTTTTTGTTGTGCACATAGATTATAATATTCACTACGCTCAGTATGTAATGCATTTAGCCACATACGTCGCTCTAAATTTTCAATTAGTATATTACTTTCTGCATCAGTAGATCCATTGATTCTACGACGTAAATGACTAATTACTCTAATACTAACTTCATTAATAATTTTTCTGTCAATATTATCTTCTTGACTGTTAGCTAATTGTAATTCCATATGGCAAATACTTTCAATAGCTGCTTCTGCCGCTTGAGCACGTGCTCTCTGTTCTTCCTTATAAAATAAAACATTATCTGAAACTACAATACCATGTAGTAGTATTGGTAAAATAATAACACAACATATAAGAGAAAATAGGATTACACCAGTAGCAATAAATACTAGCTGATAACGAGATGGAAATGCTGTACCATCACTAAGTAGTAGTGGTATCGATAGTACCCCAGCTAAGGTTATAGCACCGCGTACACCAGCAAATGATGCGATTAAAATTTCTCGTGTACTATATTCGCCAAATACCATTGGCCTTTTCTTCATAAAACGTAAACTAATGCGTTTCATTAACCATAACCAACTAAAACGTAAAAGCATTAACGCTGCATAAAGAAAAATAATATCGGCAAATAACATCCAAGTTTTAATAGTGGGATCTAATTGAGCCTCATTAATAGAGGTTGCCAATATGCCAGGTAATTGTAATCCTAACATAATGAAAACAATACCATTGAAAAGAAATTCAAGCATTGACCAGACGTTATTACAGCGAAGTCTTAGTGCTAGTGGAGTCGTATTACTACGGGTAATACCATATTGCCCCATAGTCATACCAGAAGCTACAGCGGCTAAAATTCCAGATACCCCAACATGTTCTGCCATTAGATAAGCAGCGAACGGCAATAGAAGCAGTAGGACTGTCTGTGTAGCTGAGTCATAGCCACTCCAGCGTATTATTAATCTTAATGATTGACTGTATACCCAAGTTACTGTAATACCTACTAGTAATCCGCCAACAGCAACCTTAATAAATTCTATGGAGGCGCCACTAACAGTAAATACCATAGTTCCCATTGCAACAGAAATAGCAAATTTTAGTAATACTAGACCAGAAGCATCATTCATTAATGCTTCACCTTGCAGAATATTAAGAATTTTTTTCGGTATACGTCCTTTTTTGATAATACCAGAGAGCGCAACAGCATCTGTAGGTGATAGTACTGCAGCTAACGCAAGTGCTGCAACTAACGATATTCCAGGTACCATCCAGTATATAAAATAACCGACACCTACCACAGTAATAATTACTAAGACTAGAGCTAATGAGACAATTTCTCCGCCGTTACGTATAAACTCACTAGCAGGTGTTTTCCAACCATCGGAAAATAATAAAGGCGGTATAAAAAGAACCAAAAATAGTTCAGGATTAAAATCAACATGCAAACCAAATTTAGGCCAAGCAAGTAGTGCACCTAAAACAATTTGCATTAGTGGTAATGGTATTTGAAACGGTAAAATCTGTGTTATTACCCCAGATAAGGATACAACCAAAGTAAGAATTAGAATTGTTAAAAATATTTCCATGCTTTCCTTAGTATCTAAACATCAAGCTTTTGAAGCAGCTATTAATAACAGGTACTGTTTGAGCAGATAACTATATATTAATTATCTATTGTACCATTGAATAAACCGTATCTTAGTTAAGTAACATAATTCTATTTAATTATATTAAATAGAATTTTTTTAGGATGATAAGGCAAGTTAGATTCTAGTATAGAAATTTAAGCTAATCTTATTAAGTTAAGCAAGATTAATTACATTCAGTCTAAAAGACAGATTAATTTAGGTTAGGTAATATACTATCATTAGCTATTTAAGCTGATAAAATGTAAGCATCATAATAAACGAATACTATATGTATAATCTGACTATCATTCTTTGGTAATTTTAGCTATATATTTTATTAACGGTGATAAAATATTCTGGCCTTTCCACCACGAGTACCAAATAATACAGAAATAAGAAATACTATGCTTGCTATTAATATAATTGTAGAGCCAGCAGGAATATGAGTATAAAAAGAACAACTTAAACCACAAAACGAACAAAATAATCCAATTATAGCAGCTAAAACAAATAAGTATGGTAACCAATTAGTCCAACAATATGCGGTTACTACAGGTAAAATCATCATGCCAATAGACATCATAGTACCAAGTATTTGGAAACCAGCTACTAAGTTTAATACAACTAGAACTAAAAACAGGAACTGAATTAAAAATGGAATTTTGCTAGAATTCACTAGTAAAAATTTTACATCAAATGATTCAACTACTATTGCACGATAAAGCAATGCTAAGGTAAGAAAAGTAATACTAGCAACAATGCCAATAAAATAGATAGCATCTATATCTATAGTCAGAATAGAACCAAATAGTAAATGCAATAAATTATTATTCTCATGGCACAATGAGACTAATATAATACCTAAAGATAATGATCCAAGATAAAATCCTGCGAAACAAGCATCCTCTTTGAGAGAGGATATCATGCTTACCCAACAAGATAGTACAACTACTACCATACCAGCAACAAAACCACCAATTCCCATTGCAGTACGTGACATACCATATATTAGATAACTAATTGCTACTCCTGGTAAAATAGCATGAGATAATGCATCTCCCACTAAACTCATACGACGGAGCAAAAGAAAAACGCCTAGCGGCGTAGAACTAACAGAGATAGCTAAGCATGCTACTAATGCACGCCGCATAAAACCATAACTAATAAAAGGGTCGATTAGTAGATTTGTCAACTTATAAGATCCTCTGTTGTTGCCTTACGGCCATAGTTGGTATTATAAATTGCTTTAATATATCTGCCGAAGATCCCCATGCATTATGTATAGGAGATAGTAATAATGTTGTAGGAAAATATTTTGCTACTAACATATAATCATGTAATACTACTATTAGTGTAGATCCTTGCTGATGTAATTGTGTAATTATAGTCAAAAGTATGCTAGAAGTACTGCTATCTATACTTGTAAAAGGCTCATCTAATAAAACTAATGGCGCTTGTTGTACTAGTAACCTAGCAAATAACATACGTTGAAATTCTCCATTAGATAATGAACCAATATTATCAAAGGCTTTATTATCTAATCCAACTTGCTTTAAGCTATTCCAGATAAAAATTTTTTGCTCATTATTTATGCTGCTAAGTATACTTGTCGCAGGCCAACAACCCATTGAAACTACTTCAAATACTTTTAGTGGAAATTGACGATCAATTTCAGTTTGTTGTGGTAGGTAGCCAATACGTGGTCGACCTTCTTGACAAAATTCTATCTTTCCTGATACGGGAAATAATAATCCAGCGATAGTTTGTAGTAAAGTTGATTTACCACTACCATTTACACCTATAATAGCAGTCATACTACCACGTTTAAATCTACCAGTTACTGGTTTACCTATACTTTTGCGATTATATCCTATTAGTAATTGCTTTAGTTGTATCACGGTAGCATTAGTGACCAAAAAATTGCTGTCCATAGTAGCAATATAGCAGTTAGTGCCAGTAGCATACGTGTAAAACCGGCGGCAGTAATAAACATTGCTGGAGCGGAATAAGAATTTTTTGCAAACAAAATATACCACATAATAAGTTCTCACGAACAATAAAAATGTTATGATATAACATAATTTATTTTTTTAATAACAGCAACTATTTTTCTTAAAAATTTAGAATGGAATCTCATCATCAAATTCAATTGGCTGCTCATTACCCATATCTTGTATTTTATTCGGTGCTAAACTACTTAATCGGACAGTAGGAGTACTACTATTCTGATTATCGTTGCTTAAATTTTGTGGTTGTACCCAGTTACTCTGACGAGTACCTAGCATCTGCATGCTACCATTAGCATTAACTATTATTTCTGTAGTATAGCGATCTTGACCATTTTGATCTTGCCACTTACGTGTTTGTAAAGAACCTTCTATATATACTTGAGAACCTTTGCGTAGGTATTCACCAGTAACTTCTGCAAGTTTACCAAACAACACTACACGATGCCACTCTGTTTTTTCTTTAGTATCCCCGGTCTGTTTATCACGCCAGCTCTCTGAAGTTGCTAGGTTAATATTAGCCACCGCACAACCATTAGGCATGTAGCGGATTTCTGGATCTTGTCCTAAATTTCCAACTAAAATAACTTTATTAACACCTCTACTGGCCATGGAGTATCTCCGTTGTGAGATTATACTAAGTTTTATTGTATGAGTTTAACATTTATCATACTATTTTTATTTTCTTCTTGGAAGTTATGTTTATTAATAGAATAAAACAACAAATACTTCTACTTACACATTTTAAGCTAAAAATACGAATAAAAGTAAACTAAAAATTTATAATTTTCTTCTAAAAGAAATCCTTAAATATGATATAAATATCATTTAGTGAAAATCCTTACTTAAATTTAGTTGAGAACTAATTACTTAGCATAAATAGTATCTATCTTTTGGCTAAATATTTATAAATACAATTATGTTTGTAATAAAAGCAAAAATCTAAGCTATTACTATTAATGGTAGATAGTATAGTTTATATATATATAAGATATAAGTAATTTATTACTAGTAAATCTACAATGTATGTAGTAAATCTATTTCATATAGATGAAATAGATACTAGTAATTATTTTTGTAAATTAGGCTATTAAAGAAAATATTTATTCTATATAAAAGATATAATAATATTATTAGTCATTCAATAAAAGTAATATAGATATTTAATCTATATATTTGTTAATAGCTTCACATTTATATCAATTATCATATCAATCAATGATGTCTATCTCATGTAGATAGATGATGGTCTAGGATTACTATTAATAATAGGCTAACTATGAGAAGTATCATGTTTATGCAAAAATTCAAACTTACACTGACATCAAAAATTTTTTTAGCTTTAATTCTAGGTATTATTCTAGGAATCATCTTGCATGACCAAAATTATTTACGTGATTGTATGATTAACAATCTGCTTTTTCCTGCTGGGGAAATTTTTATCCGCATGATAAAAATGATAGTTGTACCTATTGTTATAGCAACGCTAGTAATTGGTATAGCTGGTATTGGTGATGCTAACAAATTAGGTAGCATAGGTTTAAAAACTATGCTTTATTTTGAAATAATTACTACGATAGCAATCCTTATTGGAATAACTTTAGCAAATATTTTTCATCCAGGTGATGGAATAGATATTTCAACGTTAGCTACGGTAGATATATCCCAATATAAACAGAACACAATAAACATACAATCTAATGCTAATATATCTGGTCTAATTAGTACTATACTATCTCTTGTTCCATCAAATATATTTTATTCTATGGGTCAAGGTGACATACTACCAGTCATTTTCTTTTCAGTATTTTTCGGTTTAGGACTAGCTTCGTTACCTAGTAAACATAAAAAACCATTACTTAATATATTTCAGGCTATCACAGAAACTATGTTTAAAGTAACTGATATGGTTATGTGCTATGCACCGATTGGTGTATTTGCGTTAATTTCAGTAACTATTGCAACATTCGGTTTTGCTTCTTTGCTACCTCTAGCAAAGTTAATACTATTAGTCTATGGGGCCATAATTTTTTTTGCTACCTTTATATTAGGTATAGTAGCAAGGTTATGTAAGTTACGGATTTGGAAATTAATTTTAATTATCAAAGAGGAACTTATTCTTGCATATTTTCGACTGCTAGTTCTGAAAGTGTATTACCACGCATTATTGAGAAAATGGAAGCTTATGGAGCACCAGCAGCTATTACTGGTTTTGTGGTACCTACAGGTTATTCATTTAATCTAGATGGATCAACTTTATACCAAAGTATAGCTGCGATATTTATTGCTCAAATATATGGAATTGAGTTAGATCTTAGCAAAGAAATTATACTTGTTCTTACATTAATGGTAACTTCTAAAGGTATTGCTGGTGTGCCCGGTGTCTCTTTTATTGTACTATTAGCTACGCTTAGTAGCGTAGGTATTCCACAAGAAGGACTAGCATTTATTGCAGGTATTGACCGTATTCTAGATATGGCACGTACTGCTCTTAATGTTTTAGGTAATGCATTAGCAGTATTAGTAGTAGCTAAATGGGAAAATCAATACGATCGTGTTCAAGCTCTTACATATGAAAAAAAGATTATTACAGGTAAAATGTAACTATAAAAAAATTAAATTTTATTAGATAATATAGTAATATAAGATTATTTTTGTAACTCAAATTATTCTTTCGACAAAGAAGTATGTTTATTTCCATATGCCTTGCTGTAACATAGTACTTTATTTTATATAAAAAATAGTATCTTACCTCTATTTAATACTAGTTACAGCTACCTACCAATTAATCAGTCGCTCATGAAAATATTATAAAATTATTAATTTTTTTCTGGTATTTTAGCATTTATATTTAAGGTTTATTTGTTATATTAAAGCAAAATTTACTTAGTAAAAAAAATAATTGCAAATAAACATTTATATAAGTAATAATTATACTATTTGTTTAAAGTTAAATTACATTTATTATAAAATGTATATACTATGTAAAATAGTGGTTATTTATTTACTATAAGTAAAAGTAACTTAATTACTAAAGTATATTAAGTTAAGGATTATTGTTAATAATCTATTTAATTACTTTATAGAAGTAAATAATATTTATTAATTAACAGATTCTATTGAATATCTATAATTTTTATATAGATATTTATATAGGATAAGTTTTAGTAATTAATCAATTACTAAAAAGATTTTTAGTTTGTTTTAGCAGTAATTTTATAAATAAAATTTAGAGATAGATACATGGAAAAATCGACTGATATTTTAGTTACGGTAGAATCATTATCAAGAATCTATCATCGTTTACGAAAAGAAGTTAATGGTCAATTAGTAAACGAAGGGTTATCGATGTCAAAAATGAAGATTTTGCATCTTATTACTACCGGTAAAACGAGCGCTACTGATATTAAAAATTATATGGGATTTTCATCACGTACTGTAGTAACAGTACTAGATGCTTTAGAGAAAGAAGACATGTTACAACGACAGCAAAGTCCTACTGATCGCCGAGTAAAATATGTATATATTACAGAAAAAGGGCGTGAAAAATTACGTATTGCCGAGCAAACACATAAAGTTATTTTAGATCACATGTTTGCACCACTATCAAAAATGCAATTAGATAAATTTCATGAAGTATGTAATTTACTTGAAACACAACCAAAATAGTGGTATATATAAAGTATATAGTAGCCTTTTTCTGAGAAAGAAGGATACTCCTAGAGAAATAAACATTCATAAAAATGAACCTATATATAATATATAGGATACTACGGGTAATCTCTATAGTTAGATAAACCCATATCTACTTTATATTAGCTATTAGCTTCAATATGTTCCGCATATATTAATATATGCGGATCTAGGAATAGTAGTTTTATCCGTTTAACTAAACTTATTATGATAAGTTAATACATGCTTTATATTATATCTGCCCCTAGTGGCACAGGAAAATCGAGTCTTCTCCAAGCATTACTGAGAACTAAACGGTTACCACTACACGAAATAAGGATATCTATTTCTCATACTACTCGTGCTATGCGTCCAGGTGAAATAAATGGTCAACACTACTACTTTATTTCAGTAGAAGAATTTGAGAAACTAATAGATCAAGATGCTTTCTTGGAATATGCTAGAGTATTTAATCATTATTACGGTACCTTACGCCAGGAAGTTGATAGCATTTTAATAAATAGTGTTGATATTTTACTTGATATTGATTGGCAGGGTGCAAAGCAAATTTATGCTATAAGAAAAGATGTACGAAGTATATTCATTATACCACCATCAAAAGATGAGCTACATCGCCGCTTACATAAGCGTGGACAGGATCAAGAAGAAGTTATTAACCAACGTATATCTCAAGCAGTAGCAGAAATGATTCATTATACCGAATATGATTACCTAATTATTAATGATGACTTTCATACAGCATTGTCTGATCTTAACACAATTATTTGTGCTGAACAGCTTCACATGAACAATCAGAAAATACGTTATAAGACATTAATTAGTCGGTTATTACAATAATAAATAATAGAACCTTTATTATAAGTAGCATTATTTTGATTAAAATAATAGGATATTTTGTGGAGATTATTTATGGCACGTATCACTGTACAAGACGCGGTTGAAAAAATAGGTAATCGCTTTAATCTCGTGCTCATAGCAGCTCGTAGAGCTCGCCAAATTCAGATAAATGGCAAAGATCCATTAGTTCCGGAAAAAAATGATAAATCTACTGTCATCGCCCTCAGAGAAATCGAACAAGGTTTAATTGGTAATCAAATTATAGATTGAAATAATTTTCTTCCAGATAAAAAGCTAAATTATTACTCATTTCTAAAATAAATAACTATATTAATACAATAATTAAAAATTACATTATTATAAAATGATAATTTTATCAGTACCATATATAAGATATATCAGTAACAATAGCTTATATATTAAGTAAATAACATTTACTTATTAGTGGTTTCTAATTTGCAGTTAGGTTATAGATAGTTATTAACACAGTATAAATGCAAATTACTAGCAAATTATTGACGTAATAATTAGAACATATACTTGTGCTTAAAATTAGGAGTAATAACATGACCGGATATTGTCGACTGAGAAATATACCACTCACGGCACTATACGGAGTCGGTACAAACTTAATTAATAAGCTAACTAAATTAGGATTAGAGAACTTACAAGATGTACTTTTGCATTTACCTACCCGCTATGAAGATAGAACAAAAATTTTCCTCATTAGGAATGCACCAATAGGTAAATTTATCACTATACAAGGTATAGTATTAGATAGCCAGATATCTATTAATATACATCGAAAAAGCATATTAAATTGCCGCTTACAGGATGATAGCGGAGTTCTTACCATATTATTTTTTAACGGTAATTTAGCAATGAAAAAAGGATTATGTCCTGGAAAATTAGTTACTGCCTATGGAAAAATTTACCTTGAGAAAAAAGGTGCACGTATGATTCATCCTGAATACTGCATACATAGTAATAGACAAGGTAATAAACTATTGTCATCACTTACCCCGATCTATCCAACTACTAAAGGAGTAGATCAAACAACATTACGAGCAATTACTGACCAAGCACTAAAGTTCTTAGACCAAACTACGGTTTCTGAATTATTACCTCCTCAGTTAAGTAGTGGATTAATGAGCTTATCCGAGGCACTACATAATTTACATCGACCACCAACTAATATTTCCATAAGTGATCTAAAGCTTGGTCTTTATCCTGCACAGCGTAGACTAATTTTAGAAGAACTAATCGCTTATTATCTTAGTCTACTATCTGCTAGAACAGTAGAAAAAAAACTGCTTGCATTACCGCTTAATAATAAAACTGATCTAATTCAGTGTTTTATTTCATCATTACCTTTCTCGCTTACTATTGCACAGCAAAGAGCAGTAATGGAAATAGATCAAGATCTAGCCCGTAATATTCCTATGATGCGATTATTACAAGGAGATGTTGGTTCTGGTAAAACCTTAGTCGCAGCGTTAGCTGCATTACGTGCTATTAGTAACTCAAGTCAAGTAGTTTTAATGACGCCAACAGAACTACTAGCTGAACAACATACAAAAAATTTCTGTAATTGGTTTACACCACTTGGTATTACGGTTAGTTGGCTAACAGGAAAACAAAAAGGAAAAATACGTGAAGCACAATTAGAATCTATTGCATCTGGTCATGTAGCTATGGTAGTTGGTACCCAAGCGCTATTCCAAAAAAAGGTACAATTTTCTAGGTTATCACTAGTAATTATTGATGAACAACATCGTTTTGGTGTCCACCAACGACTGACTTTATGGGAAAAAGGTAGCCAGCATGGTTTTCAACCACATCAGCTGATTCTAACAGCTACACCAATCCCTAGAACATTAGCAATGACTACTTCTTGTATTAATTTCGATACTTCAGTTATAGATGAGCTACCATCAGGACGTGTACCAGTTACCACAATTGCGATTACAAATAATCGTCGTCATGAAATTATTCAGCGTCTTGAAAAACTATGTTTACAGGATAAACGTCAGGTCTATTGGGTATGTACTAGAATTGAAAAATCAACACAACGAGAGTTGCAATCAGTAAAAGCTACTTGGGAAGAAATAAGAAGTTATCTACCTGAGTTACAAATAGGTTTAATACATGGCAGGATGAAAGCACAGGAAAAGCAACAACTAATGCAGGCATTTCAAGCTGGCAAAATAAGATTACTAGTAGCAACTACAGTAATAGAAGTTGGAGTAGATATTCCCAATGCTAGCTTGATAATTATAGAAAACGCGGAACGTTTAGGCCTTGCACAATTACATCAGCTCCGAGGTCGTGTCGGACGTGCTATAGTAGCTTCTCATTGTGTACTAATTTATAATTCACCTTTGAATAAAGCCGCTCAACAACGAATAAAAATTATTCGTGATAGTAATAATGGCTTTGTTATTGCACAACATGACTTAGATATTCGTGGTCCTGGTAAATTATTTGGTACTCGCCAAACGGGACAAACTGAATTTAGAATACTAGATTTATCTAGAGACCAAGCTCTAATATTAGAGGTACAGGAATTTATAAATGATATTCATCAACATTTTCCTGAAATAGCACAAGCATTAATTAAACGCTGGATACCTAATCATATTAGCTATCGTTACACACAAGCATAAAACTATACTACATAATAGTTTATATGTTTTATGCATATCAATAAAGGATAAAAATTATTGATTCATAAATATGATTATCATAAAACACATTTTTTATTTAGTACATCATGCATTAAGAATCTACTATATAATGTTAGTAAAGAAATAGCTTTTACAGGGAGCTCGAATGTTGGCAAATCTAGTGTAATTAATACCTTAACTAATCAAAAAAATCTAGCTAGAACGAGTAAAAAACCAGGTAGTACTAAAACAGTCAATGTCTTTGAGGTTGAACCTGGTGTTAATCTTATTGACTTACCAGGTTATGGTTATGTTACGATGCCTGTTGCACTAAAATATCATTGGCAGCATGATTTAATTTACTTTTTGCAAAAATGTACAAACTTAAAAGGTTTAGTAGTACTGATGGATATCAGGCACCCAATGAAATTCTTAGATAAATATATAATACAGTGTGCAATAGAAAATAAAATTCAAGTATTCATTCTATTAAATAAAGCAGATAAGATGAATGCTTATGCATGTAACACTCAGTATCATACTGTACAACAACATCTATCTAATTTAGAAAGTAATATAAAAATAACTTTATTCTCATCAGTAACAAAGCTAGGAATCAAAAAGCTAAAAGCTCAATTAGATAGCTGGTTTAGTATTGTATCTTAGTATAATTTAATATTCAATAGCTTATATATGCAATTTATGTAAAATATATTATTTATATATATGATATATTATAATATTAACACTTATAATATTGATATTATCATAGATAACAAATATAAGTTAATAACGCTGCTATATTGTCATTTAGTTATAAGTAAATTCCTACCTTTTAGTTTTTTACTGGTACATAAAATTATGTACTACAAAAAGGTCAATATTTTATCTAGAAAAAACTACTAAACATATTCCTACTACCTAAACTAATCATTTACTACTTTAGTGAAGTGATAGCATAAATTAATGGATAATTTGTGTTAACTAGTTTTTCCAATTATTTTGTTACTTGAAAGTGCTGCCTTATTATAAGGAAATTGAGCTGACTGTAATTGTAGAATCCAGCGCTTAAATTCATAGTGCTTGAATAACTTTATTAGTTGATTATAATCTGGTTCTTTAACTATTAGTTGGTCATAAGTAATATCTAGCATTACATTAGTTCTAATCGTAGCTAATTGGTAAGAAAGAAATGCTTTTTCACGGTAATTATCTAGCTTAGTAGCTAAATTTTTATTTCTGCATAAATTGAAATGATTCAACTTGTGTAGATTCTGATATAAAAATTTTAACCCTCCGAATTGTTGGAGAAGAATTTTAGCCGTTTTTTTACCTATACCAGGTACCCCAGGTATATTATCTGATTTATCGCCTACTAGTGCAATATAATCAATAATTAGTTCTGGTAGCACACCAAATTTTTTTTGGACCTCTTTAGGTCCTAGACGCATATTCATTGTACTATTAAATAAATGAATTTTTGGCGAAACTAGCTGTGCCATATCTTTATCACCAGTGCTAATCAAAACATTAATATTATTACACATAGCTTGATGTGCCAGAGTACCAATCACATCATCTGATTCAACACCTTTGACCACTAGTAATGGTAAACCCATTGATTGAATTATTTTATATAATGGATCTATCTGACAAGATAAATCTTTAGACATTCTTGTACGGTTTAATTTATAATCGTGAAATATTTTATGACGGAAATTTTGACCATAAGCATCAAAAATAATTGCTATACTGCTAGTACTATATTGCTTAAATAAACTATTAAGCATATTAATTACACCGTATATTGCACCAGTAGGTTCCCCTAAGTTATTCGTTAAAAGGGGAAATGCATGATAAGCACGATAAAGATAAAACGAACCATCTACAAGTAGTAACATAATTTTCTAAAAAAACATAAAGAACATCAAATAATAAATTTATTATTTATTAAGATTATAATAGCACAGATATTTTAATCTATTACTTCAAATCTTGAATGTAGCTATAGTTAGTGACTAATAAGCATTAAATTATAGTAATTATGTTAAGATAAAATTTATGCATTTAATATTAGAATAAATTGTTCATTAATTATGAGTAGCTATAAGGTACTTGCCCGTAAGTGGCGTCCACAAAAATTTACTGATGTAGTTGGTCAGGAACATGTTATTACAGCACTTACTAATAGCTTTTTGCTAGGTAGAATTCATCATGCCTATTTATTCTCTGGAACACGTGGAGTAGGCAAAACTACTATAGCTCGTTTACTTGCAAAAGGGCTTAATTGTCAGGATGGTATAACAACTAATCCTTGTAACAAGTGTAATAATTGTCGTGATATTTCGCAGAATAGTTTTATCGATTTAATTGAGATTGATGCTGCTTCACGTACTAAGGTAGAAGATACTCGTGAAATTTTAGATAATCTTCAATATGCTCCAGTTTATGGACGATTTAAGGTTTATTTAATTGATGAAGTACATATGTTATCTCGTTATAGTTTTAACGCTCTGTTAAAAACACTAGAAGAACCACCAGTACATATAAAATTTATACTAGCTACTACTGATCTACACAAAATACCTATGACTATTTTATCTCGTTGCCTTCAGTTTCATCTAAAGCCTCTGAGTGTTAATCAAATATGTAATCAATTAAAATATATATTAATTTCAGAAAAAATTCATGTAGAGCAATATGCGTTACATCTGTTAGCTCGTGCTGCAGATGGTAGTATGCGTGATGCACTTAGCCTAACTGATCAAGCTATTGCTATAGGTCAAGGAAATATTAGTTATAAAATTGTTTGTATGATGCTTGGTACTATAAACGCTGAGCAATCAATATTATTGCTAGAAGCCTTAGTTAGCGCTGATAGTCAAAGGGTCATGGAATATATAGCTGAATTTTCTACCTTAAGTATTAACTGGGATAAACTATTAGTAGACATGTTATCTCTTGTACACAGTATTGCTATGAGTCAGTTATTATCTACAGACATTAATAATACTTATTATATAGATCAAATATTACCTCGACTTCGTCAGTTAGTACAGAACATTAAACAAGAAGATTTACAGTTATATTATCAAATTTTACTTATTGGTCGTAAAGAACTACCCTATGCTCCAGATCCACGCATGGGAGTAGAAATGACGATGTTACGGGCACTTAATTTTTATCCGTTACTAAATACTCAGCCTAACTTTCCTGTGCATAACAGGAGTAACGACCCAACAGTATCGTAAGTTATTTTATAATAATAAAACCATAGTAACTATTTTTAGTAGCAAAATGACCAAGATAATAGAAAAGCATAATATTAAATCTCGTAAACTAGCTATGACATGATAATTATTCAATTAATCGAAAATCTAGAATAGAAAAGAAACCTGTAAAATACAGGATTGCTTTTGTTTTACAGAGTAAATTTAAAGTTTCTAACTAATTAGAACTAAATTAATATTTATTGTTGTGTAAATAGCTATATTTAAACGAGATATAATATAGAGAGATAATGCTATGTTTAGTAAAAGTGGTATGAGTGACCTAATGAAACATGCTCAGAGAATGCAAGAACAAATGCAACAAATGCAAGGAGAAATAGCTAAACTAGAAGTGAACGGAGAATCTGGTGCCGGATTAGTGAAAGTTACTATTAATGGTGTCTATCATTGTCGACGGGTAGAAATAGATTCGAGTTTACTTCAAGATGATAAAGATATGTTAGAAGATTTAATTACAGCTGCATTTAATGATGCTGTTCGCCGTATTACGGAAATCAAAAAGGATAAGATGACATCTTTATCTAGTAGTCTACAAATGCCGTTAGGTTTCAACTGGAATATGCCCTTTTTATAGATAATCTACATCATAATTAGTAATTTAAGTTAATTATTAACTAAATACTAAATATATAAAATAATTTAAGTAAATTATATATTTTTATTTTTTTTCTTGAAAGACACTTTCCTTACCTTTATGGTCTATCATATTTCAACTTTTAGTTGTAATTTTAGATAAATAATAGAGGTAAGTATGATTCTTAAAGAACAAGAAACTCTGGGATTTCAGTCAGAAGTAAAACAATTACTTAATCTAATGATTCACTCACTTTACTCTAACAAAGAAATTTTTCTACGAGAACTGATTTCTAATGCTTCTGATGCTGCAGATAAATTGCGTTTTCTTGCCTTAGCAAAACCTGATTTATATGAGGGAAATGGTGAACTATATGTACGTATTATATGTAATAAAGAAAAAAGAACTATTACCATAATAGATAATGGTATAGGAATGTGCCGTACTGAAGTTATTGATAACCTTGGCACAATTGCAAAATCTGGCACTAAAGCTTTTCTAGAAACTATAGATGTTAAAAATAGCAAAAATAATCAGTTAATTGGTCAATTTGGAGTTGGATTTTATTCAGCATTTATTGTTGCACAAAAAGTAATAGTACGTACCCGAGCAGCTGGTGCTAGTGCTGATGAAGGTGTTCATTGGGAGTCTACTGGTGAAGGAGACTATATAATAGCTGCTATTAATAAGCCAGAACGTGGTACAGAAATCACTCTGTTTTTAAGGGAAGGGGAAGATGAATTTCTTGATGATTGGCGGATTAAAAATACAATAGGAAAATATTCTGATCATATCACCTTACCTATTGAAATAGCTACTAATTCTGAGAATAAGAATAATAATATTATTACATGGGAACAAATTAATAAAGCTCAAGCTTTATGGACACGTAATAAAGTAGATGTATCTGATCAAGAATATAAAGATTTCTATAAGCATCTATACCATGACTCAAATGATCCTATAAGTTGGAGCCATAATCGTGTCGAAGGTCAACAAGAGTATACTAGTTTACTTTATATTCCAGCTTCAGCTTCTTGGGGAATTTGGAATCGTGATCATAAATATGGCTTAAAACTATATATTAAACGTGTGTTAATAATGGATCACGCAGATTATTTTTTACCTAATTACTTACGTTTTGTAAAAGGAATTATAGATTGTAATGATTTACCCCTTAATATCTCACGGGAAATGCTACAACATAACCGGATAACACAAAATTTAAAGAACGCTATTACTAAACGTATACTTTCGATGTTAGAAAAATTAGCTACACAGAATAATGAACAGTATCAAAATTTCTGGCAGCATTTTGGTTTAGTAATAAAAGAAGGATTAGCAGAAGATCCAAATAATAGTAAATCTATAGCTAGATTACTTCGTTTTTCTACTACCCATAGCAAAAGTATGGAGCAGAATGTATCACTTGATGAATACGTTAGTAGAATAGCAGAACAACAGGAAAAAATTTATTATATTATAGCTGATAGCTATGCTGCAGCAAATAGTAGTCCACATTTAGAGCTATTGCAAAAAAAAGGTATAGAAGTGTTATTACTTCATGAGAGGATTGATGCTTGGATGATGAATTATCTAATAGAATTTAATGGTAAGTCATTCCAATTAGTTAGCAAAGCTGATCTAAAGTTAGATAAGTTTCTTAATGAAAATACTACAGAACAGAAAGATATGACAAAAGCGTTCGAACCATTTATCGAGCGAGTTAAAAAATATCTTGGTGATCGAATTAAAGAAGTACGTTTAACATATAGTTTAACTGATACTCCTGCTATTGTCACTATAGATTCTAATAATATGACAACACATATGGCAAAATTAATTGTTGCATCTGGTCAGAATAAACCTGATATCAAATATATATTTGAGCTCAATCCATTGCATCCAATAGTAAAAAAAGTCTCCAATACTGATAATGATATATATTTTAGTGAAGTAATAGAACTTTTATTAGATCAAGCGTTATTAGTTGAATGTGGAACACTAGAAAATCCAAACCAGTTTGTCCGTCGCATAAACAAATTGCTTAATCATGATACAATAGTTAATTGAATGACCTAATAATTTAGGTGAAATTTACTTCATTATGTGAATAACAAAGAGATCTTAATTGCAATAGATATCTTCTTGAATAAGAGGAAGAGAATAATGCGGATTATTTTATTAGGAGCTCCAGGTTCTGGTAAAGGTACTCAAGCACAATTTATCATGAAAAAATATGGTATTCCGCATATTTCTACTGGTGATATGTTGCGTACTACTGTGAATAAGGAATCGGTATTAGGAAAAAATATCCAAGCTATTATCAAGTTAGGAAATTTAGTCCCTGATCAATTAGTAATAGAGTTAGTTAAAGAACGAATTATACAGTATGACTGTAGCAAAGGATTTTTATTGGATGGTTTTCCACGTACGCTTACTCAAGCATATGCTATGGAAGTAGCGGGTATAAATGTAGATATAGTACTTATTTTAAGAATTCCAGATAAAATAATTATCAACCGTATTGTTGGCCGGATGGTTCACGAACCATCTGGCCGTATTTATCACGTTACATTTAACCCACCTAAACAAAAAGGTAAGGATGATATTACAGGAGAAAATCTCATAATACGTCAAGATGATAAAGAAGATACAGTTCGCCATCGTCTAATAGGATATCACCAACAGATGATACCTATTATAACTTATTATAATAATGCTAATATAAGGAATATACGCTGTTTTACGATTGATGCTAATTGTCCTATTAGTACGCTGAACGAAAAAATAGTACGCATTTTAGGATGAAATTATTTTAATTGAAGCTGTTGTTGAGCCCAAATTATTCGGCTTTCATACTCTAATGGTAAGTATTTTGATAGATATTGCAGACTATAATTAAGTCTTACATAATCTATATGACAAAGATTTAAATGTCCAACCTTACGTCTAGGACGTATAATCTTATTATACCAATGTAAATGGACTAATGGGTCAGCTAGCCAAAGCTCACATAGTTCAATACCAATAAGGTTAATCATAATTGATGGTGCTATAACTATTGGGGTTGGTAAAGGTAACATTAAAATAGCGCGTAGATGTAATTCAAACTGACTAATTGAAGCACCATTTTGGGTCCAATGACCACTATTATGTACACGAGGTGCTAATTCATTGATGAGTAATTGATCTCCAATAAGAAAAAACTCTATTGCCATTACACCTACATAGTTTAATTCTTGTAAAATTATACCTAGTATCTTCTCTGCTTCTTGTTGTAGATGATTATCTATCTCAGGGAATACGATACTAATTAGTAATATACCATTATTATGCAAATTACGGGTAATAGGGTAAAAAACCATACTACCATCTACACTACGAGCACCAACTAAAGATATTTCTTGATCAAAAATGATCCCTTTTTCGACAATACACTGACCGTAACAGTCAAATGGCAGCGTGTTTTCTTCGCCAGGACGAATTTGCCATTGTTTACGCCCATCATAACCACCAACTCTACTTTTTACTATAGCTAATGCATCAAAAGCACTAAAAATATCGGTCCATTGTGTATTATCTTGCAATAATTTCCATGGAACTGTAGATAAATTAAGTTGATTAAGTAATTGCTTTTGTGTTAAGCGATCTGAAAGAAAGCTTAATAGCTTAAAATTAATAAAATTATTATGTGTAACTAATTGATAGGTTAGTGCTGTCTTAGGCAAATACTCTATTTCTGTAGTAATGATGCTTTGTTGAACAGATACTAATTCTGGTTCAGCGTATAAACTTACCGGAAAAACTTGAATACCCAGCGGCTCACCTGCTTGATGCAGCATATGTCCTAATTGTCCATCACCTAGTACGTAAACATGCTTCACGTTAGTTTCCTTGGGTCAGTTTCGATTAATAGATCCTCTGTTTGCTGTTTTCGTAATTGATTAAGACGTACTGAAAGATGTGAATCATGTAAAGCAAGTATTTGTGCTGCAAACAATGCAGCGTTAATTGCTCCGGATTTACCTATAGCTAGTGTTCCTACAGGAATACCACTAGGCATCTGAACAATAGAGTAAAGACTATCAATACCATTTAATGCAGTACTTTGCATTGGAACGCCTAATACCGGTACTATAGTCTTCGAAGCTAACATACCAGGCAAATGTGCTGCACCGCCTGCTCCTGCAATAATTACCTTATAACCATTTATTATAGCTTGCTCAGCAAAGCTAAATAGCTTATCTGGAGTACGATGTGCTGAAATAATTTCAGCATCAAAAGAAATACCTAACTTGATAAGTATTTCGGCCGCAAATTTCATTGTTTTCCAGTCGTTTTTAGAACCCATTACTATAGAAATCTTTACTGGTACAATAGGACATTTCATGCTTTTAATATCCATTAATAACTACGTAAATAATAAGCATACCACGATATTAAAAGCATATAAATGAAGGCTACTTTTAAAATCAGTAGAATGCTATCTATGATAGCTAGCAGTAATATTATTGAATATAACTATAAGCTAGATATTAGTGTAAGTAAAATGAATTATTATTTTGGTTTTTTGTACAAAACTTTTTGATCTATAGAAATAACCACTAGTTTATATCAGATCTATAAATTATTTAATTAAATTTAAGAGGATATAGAGTAAAATAAATAATTTATTTTACTCCTACTAAAAAAGTTAATACTACATTACTAACAACTCACATGTAGTTTGACCATATTTTATAGAGTAAATCTTATATTATAAGTATATAATTTATAATTATGGAATATTTTTGATGTTAGCTATTTTTAATACTTTAACTAATAAAAAAGAAATATTTAAGCCTATTCATATTGGCAAGGTAGCTTTGTATGTATGTGGTGTTACTGCATATGATTTATGTCATATTGGACATGTACGTACTTTTGTTACTTTTGATGTAGTAATAAGATATTTACGCTATTGTGGTTATGAAGTTAATTATATTCGTAATATAACTGATATTGAGGACAAAATTATTCGAAAAGCAGCTAATAATGGTGAAAGTTGTCAGCAACTTACAGATAGAATGATAGCAGAAATGCACCATGATTTAGACCTACTAAATATTTTACGTCCCGATAAAGAACCACGAGCTACACAGCATATAAAAGAAATAATCCAATTAACTAGACAATTAATTGATAAAGAACATGCTTATATAGCTTCTAATGGTGATGTTATGTTTGCAATAGAAAGCGCTAATAATTATGGGATTTTATCTAGTCAAAATCTAAATCAATTGCAAATAGGACAACGGGTAAAAATCACAACAGTTAAACGTAATCCAATGGATTTTGTATTATGGAAAATGTCTAAACATGGCGAGCCAACTTGGTCTTCCCCATGGGGCAATGGACGTCCTGGTTGGCATATTGAGTGTTCTGCTATGAGTATTAAGTATTTAGGTAAACATTTTGATATCCATGGTGGTGGATCCGATTTAATTTTTCCACACCATGAAAATGAAATAGCTCAATCTACTTGTATGGAGAATAATCCTTATGTTAATTTTTGGATGCACTCAGGGATGGTTACCATCTGCAATGAAAAAATGTCTAAATCACTAAGTAATTTTTTTACTGTGCGAGATGTCCTAAAATATTACGATGCTGAAACAGTACGCTATTTTTTGATATCCAGTCATTACCGAAAACCATTAAATTACAGCGAAAAAAGTTTACAACTGGCACGTACGGCACTAAAAAGTCTTTATATAGCTTTACGTAATACTAAAAAGGAGGTAATACCATCAGGTGGAGAGTATTTTATCGAACAATTTATGATGGCCATGAATAATGATTTCAATACCCCAGCAGCTCACGCAGTACTATTCCAATTAGCTCATGAAGTCAATCGTCTCAAAACAAAAAATATCAAATCCGCACAAGGTATGGCTGCTACTCTACGTTATTTAGCAAACATTTTAGGCTTGCTAGAACAAGACCCAGAAGTTTTTCTACAAAAACAAAAAATTGTAACAGATCTTAACATAGCACTAATTGAAGAATTAGTTAAACAACGGAATAATATTAGAAAAAAACATCAGTGGGTACAAGCAGACAAAGTTCGCGAAAAACTAGCTGCTATGGGTATAGTACTAGAAGACACGCCACAAGGTACTATTTGGCGGCGTAGCTTCTAGCTTTTTATTTTACTTAACTCAGTTTTCGGTATTTACATGCTTGTAAAGTATTTTGAATTAGCGTTGCTACTGTCATAGGACCTACACCACCTGGAACAGGTGTAATATAAGCAGCACGCTCAATAGCTTCACTAAAATTAACATCTCCGACTACTTTTCCATTATCTAGACAATTGATACCTATATCTATCACTATAGCTCCACTTTTTATCCATGAACCTGGAATAAAACCAGCTTTACCTACAGCTACTACTAATAAATCTGCATTTTGTACATGTTGTTGTAAATTACGTGTAAAACGATGTGTTATAGTTACAGTACAACCTGCCAATAGTAGTTCCATACCCATAGGTCTACCAACAATATTAGATGCTCCCACGACTACTGCATTAAGACCTACTATATTAATATTATATCGCTCAAGTAATGTAATAACTCCTCTAGGAGTACAAGGACGTAGTAGAGGTGCTCGCTGACATAAGCGGCCTAAATTATAGGGATGAAAACCATCTACGTCTTTATGCGGGGCAATCTGCTCTAACACTCGGATGTTATCTATACCTACTGGTAATGGTAATTGTATTAGTATTCCATCTACACTATGGTTAGTATTTAATTGGTCAATAAGCATCAAAAGTTCAGTTTCGCTGACATTATTTGGCAAATCATATGCCAGAGAAATAAAACCAATACTTTCACATGTTTTACGTTTACTAGTAACGTACATTTGTGAAGCTGAATCGTGACCAACTAGTACTACAGCTAAACATGGTGCTGCATCTCCTGCCTTTATGCGCATTTGGACTAAATGGGCAACTTCACTTTTAATTTGCTGAGCAATTTTTTTACCATCAATGATTTGTGCTACCATATGAATCAACAATCCATTATGTTTCTAGTGTAAAAAGACTATTTTGTCAGAAGTAAGTTTTTTTTGTTATAAGTATCAGCAAAAATATTCTTGATTATTAACTGAACAATCAATATAGACATTATTTACTTAATTGTTAATATAGAGATTAATAAGTACATAAATTACTTATATAATTAAGATTAATTTATACTTCTGCGCCTTTAGCTTAGTTGGATCAGAGCAACGGCCTTCTAAGCCGTAGGTCATAGGTTCGAATCCTATAAGGCGCACCAATAAGGTTAGCAAGAAAATTAATAGATACTTTGCTTTTTATATCTCATCTACAAACAATAGACTTTAATTAAACTCATTGCGAAATATTTTTACGGAATAAAACTAAAATTATCAGGTATACATTTTGTATTTTGATCTCAATAGCTTAATAGAAAAACTAGATGCTATTAATAGATTACATCTTAATCGTATATATCAGTAATGGAGCATAACTATCAACATATATATAGTTTAATACCAACTCTGTTACATTTGCATAATCCTATATTACCGGTATATTTAGATGATAATGTACTACACAGTATCTGTGTTTTTATGCCAGATAAAAAAAGAATATTTTGGTGTTATGAGATACTTCATATTATTAATAATATGACAAATATATCGATTCATGAATAGAATAAATAGCCTATTACTGGCGTTTATTCTATGGGTAGTACTTCTTATATCGGAAAGAATAATAATTCTGATTTAGATATTTAGGTATTTCATCAATCTTAGCTTAGTAATGAAGAACGCAAACAGCTACAACGTAAATGTTTGCTTATTAGCAAATGTGATATTAATCAAGGATTAGAAGTTAATTTTTTTCTCATTGAATAATCCTATTCAAAACAAAATATCTTTTGATTAGATGAATTCTACCGTACTGCAGTACGTATGGGAGGTAAACGTATACTTTGGAATATAGGACCAAGTAAAGAAGCTGATTATAATGAATACATTTTCTTACTTGATCATTATGGTGCATTAAAACCAAATGAATGGATAGATTTAAGTAAGTTAGAGACTTCATTACTTAAAGATTATTTATCAGCTAGTTTATGGCAAATATATAATTATGTAACTCACTATATAAATTAGTATTAAAATATTACTACGAGAAACATATACTTGGGAGTATCCAAGTACTAAACTGCTCGCAATACAAATCAAGCAACGATTACAAAAGAATCCTATTATTTCTTATGGAATTGATCCATACTATGTAATGCTGGAGTATGTTAATAACTATTTGAAACAGATTAAGGATATAAAGCAACTTGATATAGTACGCTAGTATTTCTACTTAAAAGTAGGTGAAAACCTATCGCACAAATTATCCAGTATGACGTGGTGTTGTAAATTTTTAATTTACTTAGTCAAAAAATGGAATTGGGATTTAGAACGTTTACGTATTCTTGATAATTGTGTTAACTGGCAACTAATTCAAGCTCGTAACACGCAAAAAGAACGATTAGAAACCATCATGCAAAATGAAAAGCTATTAAAGAATTTTACTCATAATAATAAATTAAGCTTATTAATCATTAATGATAACTAATATTATCAGTAATYGTTTATTAGTTTGAATTATTTTTCAAGCAAAACACTCCAATTATAAGAAGGAGTGAAATTCAATATGCAATTTTCTAAAATGCACGGTCTTGGTAATGACTTCATGGTAGTTGATGTAGTCACACAAAATGTTTATTTGTCACCCACTAAAATTCGTTTCCTAGCAAATAGGCATAGCGGAGTTGGATTTGATCAGTTACTATTCGTAGAACCTCCATATGATCCAGAAATAGACTTTCATTACCGAATTTTTAATGCGGATGGTAGTGAAGTAACACAATGCGGTAATGGAGCACGTTGTTTGGCACATTTTGTTAGAATGAAAAAACTAACAAATAAACGTGAAATTTATATTAGTACTCAAACTAGTCGTATGGTACTCACCATAATAGAAAATAATATGGTACGCGTAAATATGGGCGTACCAAAGTTCGAGTTACCCCAAATACCGTTTGATATGCATCAAATAGAAAAGAAAGAAATTTTATATCTAGCAAAAAACTATATTTTTGGTGGTATTGTATCGATAGGTAACCCACATTGTATTATGATAGTTAATAACGTAGATAGTGCTCAAGTAAGTATAATTGGTCCAATATTAGAAATACATAAGTATTTTTCGGAAAGAACTAACGTTGGTTTTATGCAAGTTATCAACAGAGAACAAGTTCTACTACGTGTTTATGAACGAGGTGTTGGTGAAACCCAAGCATGCGGTAGCGGAGCATGTGCAGCTGTTGCTATTGGCATTAGATTAGGTTTACTCGCGGAGCAAGTACAAGTAGCTTTACCAGGTGGTAAACTGGTAATCTATTGGCGTGGACCTGGTCAATCACTTTATATGACTGGACCAGCTGTTCATATTTATGATGGATTTATCAATGATTAATTCAATCATCAGCACTAATTTATAATTATTAGCTATAGCTAATAATTACTATTATATCTTCTATTCAAGATAAAATACTTTATACCGTATATAGTCAGCTGAGAAAAAACTAATGTATTTTTATCGATATTTACACCCTTTACGCGCATTAACTTTTGATCTTGATGATACTTTGTATGATAATACCGTAGTTCTTACTCGTACAGAGCAAGAATCAATAATTTTTTTACAAAAATATCATCCAGCGTTACAAGGAATAAAGTGGGAAGAATACCAAAATTTACGTAACAAACTATTAGCATCTGAACCAGAAATATATCATGATGTTACTTATTTACGCTGGCGTTCAATTGAACTAATCATGCGTAATGCTGGTCTTAGCGAGAGTAAGGCTCGTGCTGGTGCTAATGCTACAATGGATATTGTAACATACTGGCGTAATAAAATTAACGTACCATCTACTACTCATCATACTTTAGCTGCACTAAGCAACCGCTGGCCATTAGCAGCAATTACTAACGGTAATGTTGATCCTACAGCCTGCGGTTTAGCAGGTTATTTTAGCCATATTCTACGTGCTGGCAGAGATGGGCGTGCTAAGCCATTTAAGGACATGTACCATACTGCAGCACGACTTTTACAGTTACCATTAAGAAATATTTTACATGTTGGTGATGACCTAGAAGCTGATATTAATGGTGCTATTCGTTGCGGCATACAGGCTTGTTGGATTAATGATAGCGGTATTAATATCCAGCATTCTACTCATGCTAGGTTATTACCACATATAGAAATAACACGGTTATCTTCTCTTGAATTATTCCTTTAAATTAGAAGATATACCTATTATACAATATTTTCTCTTTAACAGGTTCTTTTTAAGATGTATATTTCTCATCTATTAGATAGTCTAAATAATAAGCAAAAAGAAGCTGTATCAGCACCATTAGGTAATATTTTAGTATTAGCAGGAGCAGGTAGTGGCAAAACTAGAGTTCTTACACACCGGATTGCTTGGTTACTAGCCGTAGAAAACAATCCACCATCCTCTATTTTAGCAGTTACTTTTACCAATAAAGCAGCAACTGAAATGTATTATAGAATAAAAAATATTCTAGGTAAACATCCGTGTGGGATGTGGATAGGAACTTTTCATAGTTTAGCGTACCGAATTCTACGTATTCACTATATTGAAGCAAATTTACCAAAAGATTTTCATATTATTGATAGTGAAGATCAACATAAACTATTAAAACGTCTCATTCGCTACCTGAATTTAGATGAAAATTATTGGTCTGCGCGTCAAGCTATGTGTTATATTAATGCAAAAAAAGATGAAGGATATCGTCCCCAGAAAATAGATAAATATTTACATGTAATTGAAGCTACTTGGCAGCGTATATACGCTGTTTATCAGGAAGCTTGTGAGCGCAGCGGATTAGTAGATTTTGCTGAATTAATCTTAAGAACATATGAAATGTTAAGAAATAAAGCTACAATAGCTAATTATTACCGTGAACGTTTTTATCATATTTTAGTAGATGAATTTCAGGATACAAATCATATTCAATACTCTTGGATTCGCTTATTAGCTAACTGTAAGGGATATATTACGATTGTTGGTGATGACGATCAATCAATTTATGGTTGGCGTGGAGCTAAAGTCAATAATATGCAGTCTTTTATTCAAGATTTTCCTCAAGTAAAGACTATTAGTCTAGATCAAAACTATCGTTCTACTAAAAATATTTTAAAAGCGGCTAATTATCTCATAGCTAATAATAAAAATAGGCTAATTAAAAACCTTTGGACTAATAGTGATAAAGGAGAATATATTTCTCTCTACTGTGCTATGAATGAAATCGATGAAGCATATTTTGTTGTAAATAAAATTATCTTAAACCATAAAAATGGACTAGCTCTTAAAGATTGTGTAATTCTTTATCGTAATAATGCACAATCTAGAGTATTAGAAGAAGTCTTGTTGCATCTAAGAATACCATACCATATATATGGTGGTATACAATTTTTCGAGCGTAAGGAGGTAAAAGATGCACTAGCTTATTTACGTATTATTAATAACCGTAATGATGATGCTGCCTACGATCGTATAATCAATACTCCTCCACGCGGAATAGGAACTAAAACTATAGAAATAGTCCGTAAAATGGCACAAAATAGACAACTTACCTTGTGGCAAGCAAGTATTGTTTTGTTACAAGAAAAGGTACTTAAATATAGTTCGAACTTAGCTTTACAAGAATTTATTAAATTAATAGAAAATATAGCACAAAATATAGCTAATTTACCACTAGAGATACAAACTAATTTAGTAATAAAACAATCTGGTTTATGGAATATGTATCAACAAGAACAAGGCGAGAAAGGACAGTCACGCATTAAAAATCTAGAGGAACTAGTTAATGCTACTGAAAAATATAATAACCATTATAACAAAGATATGGTTCCACTACAAGCTTTTTTATCAAACATAGCCCTTAATACTAGTGATGAATTTACAAATCATAATAAGGATACCGTACAACTTATGACCCTACATGCTGCTAAAGGTTTAGAATTTCAGCAAGTATTTATTGTTGGTTTAGAAGAAGGTATCTTTCCTAGTCAGATTGCAATTAAAGAACAAGAACAAATGGAAGAGGAACGACGCTTAGCTTATGTAGGGATCACTAGAGCTATTAAGAAACTTACTATAACCTATGCACAAACTAGACGTATATACGGTCAGAAAGTATTTTATTGTAAATCCCGTTTTATTAATGAACTACCGCAAGAATGTATTCTTATGGCAGAAAGATATTAGAATAGTATGTATTAATATTAAGTAATGCCAATAAACATGATTGAAATCTGAATAAATAGATACCCTATCCTTTCCTATCGAGAAAAAATTAGTTTGATAAACAAATTGAATTCATGATATTGCTGTAATAGATATTATCTGCTAAAATTTTTTAAAAAATAACTAAAAACATCAAGGATATATTGACAGCATTTTTCTAATCATCGTAACATGCGCTGCAACATATATTTATGAAAGGAACAACGCCTTGGACACTACCAGTAGATATAAATACTGGCTCATAAGTATGTTTATTAAGTATATACACCAAGGTAACCTATAAAATAGCGGTTTTTTGGTTGTTAAGTTGTAATTTTGAACATATCATAAAGTCAGATCTATTATGTTTACTTAGGTTTATGTGATCTAATGCGTTTTAGTTTGTGACCGTTAAGGAAACGAAACGCATGCTTAATGCATTCGAACTTAAGAATAATCGTTTATCTCGTTTCGAAATAGATCAATCTGGTATATTAGTTAGATCTATTTGGATAGATTTAGTTGAACCTAGTAATTGTGAACGTCATCGTATTCAGCAGGAATTAGGGCAAAACTTAGCTACTCGTTTAGAACTTGAAGATATAGAAGCATCAGCTCGCTTTTTTGAAAATGAGGAAGGTCTTCATATTCATTCTTTTTTTTTCTATGCTGATACTGAAGACCATGTAGGTAATGCTACTGTAGCTTTTACTATCCATGAAGATCGACTTTATACTTTAAGGGAACGAGAACTACCAGCTTTTCGTCTTTATCGTATGCGCACACGTAGCAAAATATATATAGACTATAATGCTTATGCACTTTTATTAGATCTATTTGAAACAAAAATAGAACAGTTAGCAGATCAAACAGAAAATATTTATAGTGAACTAGAAGCTCTTAGCCGAGTAATTATGGATAATCGGCAAGGTGATAAATATGATCAAGCTCTAGCTACCCTCGCTGAATTAGAAGATATAGGTTGGAAAGTACGACTTTGTTTAATGGATACCCAACGGGCTCTAAATTTTTTAGTACGTAAAGCCAGGTTACCAACGAACCAGTCAGACCAAGCTAGGGAAATTCTACGTGATATTGAATCGTTGTTRCCTCATAATGAATCATGGTTTCAGAAAGTAAACTTTCTTATGCAAGCAGCAATGGGATTTATTAATATTGAACAAAACCGCATCATTAAGATATTTTCTGTAGTTTCTGTAATTTTTCTACCACCTACGCTTGTAGCATCTAGTTATGGTATGAACTTTTATTTCATGCCCGAATTAAAATGGTCTTTTGGTTATCCAGGAGCCATTATTCTTATGATTCTAGCTGGTATTACTCCATATTTATATTTTAAGCGCCGTAATTGGTTATGATTGATCTCGGTAATAGCTTATGAGTACTAACTATCATGATTAATATAGCTAATAATAGCATTACTGTATTTTACTCTTTCAGCAACATCGTAATCGTATACTCCTAAAAAGGAAATAATCAACTATGAATACTGTAAGTGAACTAGTTTTACAAACTACATCTTATGTATTAATGTTATTATTTCTTGGTATAATTATACCACTACATTTATTTACATGCTTTCTTGCTGGTTTTTTAGCTTATGAGATAATTATTTCATTAACTCCTGGGTTCGAGCGTATAGTAGGTATTAGTAGTGCTCGTTGGGTAATTGTTACCATGATAGCCATTTTTGTAGTTATTACTATGACATGGGGTATTGTTAGGTTATTAAGTATTCTGACAATAGATACACAAGGTGGTATTGATATTATTGCGGAAATAGACCGCATTTGTTCTATAGTAAACAATCGTATTCCTGATTTTTTGTCTCCATTTATATTGCCTAATAGTGCAGAAGAATTTAAAGTGAAACTACTAAATTTAATTGAATCAAATATTGTTATGATACGTAATATGGGTAGTAAATTCCTGCACGGAATAATAACAGCTTTTATCGGTATGACTATTGGTTCAGTAATTTCACTTAATAAACCTGCAGGTAATAGTACCTATTTTACTCTTCAGTTAATAGCACGTTTAAATTATCTAGCTGAAGCATTTCGTCATGTAGTTTTGGCACAAATAAAAGTATCATTATTTAATACTTTACTTACATCAATTATGATGTTTATAGTTTTTCCTTATTTAAATATAAATTTACCATTAGGTAAAACACTTATTATATTAACATTTATTTTTGGACTATTACCTATAATAGGTAATTTAATCTCTAATTTAATGATTATAATTTCAGCGCTGTCTGTATCTATAACAGTCGGTGGATTTATGCTCTTATACTTAATATTTATCCATAAACTAGAATACTTTATTAATGCAGAAATTGTTGGTAGTCGTATTCACGCAAAATCTTGGGAACTACTACTTGCTATGCTAATTTCTGAAGCTGCTTTTGGCTTAGAAGGATTAGTTGCTGGACCTATTTATTATGCATATATAAAAACAGAATTACGTGCAAGGGAATTAATCTAACCAAGAGCATCAAATTAAACATCTATATTTTTTACTTTCAGTGCATTTTCTTGAATAAATACACGTCTTGGTTCTACAGCATCTCCCATTAGGGTAGTAAACAGCTGATCAGCCATAATTGCGTCTTTTACCGTAACACGTAGTATATTTCTATTTGCTGGATCCATGGTAGTTTCCCATAACTGTGTAGGATTCATTTCACCTAAACCTTTATATCTTTGTACTACTAAACCATGCCGTGACTCTTTAGCTAGCCATTCAACTACTTGTTCAAAATTTTGAACAAACTTATGATGTTCACCACGTTTAATATAGGTATTAGGTTGCATTAAATCCTGTATTTTAGATCCTAAAATAGTCATTTTAGAGTAATCATTACTTTGTATAAAATCTAAGTTAAGTAAATAATCAGCAGAAATACCATGGTTTCTAACTAAGATTTTAGGTTCAAATAATTTATGTATGTAGTTTTCTTGTACATTAAAATCATAACTTATTCCTTGTTGATCTTGCTGATTTAATCTATTAGATAATGATGCAATCCAGTCAGTTACTAAACTAACTTGTTCCATTTGATTTTTGGTAAGTATAGGATAATACATTAAATTTTTTAGTAATATCCGAGGAAATAATCGTTCCATACGATTAATTATTTTTTGAACTACATAATAGTCTGTAACTAATGTTTTTAATCGTTCTCCAGATATAATTTTTGTATTTGAGTGTAGTTGTGCTCCTTTTATAGCTATAGAAGTCTGATATTGTTCCATAGCATCCTCATCCTTTATATATTGCTCTTGTTTACCTTTTCTAACTTTATATAGTGGTGGCTGAGCAATAAAAATATGACCTCGATGGATTATATCAGGCATATAACGATAAAAAAATGTTAATAATAAGGTACGAATATGGGAACCATCAACATCAGCATCAGTCATAATAATAATTGTATGATAACGTAATTTATCTAAATTATACTCATTCCGACCAATACCACAACCTAGTACCGTAATTAATGCAGCTATTTCATTAGAAGATAACATTTTGTCGAAACGAGCCTTTTCAACATTAAGTATTTTTCCCTTTAACGGTAGTATTGCTTGATTCTTACGATTACGACCTTGTTTAGCAGAGCCCCCAGCAGAGTCACCTTCTACTAGATATATTTCAGCAAACTTAGGATCACGTTCTTGACAGTCGGCTAGTTTTCCTGGTAATCCTGCTAAATCTAATATTCCTTTACGTTTATTAATTTCTCGTGCTTTACGAGCTGCTTCGCGAGCACGAGCAGCATCAATAATTTTATTAATAATAATCCTAGCATCGCTAGGATACTCTAACAAGTATTCTATGAAACGTTCGTTCATTAGAGATTCAACAACAGCTTTTACTTCCGAAGATACAAGCTTATCTTTAGTTTGAGAAGAAAATTTTGGATCTGGTACTTTTACTGAAAGAATAGCAATTAAACCTTCACGAGCATCATCGCCAGTAGCAATAATTTTATTTTTTTTATTATAACCTTCTTTATCTATGTAATAGTTAATGGTACGGGTCATAGCTGTACGAAAACCTACTAAATGAGTTCCACCATTTGGTTGTGGAATATTATTAGTAAAACAGTAAATATTTTCTTGGCAGCTATCATTCCACTGCATAGCAATTTCTACATTGATACCGCATTTATCTACGGCAATATAAAAAATATTAGTATGAATAGGTTTTTTATTTTTATTAAGATATTTAATAAAGGCTTTAATACCACCTTGATAATGAAAATGCTCTAATTGAGAGTTCCGTTTATCATGCAAGCTAATAGAAAGACCAGAATTAAGAAAAGATAGTTCTCTTAAACGTTGAGCTAAAATTTCATATTGAAATTCTTTTTTATTAGTAAAAATAATAAAACTAGGCCAGAACCTTATAGTTGTACCAGTCTGTATAGAGTTGCCTACTATTTTTAATGGTGACTGTGGCACGCCATTATAATAAATTTGGTAATAGATGTGTCCTTCACGTTTAATGAAAAGTTCTAGCTTCTCTGATAAAGCATTGACTACTGAAATACCTACACCATGTAAACCACCAGATACTTTATAAGAGTTATCATCAAATTTACCACCAGCATGTAATACCGTCATAATTACTTCCGCTGCAGATCTTCTCTCCTCTATGTGAATATCTGTAGGAATACCCCGTCCATTATCTTGAACAGAAATAGAATTGTCTTCATGAATAGTAACTAATATTTCTTGGCAATATCCAGCAAGAGCTTCGTCAATAGCATTATCAACTACTTCAAATACCATATGATGTAGACCAGTACCATCATCTGTATCACCAATATACATTCCGGGACGCTTACGTACCGCATCTAATCCTTTAAGAACTTTGATACTTGAGGAGTCATAAGAATTTGACATTAATATTTTCCGTTTATTTAAACTTGTAATATATAGATAATGAACTGCAACCTTTTATTAAGGTTTTAAATAAATAATAGTTTTATATATAGAAATTGGATTTCCTTTACAAAATTAAGAGAACATAAATCTCTTAATTTAAGAGTATTACTCATTTTTACATACGCATCGGCATAACTATGTAAATTGACATTGGGTTCATGCAATCATCAATTTGTACACTAGATGCTTCGTTATTAAATAACAAACGAACAGTGTCGCATTTTAAAATACCTAGAATATCTAAAATATAGTTTACATTAAAACTTACTTCTATTTCTGGACCTTCATAAGAAACATCTAATATTTCTTCAGCCTCTTCCTGCTCTAGATTTTTAGCAGTGATTTTTAGCTGATTCTTTCTTAAATATAGCCGGACACAACGAAATTTATCATTAGATAAAATAGCAACACGAGTCAATGCTTGTTTAATTAAATCACGACGGACTTTTAAAATTTTATTAACATTTTTCGGTAGTACACTATGGTAATCAGGAAAATTGCCTTCAATTAAATTTGAAGTAAAAATATAATTACTAATATAAATGCGGATATTATTACTACATATTTGTAATTTTACCATATTATCACCATAATCTAGATCTAATATCCGCAGTAATTCTATTACTCCTTTACGGGGCACTATTATAGAACAATATGGCAATTGTTTTAATACATTAATATAAATAGTACATGCAGCTAGTCGATGTCCATCAGTCGCAACAGTACGTAATTCTTTTCCTGTAATTTCAAATAATAAACCGTTAAGAGAATAGCGTACATCTTGATGTGCCATAGAAAATTGTGTAGATTGAATTACTTTTTTTAAAGTATCTAGCGGTAGATTAAAGACAATTTGATTCTCCCCATCAGCAATTTTAGGAAAATTAGTAGCTGGTAATGTCATAAGGGAAAAACGACTACGACCTGCGATAACTAACATTACTGTTCCTTCGAGAGTAATATTAATTAGTGCATCTTCTGGTAAGCTACGGCAAATATCAAATAATTTACGCGCGCATACCATAATAATACCTATTTTATCAACTTTATTTATAGTTATTTTTGCTACTATTTCTATTTCTAAATTAGTACCAGTTAAAATTAAATAGTTTTCTGTTACTTGTAATAAGAGGTGAGTTAAAATAGGTAACTGATGACGCCCACTTAATCTACTGCTAACTTGTTGTAAAGGTTTCAGTAAATACTTACGTTCAATAGTAAATTTCATTTATGTTATCAAAAAAAAGTTTAACTATATAGTTAAATATTAACTAAATTGTATTAGTTATTACTTGTTATTTATATTAGCTATCTTAATAAATTTAATGCCTATAATATAAGTTTATATTAATGCTTATAAAATATTTTATATGATAATAAGTTTTAAAGATACTACTACATATTATTAATATAATAATATGTAGTATACATAATACGCATATTATTATGCTAATTAATATAGATAATGTTAGTAATATTTTAGTAAAATTTCAGTAAAAATAAATTAGATAAAAATCTATTAATTTTAACAATTAATCTGTGAGATATCAGTATACTAAAATATTAGCTAATGTAATTAGATTACTAGTTATTATATACTTTTCAAAAAATAAGTTAGTAATATTAACTAACTCTAATACTCGAGTAGTCTAAAATAGACATTTAGTATTCACTACAGCATTAACCTAATTTTTATTAAAGTAATAATATATACTAAAATACTAATTTTAACTATAATTTATACATAGACAGTAATTTTTACTACTTATCTTATTTACAAGATTGGATATATCTATTAATATTTAGACTATTTTCAAAGATATGTAAATTCTTAGTATATACAATCAGTCTATTGTAAATTATTATATAATATAAACTTATGTAAAATATAAGCCTTATATGTTATATAAGGTTAATTAGTTTTTACTAAATAGATTAAATATATTAAAAATAAATAAATTTAAACCTATCTTCAATATAATTAAGTACAATTTAAATGAAACGCACTTTTCAACCATCGTTGTTAAAAAGACACCGTACCCATGGTTTCCGTGCTCGTATCGCTACAAAAAGTGGTCGTCAAGTTTTGGCACGACGACGCGCCAAAAAGCGCTCACGTCTAACTATTTCTAATCGTTAAGAAAAATACGAGTGGTTAAACTACATTTTTCAAGGAATTTAAGATTATTAAAACCTGATCATTTTGCTTTTGTTTTCCAAAAACCTAAGCTTGTAAGAATACAGCAAATGGTTATTCTTGGACGTATTAATACTTTAGTTTATCCTAGAGTAGGTATGATAATTGCGAAAAAATATATAAAACTAGCTCACGAACGCAACCATATTAAGCGATTAATACGTGAAAGTTTCCGTTTAAATCAGCATAAACTTTGCATAATGGATTTCATTATTATAGCTAAAAGTGGTCTTACTAAGATGAATAATTTTGATATAATAAAAGCATTAGAAAAATTATGGCATCGCTATTATCGCCTATAATAAAATTATTAAGCTATGTAATACGCTGTTATCAGCTTATAATTAGCCCATTAATCAAACCTCATTGTAGGTTTTTGCCTACATGTTCGCAATATAGTATTACGGCAATACACAGGTTTGGTATATTCAAAGGTATTTGGTTAACATTAATTCGTATATTAAGATGTAATCCTTGGAGTCAAGGTGGTGAAGATCAAGTACCATTAAATATCTTTGACAAAAGAGAATACTAATAATGGATTCGCAACGTAATCTTCTTGTCATAGCTTTACTATTTGTTTCTTATATTATTTGGGAAATATGGCAAAAAGAACATTTTCCACAAAATAATATTCAAAATACTCTTATAGAAATAAAAGATAACTTACCCCAACAGAACATACCATACTACAAAAAAGGTAAACACATCATAGTTAAAACAGATGTTTTTTTGCTTACAATTAATACGTCAGGTGGTGATATTGAACAAGCTTATCTACTAACATATCCGACTAAATTAGGTTCCTCTAAACCGTTCTCTTTATTAGAGAAGAAGCCAACATTCGTCTATCTAGCACAAAGTGGTATAATAGGTAAACATGGTATAGATCAAAAAGAACGTCCACTATATAAAGCTAAACATAAACAATATTTTTTAAACAATAACGAAAATATACTATATGTACCACTAACTTATACATCAACTAATGGTATAGTATATACTAAAACTTTTGTGTTTAAAAGAGGAGAGTTTGCAATAAATGTAAATTATAATATTCAAAATAATAGTAATAAACCTCTAGAAATAAAATTATTTGGTCAATTCAAGCAATCTTTTAATTCTTCTGAATTTAGTGATATTTATCGTAATAGTTTTTCTTTACAAACTTATCGAGGTGCTGCGTATTCAACTACAAAATATAAATATAAAAAGTATAGTTTTAAAGATATCCAACAAACTAATTTAAATGTTAGTAGTAAAAAAGGTTGGATAGCAATGTTACAGCAATATTTTGTTACTGCTTGGGTTCCCATTACTCAAGGTTATAAAAATTTTTATACAACAAATTTAGAAAATGGAGAAGTAGCTATTGGTTTTCAATCTGAAGAAGTAAATATTGCTCCACATAAACAGGATAACTTAAATGCTATATTATGGTTAGGACCTAAAATACAAGATAAAATGGCAGAAATAGATCCTTACTTAGATTTAGCCGTTGATTATGGTTTATTATGGTTTATCTCTAAGCCTTTATTTAAATTACTTAAATTTATTTATAGTATTATTGGTAACTGGGGTTTTGCAATCATTATTATTACTTTTATTGTACGTGGTTTAATGTATCCATTAACAAAAGCTCAATATACTTCTATAGCTAAAATGATGATATTACAGCCAAAGCTAGCTGTAATACGTGAACGTTTTAGTGATAATCCACAACGTCAAAACCAAGAATTAATGGCATTATACAAAGCAGAAAAAATTAACCCATTAGGAGGATGTCTGCCTCTAATTATCCAGATGCCTATATTTCTGGCATTATATTATATGTTGTCAGGTTCTATTGAACTACGTCATGCTCCATTTGCTTTATGGATTCAAGATCTTTCTGCACAAGATCCATATTATATCTTACCCATTATAATGGGTATTACTATGTTAATTATTCAAAAAATATCCCCTACTACTATTACTGATCCTATACAACAAAAGATAATGAATTTTATGCCTATTATCTTTACTGTTTTTTTTCTATGGTTCCCATCAGGTTTAGTATTATATTATATAGTAAGTAATTTATTTACTATTATTCAACAAGAACTTATTTATCGAGAGTTTAAAAAACAAGTTAAATGAATTTAACTTTTGATACTATTGCAGCCCAAGCTACACCGAATGGACGCGGGGGTATAGGTATTGTACGGGTATCAGGTACTCTAACAACTAGAGTAGCTAAAGAATTACTAGGTAAGGTACCTATTCAACGAAAAGCAGAATATCTTACTTTTTATCATCAAAATGGTAATATAATAGATAAAGGGATTGCTTTATTTTTTCCTGGGCCCAATTCTTTTACTGGGGAAGATATCTTGGAATTACATGGACACGGTGGTCCAGTTGTATTAGATCTATTACTTCAACGTATTATCACTTTACCGGGAGTACGTATTGCTCGTCCTGGTGAATTTTCAGAGCGCGCTTTTCTTAATGAAAAAATTGATTTAGCACAAGCAGAAGCTATAGCTGATTTAATTGATGCTAATTCAGCACAAGCTGCACGTGCGGCAATTTCTTCTCTACAAGGAGTTTTTTCCACTACAATTAATGATTTAGTAGAAAAATTAACTAGTTTGCGTGTTGATATTGAGGCAAAAATTAATTTTCCAGAAGAAAATGAAACTAATGTATCTATAGATAAAAAGATAATAGCTAATTTAGATCAAGCAATATTAAGTATAAATAAAATACGTACTGCAGCATATCAGGGATGCATATTACGTGAAGGTATAAAAATAGTTATAACGGGTAAACCAAATGTAGGTAAATCAAGTATTATTAATGCACTCGCTGGTCATGAAGTAGCTATAGTTACTAATATAGCAGGTACTACTCGTGATATATTACGAGAATATATCTATTTAGATGGAATACCAGTTTCTATTATTGATACTGCTGGTTTATGCAATGTAAGTCATAATGAGGTAGAAAAAATTGGTATTCAACGAGCTTGGAATGAAATAAAACAAGCTGATCATATTTTGCTTGTAGTAGATAGTTCTACTACTAAACTAAGCGAACAAGATAAATTATGTAACACACTAATAGCTAATTTTCCATATAAAACACCAGTAACCATTATACGTAATAAAGCAGATATAACAGGTGAAAAAATCGGAGAAACACTGAATAATAATTATTCAGTCATTACGATTTCAGCATTGTCTAGTTTAGGTATAGAGATACTACTAAAATATTTAACAAAAATAATAAGCTTACCTTCTAGTACAGAAGGTGTTTTTTTAGCACGTCGTCGTCATCTGGAAGCATTAGAAATAACAGCTAATTATCTTTTACAATGTAAAGAGAAAATTTCATTCCCCACTATGCTAGAATTAATAGCAGAAGATTTACAGTTAGCTCATAATGCTCTTAGTCAAATTACTGGTAAATTTAGTTCTCATGAATTACTAAAAAAGATTTTCTCTCGTTTTTGTCTTGGGAAATAATAAAATTATTCAACTGTCACAGATTTTGCTAAATGTCTTGGTTGATCTACATTATTTCCTTTTACTACCGCTATATAATATGCCAACATTTGCATAGGTACTGCATAAATAATAGGTGCTATTATAGGTTCTGTTTTTGGTAACAACGTAATATTTATATTCTTACATTGAATAAAACCAGTATTTTGTTCTGCAAATATATATAGCTTACCTCCTCTAGCATGTACTTCTTCAATATTTGATTTGACTTTATTAATCAAATAGTCATTAGCTACAATTACTATTACTGGTATATCGTCATTTATTAATGCAAGGGGTCCGTGCTTTAATTCTCCTGCTGCATATGCTTCTGCATGAATATAAGCGGTTTCTTTTAGCTTTAATGCTCCTTCCATTGCTATAGGAAGGAGAGAACCACGACCAAGAAATAATGCATGTTTTTTGTGAATAAACTTATTTGCCAAAATCTTTATTTCTTTTTCTAAAGATAAGATCTGTTCAATACTTCTTGGTAGTTTTTCTATTGTACGAATAATCTGATGGAATATAACATGTTCCATCCCTCGTATACGAGCAATATATGTAATTAATATTAGCATTAATGTTAATTGTGCAGTAAAAGTTTTGGTAGATGCAACACTAATTTCAGAACCTGCATAAGTAATTAGAGCAAAATCTGATTCACGAACTAATGTAGAATGTTCTGTATTACAAATTGTTAACGATCCTAAATAACCACTATAGTTTTTTGTTAATCGTAATGCAGCAAGTGTATCAGCAGTTTCTCCCGACTGAGAAATTGTAATAAGTAAACTACCTGGTCGTACTACTAATTCACGATAGCGAAATTCAGAAGCAATTTCTATATCACATGGTAAATTTGCTAGTTTTTCTAACCAAAAGCGAGATATCATAGCTGAGTGATACGAAGTACCACAAGCTATAATTTGCACATGTTGTACTTTACTAAATAATATATTAATATTTTCTCCTAATTCTGATAGATCAATGAAATCAGATTGAAGGCGTCCTGCTATAGTGTTTTGAATTGCACACGGTTGTTCAAATATCTCTTTTTGCATGTAATGACGATACTGACTGTAAGTTTCTTCTATATAAGTTTTTTTTGCTAATAAGGTTTTTGATCTTTCTACTATATTACCTAAGTGATTCCGTATTTTTATATTTTGGCTAGTAATTTCTGCTATATCACCTGTTTCTAAAAAAATTAAACAACATGTTACTGGTAACAAAGCATTTTTATCTGAGGCAATAAAATTTTCTCCATCTCCACATCCAATAATCAATGTACTACCAGAACATACAGCCACTAGTTTATTACAATCTAAACTATCCATAATAACTATGCTATAATTACCATGTAGTTGAAAAATAACATTTTGTATAATATCGGCTAAAATACCACCTGTTTGACATTGTTCCCAATGTACTAAGTGAGCAATAATTTCTGTATCAGTATCACTGAAAAATGAATAACCACGTTTAGATAATACCTGACGTAGTGATTGGTAATTTTCAATTATACCATTATGTACAACTATAATATTACTTGAAACATGAGGATGAGCATTACGTTCTTGAATATCACCATGAGTAGCCCAACGGGTATGTGCAATCCCGATTTGACCACTAATACCTTGTTTCTTAGTAGCTTCAGTTAATATATTTACTTTACCTACCTTACGTAAAATTTGTAATTGGTTTTGAGAACTAATTACTGCTAATCCAGCAGAATCATATCCACGATATTCAAGTCTATGTAATCCTTGTAATAGAACTTCAGTAATTTCACGTTTTGCTACTGCACCTACTATTCCACACATTTATATGTTCCTGAGTGAAAACTATAGTTCAATTAATCCATATTAATATATAATATTATACCTAATCTTTTTTTTTGGTCTTTGCCAATTAATAATTGGAAACTGACGGATTCTGCTAATAATTACTTCATTAGAAGTAACATTACTTGTAACAGTAGTACCAGCACCAATTGTTGCACCATCACCAATAGTAAGAGGAGCTATTAACTGACTATCTGAACCAATAAATACATTATCACCAATAATAGTTTGATGTTTATTAGCCCCATCATAATTGCAAGTTATTGTACCTGCTCCTATATTAACATCTTTACCAATATTTGCATCCCCTATATAACTTAAATGTGCAACTTTAGATTTTTTTCCTAGTGTTGATTTTTTTATTTCCACAAAATTACCTACATAAGCGTTTTCTTCTATTTTACTACCGGGACGTAGATGAGCGAATGGACCTACAATACTTCCGTTAGCTAAGTGAGCCTCTTCAATAATTGAGTAAGGTTTAATTATTACGTTATCTCCTATAACTGTATTTTTAATAATACAACCTGTACCTATTGTTACTTGATTACCAAGAGACACTTGACCTTCTATTAAAACATTAGTATCAAAAAATATATTATCTCCATGCTTTAGTTCTCCACGTAAATCAAATCTATTTGGATCAGCTATTATTACGCCTATACGTAATAAGCTTTCGGCTTGTTCTTTTTGATAGAGTCGTTCAAGATTAGCTAATTGTGCACAGTCATTAATACCATTAATTTCGCTAATTTTCTCAGGATGTATAGTATGAATCTTTTTACCTTCCTGCCAAGCTAATGCAATAATATCTGTAAGATAAAATTCATTCATACTATTATTATTAGTTAATTTTGTTATCCAGATTTTAAGCTCATTACTACTTACTGCTAAAATACCAGTATTTATTTCACTTATTAGTTTTTGTTGTGCATTTGCTTCTTGATGTTCGATAATACCAACAACTTCTTGCTCTTTATATAGGATACGCCCATATCCATCTGGATTAGTTAAATTAGCTGTTAATAAACTCAGACCTTGTTTAGAACGTGTAGTTAAAAGATGTATTAGTGTTTGAAATGATATAAGTGGAACATCTCCATAAAGGATTAGTACTTCTTCATCTTTGCCTAAAAAAGGCAAAACTTGTTGAACAGCATGTCCAGTACCAGATTGTTCAACTTGTTTAATCCAATGCAAAAAAGTTTTTTGCTTATGTGCTAATTTTTGCTGTAACAGTTCTCCTTTATAACCATAAACAATATAAATATTTGTAGATTTACATTTAGCTTTTAGTTTTATAGCTGTATCTATTACATATTGTAATATTGGTTTACCTGCTAAGAGATGCAAAACTTTTGGAATATCTGAATTCATTCTAGTGCTTTTACCAGCTGCTAAAATAACTATATTTAATTTAATATTTAACATTAACAATTATCCTGATAAAAAGCTTATCAAATCATAAATAACTAACATTTGAACTATATTGCTTTTTTTATTAGTTTAATTACTCGTAATTTAGCAAGAGCTTTAGCAAGTTCTACTGAAGCTTGAGTATAGCTCATATCATAGTTTAAATTTTTGATATTTTCTTGAGCTTGAAGCTTAGAATTTATTGCTCTTTTTTCATCAAGATCTTCACCGCGAATGGCAGTATCAGCTAGTACGGTAACAATATTAAGCTGAACTTCAAGTATGCCACCTGAGATATAAATATATTCTGTTTTACCATCTTCTGTAACAAGATATATTAAACCAGGTTTAATTTGTGTTAGTAATGGTGTATGTCTTGGAAAAATACCTAAATCACCCTCAATACCTGTAACTTGTATTTTTTCTACTAGACCTGAAAAAATTTGTTTCTCAGCACTAACAACATATAAATGATATGTTTTTATAGTCATAAAATTTAGAATACTATTCTTTAGTCATAGCTTCGTTAATAGAACCTATCATATAAAATTTTTGTTCTGGTAAATGATCATACTTACCATTAATAATATCCTCAAAACCAGAGATAGTTTCTTGAAGCGAAACATATTTACCCTGTGAACCTGTAAATACTTCTGCAACAAAAAATGGTTGTGACAAAAAACGTTGAATTTTGCGGGCACGAGAAACAACCATCTTATCATCTTCGGATAGTTCATCTATACCAAGTATAGCAATAATATCTTTAAGTTCTTGATATCGCTGTAAAATGCCTTGGACACCAAGAGCAACATCATAATGTTTTTGACCTACTACTAATGGATCTAACTGACGACTAGTTGATTCTAGGGGATCAATAGCTGGATAAATACCTAAAGAAGCTATCTGACGACTAAGTACAATAGTAGCATCAAGATGAGAGAAAGTTGTAGCTGGCGCAGGATCGGTTAAATCATCTGCAGGGACATAAACGGCTTGTATAGACGTAATAGAACCATATTTTGTAGATGTAATGCGTTCCTGTAATAGTCCCATTTCTTCTGATAGTGTTGGTTGATATCCTACGGCTGAAGGCATACGCCCTAGAAGCGCAGATACTTCTGCTCCAGCTAAAGTATAACGGTAAATATTATCGATAAATAGTAATACATCATGGCCTTCATCACGAAATTTTTCAGCTATAGTTAAACCAGTTAACGCTACTCTAAATCGATTACCTGGTGGTTCATTCATCTGTCCATAAACGAGTGATACTTTATCAAGAACATTGGAATCTTTCATTTCATGATAAAAATCATTTCCTTCCCGGGTACGCTCACCTACTCCAGTAAATACTGAATAACCAGCATGCTCAATAGCAATATTACGGATTAGTTCCATCATATTTACTGTTTTACCAACACCAGCTCCACCGAATAGACCTGCTTTACCTCCCTTAACAAGGGGACACATTAAGTCAATAACTTTAATACCAGTTTCTAAAATTTCTTGTGAAAGAGCTAATTCTTCATAACGAGGAGCAGATCGATGAATAGACCAATGTTCTTCTGCATTAATTATTCCTTTCATGTCAATAGGTTCACCAAGGACATTCATAATACGACTTAAGGTTGATTTACCAACTGGTACTTTAATTGCATGGCCTAAATCAATAACTGTTAATCCTCGACGTAAACCTTCAGAAACTCCCATTGCTATACAACGAACAATACCACTACCTAATTGTTGTTCAACTTCTAGGATTAGTTTATTCTTTCCATTAGTAACTTCTAGTGCATTATAAACTTTGGGTACGATATTTTGCGGAAACTCAACATCGACTACGGCACCGATAACTTGTATAATCTTTCCCGTCGTCATTCTTTATCCTCTTTGATACTTTTTTTAAATTAATTTATAGATAGCTTAAACTGCTGAAGCACCTGCTACAATTTCATTAATTTCTTGAGTAATGCTATTTTGTCGAGCTTTATTATAAACAATTTTTAATTCTTTCATTAGTGTATCAGCATTTTCGGTTGCAGCTTTCATTGCTACCATTCGAGCAGCTTGCTCACTAGCAAGATTTTCAACCACACTTTGATAAACTTGTGATTCTATATAACGTTGCAGTAAAATATTTAGTAATAGTTTAGAATCTGGTTCATAAATATAATCCCAATGTTTCATTTTTAAATCTATTTTATCTTCAATAGGAATAGGTAAAATTTGGCAAATTTGTGGTATTTGGGAGATTACATTAACAAATTTATTACTTACTAAATAAAGTTTATCTAAATACTCATTATCATATGCTTGTAACATCACTTTAATTATACCAATTAACTTCGATAATTTAGGATCATCGGTAATACCCGTAACTTGTGCAATAACTTTACTTCCAATTAAATTAAAAAAATTAACAGCCTTACACCCAACTAGTGCTAGTTCTATTGTTATGCCTTGTTCATTCCATTTTTTCATATTAGCTAATAGCTGTTTAAACAAATTAATATTTAAGCTTCCTGCTAAACCGCGGTCTGTAGAAATTACTATATAACCTATTTTTTTTACTTTTCTTTCATGAAAGTAAGGATGTTTATATTCTAAATTTCCTAAAGTTAAATGTTTAATAACCTTATGTATGATTTCTGCATAAGGTAAACTAGCTAACATACGTTCCTGCGTTTTTCGCATTTTGGATACAGCAACCATTTCCATGGCTTTTGTTATTTTTTTTGTATTTTGTATACAAATTATTTGACTACGTATTTCTTTTGTATTAGACATAGCTTTTTCTCCTTACAAATACGCAGTACGCTATTAGACTATAAAATTAAAAACTAGCATTAGTTTTAAATTTACTAATAATTTCTGTTAATGTTTTTTCAATATCATCATTATAATTACCCTCTTGGTCAATTATTTTCATAAAATCATGATATTGATGTTTAACATACAAAAGTAGTTGTGTTTCAAAATCATTAATCTTCTTAAGATTAATATCTTCTAGATACCCTTGTTCTGCAGCGAATAGCACTAAAGCTTGTTGTGATACGGACATTGGCATATGTTGTTTTTGTTTTAGCAATTCAGTAACTTTTTTACCGTAATTAATTTGTTTACGTGTTACTTCATCTAAATCAGAAGCAAATTGAGAAAAAGCTTCTAATTCACGATACTGTGCTAATGTAGTCCTAATACCACTTGAAACTGTTTTTATAATTTTCGTTTGAGCAGCACTACCAACACGAGATACAGAAATACCAGGATTAACAGCAGGTCTAATACCGGCATTAAACAAACTAGATTCCAAAAAAATTTGACCATCTGTAATAGAGATTACATTAGTAGGAATAAAAGAGGAAACATCACCAGCTTGAGTTTCTATAATTGGTAATGCTGTTAAAGAACCAGTTTTACCTTTTATTTTTCCTTTAGTATAAGTTTCAACATAGTTAGCACTAACACGTGCAGCTCTTTCTAAAAGACGAGAATGTAGATAAAATATATCACCTGGATATGCTTCACGACCTGGTGGTCTACGTAGCAGCAATGATATTTGTCGATAAGCTATAGCTTGTTTAGATAGATCATCATAAATAACTAAAGCATTTTCACCTATATTACGAAAATATTCACCCATAACACAACCAGCATATGGCGCTAGATATTGTAATGCTACAGAATCGGATGCTGTTGCTGTTACTATTATAGTATTGATTAGTGCATTATGTTCTTCTAATTTTTGTACTACATTATTAATAGTAGAWGCTTTTTGACCTATAGCTACATAAATACATTTAATATCGCTATTACGCTGATTTATAATGGTATCTATAGCTAGCGTTGATTTCCCAGTTTGACGATCACCAATAATTAGTTCACGTTGACCTCTACCTATAGGTATCATGGCGTCAATAGATTTATAACCAGTTTGAATAGGTTCACTAATTGATTGACGTTCAATAACATTTGGTGCATTAGTTTCAATTGGCGAAAATAATTTATTTTCTAATTTACCTTTTCCATCAATTGGTATACCTAAAGTATTTACTATACGACCTAATAGACTATGTCCAACTGGAACTTCTAAAATACGTCCTGTACATTTAACTTTCATTCCCTCAGTTAAATGACTATATGGTCCCATTACTACTGCACCAACTTCATCTCGTTCTAAGTTTAAAGCAATAGCAAAAGAATTACCTGGCAGTGCTATCATTTCTCCCTGCATAACTTCAGATAGTCCATGAATACGAATAATTCCATCGATAACAGATAGTATAATACCTTCATTGTAAATAATACTTGTTAGATCAAATTCAACAATTCTTTGTTTAATTAATTCGCTTATTTCTGTCGAATTTAGTTGCATGCTTTATATAATCTCCATGAATTATGTAGATAAATGTGTACCTAGACGTTCTAGACGACCAAGCATACTACTATCTATAACAATATCACCAATACGAATTATCATTCCTGCTATTATAGATAGATCTATTATGCAATTTAGTTTTACTTTCTGTGATAAACGTTGTCTCATGGCTTGAGTTATTTGCGCTATTTGGTTATTTGTTAAAGCACTAACAGTAATTACTTCAACTTCTATAGTTGAACTATTTTTCTTACATAGTTGTAAAAATATTTTTAATATATCGGGTAAAAGTAATAATCTTCTATTATAGGCCATTATACGAATAAAATTTCGACCATAATTATCTAATTTATTACCACAAACTGCTATGAATATATCTGCTATTTTTGTATTAGTTATTACTGTGCTTGATAAGAGCTTAGCTATATAGGGATTACTATTTAATTTAGAAGCATATAATAACATTGATTGCCAAGATGCTACTGTATTATGTTCAATAGCAAATTCAAAAACTGCTTTTGCATATGGACGAGATATAGTGATTTCAGACATACGCTGTAACTCTATAATATGATTATATTTTTGCTAAAATTTTATCTATAATTTTGCTATTTAAATTTTTATCTATGGAATTTTCTAGTATTTTTTCTGTACTTAATATTACAAGCTGAATTACCTGTAAACGTAGTTCTTCATATGCTATTTTTCTTTCGGTTTCTATTTGTTTTTGTGCTTGTGCAAGTATTTTTTTTCTTGTAATGTCTGCTTCATTTTTTGCTTCAATAATTAACTGTAACTTATTTTTATTGGCTTGTTCAATTATGTCTTGTGCTTTTAGTTTGATATTTATTAAATGCTTTGTTGCTTCCTCTTTTGCTTTTTCTAAATCTTTTTTAGTTGTTTCTATAAATTTAATATTATCAGCAATTTCTTGCTGACGTTTTTCTATTATAGAAATTAAAGGTGGCCACACGTATTTCATACAACAAAGTACGAATAATGTAAAGGCTATTGCTTGTCCTAGGATAGTTGCGTTGATATTCATATAATTTATTTTTAATTTTAAATTGAAATTAAGAAGCTACAGCAAATAAAATATATAAACCTAAGCCTACTGTAATCATAGGAATAGCATCTACTAAACCCATAACAATAAAAAATTGAGAACGCAGAAGAGGTATTAAATCAGGTTGACGTGCTGCACCTTCTAAAAATTTACCTCCAAGTATACCAATGCCTATTGCTGCCCCAATAGCAGCTAATCCCATCATTATGGTAGCAGCTATATATAATAAATTTATATTTAAACTATTCATAATAGTATCCTTAATTTTTGAGTAAAAAATAGTATTTTATTTATGCTGTTCATAAGCCATAGCTATATACACAACAGTTAATACCATAAAGATAAAAGCTTGTAATGTAATTACAATTATGTGAAATAAAGCCCAAGGGACACTAATAATCCATTGTGACCACCATGGTAGTAATCCTGCTATTAAAATAAAAACAAGTTCTCCTGCATATATATTACCGAATAATCTTAATGCTAAAGAAATTGGTTTAGATAAAAGACTTACACTTTCAAGAATAAAATTTAATGGAATAAATATTAAATGATTAAAAGGTTGCATAGTTAATTCTTTAATAAAACCAGTTATACCTTTTATTTTTAAGTTATAATATATGATTAATATAAATACTCCCAGTGCAAGTGATAATGTAATATTTATATCTGCAGAAGGAACAACTCGTAATGCTGGTATATGAAGTATATACATAGCTATGTATGGTAGCATATCAACAGCTAATAAATCCATTAAATTCATTAGAAATATCCATATAAAAATAGTTAAGGCTAGTGGAGCTATAAGCTTATTTTTACAAAATAATATATCGTTAACATTTTTATCAATAAAGCTAACTAATAGCTCAACTATTGTCTGTAATTTACTAGGAATACCTGAAGTAGCTGTTTTTGCTGTATAAAAAAATATCAATAAAAAAATTATCCCAAGTAATAAAGTAAAAAAAATTGAGTCAATATTTAGTATCCAAAATGATTTAATATCAGGATGATTTACTAACGTGAAATTATTTAAGTTAAGCTGCAAATGACTTAGATGATGACTAATATAGTCTCGTGTAGTTGTATTATCTACTAATTTTAACATAAATTTATCCAGTATAATTTTATTATCTAAATTAAATTTAATTATAATTAATACATGTTTGTATATATTAGAAAAAGTTTTTAATAGCTATTTATTAATTTTATTAGCTAATAAATTATTTTTCTTTAACCAAAGAAGTAAAAGAGATATTGCTATAGGTGTAATACCAGAAATCCGTAATGCTTGACCAATAGAATAGGGTTGATGATTATTTAATTGAGAAATTGCCTCATTAGATAATCCAGTAACTAAACTAAAATCCATATTTTTAGGTAATAAAGTTTGTTCATAGTTTAATTGACGTAAAATTTGCTCTTGCTGCTGAGCAATATATCCTTCATATTTAATTTGTATTTCAATTTGTTCTGCAGCTTGGATATTTTTTAATGTAGGTTGAAAAAATGATAAGTTAGTTAATGTTTTATAATTTATTTCTGGTCGACGTAATAATTCTTCACCATTAATTTTACACATAATAGGTTTTTTTAATAGTTGATTTAAATCCTGTATTCCTATTGTATTAGGTTGCACCCATAGATTACGTAATCTTTGTCGTTCTCGCTCAATGTAATCTAATTTTATACAAAATTTATGCCAATGATTTTCATTAACTAAACCTAATTTACGTGCAATTTCAGTTAGTCGTAAATCTGCATTATCTTCACGTAAAGACAGCCTATATTCTGCTCTAGAAGTAAACATACGGTATGGTTCTTCGATACCTTGAAGACATAAATCATCAATTAATACACCAATATAAGCTTGACTTCTATTTGGATACCAACTATCCTGTTCTAGTACTTTCTTAGCTGCATTAATACCAGCAATTAATCCTTGAGCAGCTGCTTCTTCATAACCTGTTGTGCCATTTATTTGTCCAGCAAAAAAGAGTCCGTTTATAATTTTGCTTTCTAAAGTATTTTTTAAATCTCGTGGATCAAAAAAATCATACTCAATAGCATAACCGGGTTGTATAATACTTGCTTTTTCTAATCCTTCAATTGATTGAACTATCTTTAGTTGAATATCAACTGGTAAACTAGTAGAAATCCCATTTGGATAAATAATATTGCTCATTAATCCTTCTGGTTCAAGAAAAATTTGATGTGAATCACGATGAGCAAAATGTATAATTTTATCTTCAATAGATGGACAATAACGTGGACCTATGCCCTCTATGTTTTTAGTATATATAGGACTATAATGAAGATTATTATAAATAATGTCATGAGTATTCTTATTAGTATAAGTAATATAACAAGGTATCTGACGAGGATGTTCACTTACAGAACCAGTAAATGAAAATACCGGCAATGGATTATCACTTTCTTGTTTTGTAAGAATATTAAAATTAACAGTAGAGGCATGAATACGTGGTGGAGTACCAGTTTTTAGTCGTTTGACTCGAAAGGGAAGTTTTCTTAGATTACTAGATAATGAAATTGAAGATAAATCTCCTGTACGACCACCAGGATAACTATTTAAGCCAATATGAATTTTACCATCTAAAAATGTACCTACTGTTAGTATTACTGAATTAGCATAAAACTTATCTTTAGCTTTTGATATTACACCTATAACATTATTATTTTTAATAATTAAATTTTCTACAAATTGTTGTAACACTAATAAGTTATTAGTATTTTTTAACATATTATATACAGCTTTTCGATAGAGATATCTATCTGCTTGTGCCCTAGTTGCTCTAACGGCAGGTCCTTTACTAGCATTAAGTATTCTAAATTGAATACCTGCAGCATCGATTGCTTTTGCCATAATACCACCCATAGCATCAACTTCTTTAGCTAGATGTCCCTTGCCAATCCCTCCTATAGCAGGATTACAAGACATTTCACCAATAGTTTTAATGTTATGTGTTAGTAATAGTGTGTTACATCCAATTTTAGCTGATGCTACTGCTGCTTCAGTTCCAGCATGGCCGCCACCAATTATTATTACATCAAAAAAATAATTTTTTAACATAATTAACCTTTAAGATCTATTAATAATTTTATATAAAATTCATTATTTATAAATAATTTAGCGGACATAAATGAAAGACACTTGTTATATCTCCTCGAACACGTAAAATACTATCTATAGCTAAATTTCTATTTAGCACTACTTGTATCCATATATTATTTTTTAATTTACAAGCTGCTAATACTATTCCAGTATAACGCCAATTATTGTTTATTTTTATTTCTAGTTTCTCACTAGCTGTTGGAATTCGATTTGCTTTACCTGACAAAAAACATAATTCTTTTTTGTTCATGTTATGATATTTAGTTCGAGCAATTGCTTCTTGCCCTAAATAGCATCCTTTGTTAAAACTAATACCTCCTAAAGCTTCAATATTTAATGCTTGTGGTAATAATAATTCACTATTTATTTGGTCAATAATAGGATATCCAGCAGCAATATCTAATGCTAACCATTGTTTACTATTGTTTGTTTGTATTTTATATTTAGTAAGTTTTTTTAATATTAGATTTTGTATATTATTTGTAGTAATTAACAAAAAACGATCAGCTGGTTGATGTAAATATAGAATAGTAGTATCCATAGTATGAATTACTGGACATAATCTATTTGGTATAGTAGTAAATATATTACTTAATATATCTTTTACTTGTAAACCAGCTATACCTAATAATATTTTATTCTGATGAAAATTAATATTTACCGTATAAAAAATTGCATATTTTTTAAATATATTTAACTCATTAGCATATACACTTTTTCTTGTAATTAACGCAAATCCATCTTGATAATGTAAAAAGTATACATTACTGTATACCTTTCCTTTTGTATTACAATGTACTGTAAAAGTATACTCATTATTTTTTAATGATGTTACATCACAAGCTAGTTGATCTTGTAGATACTTAACAGCATCTTTACCATTAAATGTTATTAATGCCCATTCTTCTAATGAAATCAAAGTTAATGATAAGTTAATATGTGATGATGGTATTATATATGGATAGCTAAAATTTATATGCATCTAATTATCCTTTTAACTATATAAATATTATAAAATAATTAATTTAATTATTAAAGTTAATTTTAATATCTGTACTTAAAAATTTAATATAATTAATACTATAATAAGTAATATACTGCATATTACTATATACTAATGATTAGTGATTAATAATGATAGTACAATTACGTCGTAGAGCTATAGGTGATATTTCGATATTAGATGAAATTAACATCCCAATATTACTTAAACGTATTTATATACAACGTGGAATAAAAAATCCACGTGAACTTGAATTAAAGACTTGTTATTTATTTACTAATGCTCAATTTAATGGAATTCAGCAAGCAGCAATTCTACTAACAAAAGCATTAAGAGATAAGCTAAGTATTATGGTTGTAGGAGATTTTGATGTAGATGGAGCTACTAGTACTGCTTTAGTTATACTTGCATTAAAACAAATGGGAGTAGAAAAAATTAATTTTTTAATATTAAACCGCTTTAAAGATAGTTATGGTTTAAATACAAGAGTAGTAGAAAAAGTAGCTTCAAGTGGAGCACAAATAATTCTAACAGTAGATAATGGAGTATCTTCTCATACTGCTATAAATTTAGCAGTAGCTAAAGGCATTCCTGTACTAGTAATTGATCATCATTTACCAGGTCAAACACTACCTAATGCTGTTAGTATTGTTAATCCTAATTTAAAAAATTGTAATTTCCAATCAAAGAACTTAGCAAGTGTTGGTGTGGCCTTTTATCTTATGCTTGCACTAAGAATGGAGTTATGTAAAAGTGGTTGGTTTGATAAGAATAAAATAGCTGTACCAAAATTAGCAAAATTATTCGATTTAGTTGCATTAGGTACTGTAGCCGATATGGTACCATTAGATATGAATAATCGTATTTTAGTACATCAGGGAATTAATCTTATACGAACGGGTTGTTGTCGTCCTGGAATCCGTGCATTAGTAGAAATTTCTAATATTAATCTGACTAAAATATGCGCAAGTGATTTAGGTTTTTATATTAGTCCACGTTTAAATGCAGCTGGTAGATTACAAGATATGTCTTTAAGTGTAGAATTATTACTAGCTGATAACTTGTCAACAGCTCGAATTATTGCTGCAAAATTAGATCGTCTTAATAAGGAAAGACGGTTAATTGAGCAAAAAATGTTTATTCAAGCTTTAAACTTATGTAAACAAATAGAAAATACTAAAAATGGCATACCATCAGGCTTATTACTTTATCATCAAAACTGGCATCAGGGTGTAATAGGTATTATCGCATCACAAATTAAAGAGTTTTTTTATAGACCAGTTATCATATTAGCACCTGCTGATAACTTTTTACTTAAAGGCTCTTGTCGTTCAGTTCCTAGTGTCCATATATATAATTTATTACAAATATTAGATCAATTATATCCTAATATGATGTTAAATTTTGGTGGTCATGCTATGGCTGCTGGTTTAACAATAGAGCAATCTAAATTAAGCCTCTTTCGAGATAGCTTTTATAGTTTAGCTAATCAATTAATTAAACCGTCAATGCTAAACAAAATTATCTGGTCAGATGGAGAATTAGTTGGAAAAGAAATTTCTATATCAACAGCAAAAATATTAAGAGAAGGAGGACCATGGGGAGTAGAATTTACAGATCCATTATTTGATGGAATATTTTGCATTTTAAATAAAATGCTTATCAAAAAAGTTCATTTGAAAATAAAACTACAAGATATATCAAATGGTTTAATTATTGATGGTATTATTTTTAATATAAATAAAATAATATTATTATCAATAAAAACTAAGACATTATACCGAATAGCCTATAAATTAAATATTAACTATTCTAATCATCAATTACAATTACTTATTCAGTATATATGGAATTTATGATTCTATATAGTAATCATATTACATTTATTTATGAATGAAATTAATAATATTAAAAATCAAATAAAAAATCTTACAGAAAGAACAATAATTATTCGGAGGTTACTTTGATAATGTTAATATTAAACAGAATCTAGAGTATAACATAAACAATTTTTATGAAATTTCTACTCAAATAGAATATATAGAAAAATTATTTAATTTAGCTATTATTGAAAATGATAGCGAAATAATATTAGAGATTAAAATAGAATTAGATAATATTGCAAATAAACTAAAGAAACTTGAATTTTGCTATATGTTTTCTCGTGAAAATGATAGTTCTAATTGTTATCTTGATATTCAAGCAGGTTCTGGTGGCATTGAAGCACAAGATTGGGCTAATATGTTACTAAAAATGTATTTACGTTGGTGTGAATTACATCATTTTAATGCTAAAGTAATAGAAGAATCAGCAGGTGAAATAGCGGGTATCAAATCAGCAACTGTTTACATAATAGGTAATTATGCTTATGGTTGGTTACGTACTGAGACTGGTGTACATCGTTTAGTACGTAAGAGTCCATTTGATTCTAGTAAACGTCGTCATACATCATTTAGTTCTGCATTTATTTATCCTGAAATTAATAATAATATTAATATTCAAATTAATCCTAAAGACTTACGTATTGATGTTTATCGTGCTTCAGGTGCTGGTGGTCAACATGTAAACCGTACTGAATCTGCAGTACGTATTACTCATTTACCAACTAATATAGTAACACAATGTCAGAATGATCGATCACAACATAAAAATAAAGAGCAAGCAATGAAGCAACTAAAAGCTAAAATTTATGAATTTGAACTACAAAAAAAAACTATGGAAAAACGTGCTAGAGAAGACACTAAATCTAATATTAATTGGGGAAATCAAATTCGTTCTTATATATTAGATAATTCGCGTGTAAAAGATTTACGTACTGGAATAGAAATACGTAATATTCAAACTGTGCTTAATGGAAATATAGATATTTTTATAGAAGCTAGCTTAAAAGCAGGGCTATAATAAATACTATGTGTAAATTAAATATTTTTGATCCCGTACAGAATTATGAAAATTTAAATCAACAATTAAATTTGCGTAGGAATAAATTAAATAATTTACGTAAACAAGGGAAAACATTTACTAATAATTTCAAACGTAATGTGATATCAAATCAATTATTTTTACAATATGGAGAAAAAAACAACGAAACATTAAAAACACTAAATATACAAGTCAGTTTAGCTGGTCGTATGATAAATCGTCGTATTATGGGTAAAGCATCATTTGTTATTCTACAAGATAGTGGTGGAACAATACAACTATATCTATCCTCAAAAAATTTATCAGATTCATTTTATAATGAACATTTTAAAAAATGGGATTTAGGTGATATTTTAGGAGTCCACGGTAGGTTATTCAAAACAAAAACTGGTGAATTAACTATAAACTGTAATGAAATAATTTTATTAACAAAAGCTTTACGTCCCATACCCAATAAGTTTCATGGTATAGTTGATAAACAAATACGTTATCGACAAAGATATTTAGATTTAATAACAAATAAAAATTCTTTTAATTTATTTAAAACTAGATCACAAATTATAACAGAAATACGTCAATTTTTAAATAAAGAAGATTTTATTGAAGTAGAAACTCCTATTTTGCAATCTTTACCAGGTGGTGCTACTGCACGTCCATTTATTACTTACCATAATGCATTAGATATGAATCTATATCTTCGGATAGCACCAGAATTATATTTAAAACAATTAATAATTGGTGGTTTCGAAAAAATTTTTGAAATTAATCGTAATTTTCGTAATGAAGGTTTATCTGCACATCATAATCCAGAGTTTACCATGATGGAACTTTATATAGCTTATGCAGATTATCATGATGTAATGTTATTAACTCAAAATTTATTAAACACAATTACCAATCATGTTTTAGGTACTAATATAATTCAATATGGTAATCTAAAGCTCGATTTTAGTAAAAATTTTGTAAAAATGACTATGAAAGAAGCTATTTGTCATTATAATAAACAGATTTTATCTAAGCATTTAGATGATAAAATGCAAGCAATAACTTGTGCAAAAAATATTGGTATACATATAGATCAAAAATGGGGTTTAGGTAGAATCCAAACGGAAATATTTGAAAAAACGACAGAGAAACATTTATTACAACCAACTTTCATTACTTCTTATCCAATAGAAGTATCACCACTTGCACGTCGTAATGATAATAATCCATTTTTTGCTGATCGTTTTGAATTATTTATTGGAGGTTACGAAATAGGTAACGGTTTCTCAGAACTAAATGATTATGAAGATCAAGCAAATCGCCTTATTGAACAAGCTACAATAAAAAACAGTGGTGATAACGAATCAATGTTTTATGATGAAGATTATATTATTGCACTTGAACATGGTTTGCCACCAACAGCTGGATTAGGTATTGGAATTGATCGATTAGTTATGCTATTAACTAATAGTCATTTCATTCGAGATGTTATTTTATTTCCAACAATGCGTCTCAAGATATAAATTATCATTTAATTATATACTAGCTATATAAGTAACTAATATTTATTAGTCAGATGTTTCTGAAAAAAAATAAATTACCTACTATTCTAATAGTAGATTCTGGTGTTGGTGGTTTATCCATATTTTACCAAATAAAAAAAATTATACCGAATGCTAATTATCTATACGTATTTGATAATGAAGCTTTTCCTTATGGAGAAAAAACAAAAAGATTTATTATAAATAGATTAATTATCATTATTAATGCTGTACGTAAATTACATTATGTTGATCTAATTATCATAGCTTGTAATACAGCAAGTATTTTAGCTTTAAAAGCTTTACGCCAGTATTTCTTTTATCCTATTATTGGTGTTCTTCCAGCTATAAAATTAGCAACTACAATTACTAATAGTAAGGTAATTGGATTATTAGCAACAACAGCAACAATAAATAGTAAATATATTACTAATAGCATAAATAATTATAAAAAATCATATAAAATTATTTCTTTAAAAGCTCCAGAATTAGTAAATTTAGTTGAAGCTAAGTTACATGGTGAAAAAATATCTTTGCTTTCACTACGTGAAATTTTATTTCCTTGGTTAAAAACAAGTCAAACTTATAAATTAGATACAATTATATTAGGATGTACACATTTTCCATTAATATACGAAGAACTAAAATTAATATTACCTACATCTATTAAAATAATAGATGCACATCAAACAGTAGCTAATAGAGTATTTTTATTATCAAAAAAATTCATTAATAGTAATCAATCATCGATATTTACAATAAATAAAACTTACTGTCCTATTATAAATAATAAAATAAAATTACTAAAACCATACTTGCTTCAGTATGGTTTTAATGATATACATAAACTAATATTATAAATATTAGTTATAAATAAGATAATAAAGGTATATATTAGCTATAATATCTAAAATAAAGACTTGACTAATATTAAAAATATATCATACTTATATTAGTATAATATGCATTAATCGTAAATAAGATTTTGATCTTTAACAATTAAGTAGATAATTTGTGTGGACACACGCAATTAATATCAGTAAATTTAATCTCAAATACTAATACTAGTATAGTACTATAACTAATAGTACCTATATTATTTTTGTTTGAGTATCAAGCTTCTTAATTGAAGAGTTTGATCATGGCTCAGATTGAACGCTGGCGGTAAGCTTAACACATGCAAGTCGAGCGGCATCGAAAAGTTCTATTTTATAGAATTTTGTCGGCGAGCGGCGAACGGGTGAGTAATGTCTGGGGATCTACCTAATGGAGGGGGATAACTACTGGAAACGGTAGCTAACACCGCATAATGTCGTAAGACCAAAATGGGGGACTATATTATATAGTATAGCCTCATGCCATTAGATGAACCCAGATGAGATTAGCTAGTAGGTGAGATAATAGCTCACCTAGGCAACGATCTCTAGCTGGTCTGAGAGGATGACCAGCCACACTGGAACTGAGACACGGTCCAGACTCCTACGGGAGGCAGCAGTGGGGAATCTTGCACAATGGGGGAAACCCTGATGCAGCTATACCGCGTGTGTGAAGAAGGCCTTAGGGTTGTAAAGCACTTTCAATGAGAAAGAAAGTTGTCTTCTTAAAAAGAAGATAATTTGACGTTACTCATAAAAGAAGCACCGGCTAACTCCGTGCCAGCAGCCGCGGTAATACGGAGGGTGCGAGCGTTAATCGGAATTACTGGGCGTAAAGCGTATGCAGGTGGTTTGCTTAGTCAGATGTGAAAGCCCCGGGCTTAACCTGGGAATGGCATTTGAAACTAGCTAGCTAGAGTATCGTAAAGGGGAGGAGAATTCCAGGTGTAGCGGTGAAATGCGTAGAGATCTGGAAGAATACCAGTGGCGAAGGCGCCTCCCTAGACGAAAACTGACACTCAAGTACGAAAGCGTGGGGAGCAAACAGGATTAGATACCCTGGTAGTCCATGCTGTAAACGATGTCGATTTGGAGGTTGTAACCTTTGAGTTATAGCTTTCGAAGCTAACGCATTAAATCGACCGCCTGGGGAGTACGACCGCAAGGTTAAAACTCAAATGAATTGACGGGGGCCCGCACAAGCGGTGGAGCATGTGGTTTAATTCGATACAACGCGAAGAACCTTACCTACTCTTGACATCCAGAGAATAAAGCAGAAAAGTTTTAGTGCCTACGGGAACTCTGAGACAGGTGCTGCATGGCTGTCGTCAGCTCGTGTTGTGAAATGTTGGGTTAAGTCCCGCAACGAGCGCAACCCTTATGCTTTGTTGCCAACGACTCGGTCGGGAACTCAAAGGAAACTGCCGGTGATAAACCGGAGGAAGGTGAGGATAACGTCAAGTCATCATGGCCCTTACGAGTAGGGCTACACACGTGCTACAATGGTGCATACAAAGGGGAGCAATCTCGCAAGAGCTAGCAAAACTCATAAAGTGCGTCGTAGTCCGGATTAGAGTCTGCAACTCGACTCTATGAAGTCGGAATCGCTAGTAATCGTGAATCAGAATGTCACGGTGAATACGTTCCCGGGCCTTGTACACACCGCCCGTCACACCATGGGAGTGTGTTGCAAAAGAAGTAAGTAGCTTAACCTACGGGAGGGCGCTTACCACTTTGTGATTCATGACTGGGGTGAAGTCGTAACAAGGTAACCGTAGGGGAACCTGCGGTTGGATCACCTCCTTAACTTTAATTTTTAATAAATAAAGTAAGATAAAGATTGCGATGTGTTCACACAAATTATCTATTACTAGAATAATAATTAATAAATATCTAGATCAAAGCATTTATTTAATGTCCCCTTCGTCTAGTGGTCTAGGACGCTGCTCTTTCACGGCAGCAACAGGGGTTCAAGTCCCCTAGGGGACGAGACAAATACATATTATTAATATTAAATATTACTAGACTATTTAGTGCTCTTTAACAATTGAAAAAAATATTTTAGGGTTGTGAGGTTAAGTAATTAAAGCGTACACGGTGAATGCCTTGACAGTCAGAGGCGATGAAGGACGTGCTAATCTGCGAAAAGCGTCGGTTAGCTGATAGGAAGCATTATTAGCCGACGATTTCCGAATGGGAAAACCTGACGCTATTAATAGCGTCATTGTTAAGTAAATTCATAGCTTAACAAGGCAAACCAGGAGAACTGAAACATCTAAGTATCCTGAGGAATAGAAATCAACTGAGATTCCCTTAGTAGTGGCGAGCGAAGAGGGAATAGCCTAGAGCCATAATCAGTTTATACATTAGAAAAATGGTCTGGAAAGTCCAGTAATAAAAGGTGATAGCCCTGTATTCGAAAATGTATTTTCTGTGAGCTCAAAAAGTAAGGCGAGACACGTGGTATCTTGTCTGAAGATAGGGGGACCATCCTCTAAGGCTAAATACTCCTGACTGATCGATAGTGAACTAGTACCGTGAGGGAAAGGTGAAAAGAACCCCGGTAAGGGGAGTGAAATAGAACCTGAAACCGTGTACGTACAAGCAGTAGAAGCATATAGATTGTGTGACTGCGTACCTTTTGTATAATGGGTCAGCGACTTATATTCTGTAGCAAGGTTAACCATATAGGGGAGCCGTAGGGAAACCGAGTCTTAATTGGGCGTTAAGTTGCAGGATATAGACCCGAAACCCGGTGAGCTAGCCATGAGCAGATTGAAGGTTAGGTAACACTAACTGGAGGATCGAACCGACTAATGTTGAAAAATTAGCGGATGACTTGTGGCTAGGGGTGAAAGGCCAATCAAACCGGGAGATAGCTGGTTCTCCCCGAAAGCTATTTAGGTAGCGCCTCGTGAATTCATCTTTAGGGGTAGAGCACTGTTTTGGCTCGGGATCTATTATAGGTTACTAAACCAATGCAAACTACGAATACTAAAGAATGCTATCACGGGAGACACACGGTGGGTGCTAACGTCCATCGTGAAAAGGGAAACAACCCAGACCGCCAGCTAAGGTCCCTAAGTTATGATTAAGTGGAAAACGATGTGGGAAGGCTTAAACAGCCAGGATGTTGGCTTAGAAGCAGCCATCATTTAAAGAAAGCGTAATAGCTCACTGGTCGAGTCGGCCTGCGCGGAAAATGTAACGGGGCTAAAATCATATACCGAAGCTGCGGCAGCAATATTTGTTATATATTGCTGGGTAGGGGAGCGTTCTGTAAGCCTGTGAAGGTAAACTGTAAAGTTTACTGGAGGTATCAGAAGTGCGAATGCTGACATAAGTAACGATAAAACGGGTAAAAAACCCGTTCGCCGAAAGACTAAGGTTTCCTGTTCAACGTTAATCGAAGCAGGGTAAGTCGAACCCTAAGATGAGGCTGAAAAGCGTAGTCGATGGGAAACAGGTTAATATTCCTGTACTTAATGTAACTGCGAAGGGGGGACGAAGAAAGCTAGGTTCGCCGGGTAACGGTTGTCCCGGTTTAAGCGTATAGGTGAAAAGTAGGCAAATCCGCTTTTATTACACTGAGGCGTGATGACAAACCATTACGGTGGTGAAGGAATTGAAGCTATGCTTCCAAGAAAAGCCTCTAAGCTTCAGGTTATATTAATTCGTACCTCAAACCGACACAGGTAGTCAGGTAGAGCATACTAAGGCGCTTGAGAGAACTCGGGTAAAGGAACTAGGCAAAATGGTGCCGTAACTTCGGAAGAAGGCACACTAGCATGTAAGTGAAAGGACTTGCTCCCTACGCTGAAGCTAGTCGCAGATACCAGCTGGCTGCAACTGTTTATTAAAAACACAGCACTGTGCAAACACGAAAGTGGACGTATACAGTGTGACGCCTGCCCGGTGCCGGAAGGTTAATTGATAAAGTGTCAAAAGCTTTTGATCGAAGCCCCGGTAAACGGCGGCCGTAACTATAACGGTCCTAAGGTAGCGAAATTCCTTGTCGGGTAAGTTCCGACCTGCACGAATGGCGTAATGATGGCCAGACTGTCTCTACCCGAGACTCAGTGAAATTGAATTCGCCGTGAAGATGCGGTGTACCCGTGGCAAGACGGAAAGACCCCGTGAACCTTTACTATAGCTTGATACTGAATGTTAAACCTTAATGTGTAGGATAGGTGGGAGGCGTTGAAGTGTTGACGCTAGTTAACATGAAGCCATCCTTGAAATACCACCCTTTGATGTTTAATGTTCTAACTTAAGTCCGTTATCCGGATTGAGAACAGTGTCTGGTGGGTAGTTTGACTGGGGCGGTCTCCTCCTAAAAAGTAACGGAGGAGCACAAAGGTTAGCTAATCACGGTCGGAAATCGTGAGGTTAGTGCAAAGGCATAAGCTAGCTTAACTGCAAGAGTGACAATTCAAGCAGATGCGAAAGCAGGTCTTAGTGATCCGGTGGTTCTAAATGGAAGGGCCATCGCTCAACGGATAAAAGGTACTCCGGGGATAACAGGCTAATACCGCCCAAGAGTTCATATCGACGGCGGTGTTTGGCACCTCGATGTCGGCTCATCACATCCTGGGGCTGAAGCAGGTCCCAAGGGTATGGCTGTTCGCCATTTAAAGTGGTACGCGAGCTGGGTTTAGAACGTCGTGAGACAGTTCGGTCCCTATCTGCCATGGGCGTAGGAAGATTGAGAGGGGCTGCTCCTAGTACGAGAGGACCGGAGTGGACGCACCTCTGGTGTTCGGGTTGTCATGCCAATGGCATTGCCCGGTAGCTATGTGCGGGAGAGATAACCGCTGAAAGCATCTAAGTGGGAAACTTGCCTCAAGATGAATCTTCCCTGAGGCTTAATTAGCCTCCTAAAGGGACGTTAAAGACTATAACGTTGATAGGTCGGATGTGTAAGCATTGTAAAATGTTGAGCTAACCGATACTAATGACCCGTGAGACTTAACCTCATAACACCTAAAATATTTTATTCTATTTTTTTGTCTGGTAGATATAGCGCGGTAGTACCACCTGATACCATACCGAACTCAGAAGTGAAATGCCGTAGCGCCAATGGTAGTATGGATTTTTCCATGTGAGAGTAGGAAACTACCAGACAATATCTTTAATTAACTTATTGGTGCGGTAGTTCAGTTGGTTAGAATATCGGCCTGTCACGCCGGAGGTCGCGGGTTCGAGTCCCGTCCGCACCGCCATCTTTACTGATTATTCTAATTTTAGGGGCGTAGTTCAAATTGGTAGAGCACCGGTCTCCAAAACCGGTAGTTGGGAGTTCAAGTCTCTCCGCCCCTGCAATTTAGGTTTTATTATTTAGATTAGTTACTTATTATTTTAATCCACATTAGATTTTTCTTTACTGCATTGTAGTAAAGAAAAATCAGCTATGATTAAAAATAGCTGGCGTACTTTATTTATTATGTTTAAACGATTTATACATAGTTCTTTATTTTCTGTCATGATAATAATTTTGCTAAAAAAAGTATTTATAATTTCACGTAAATTAATCAGTTCCCATAAAGCTTCTTGATATTTACCCTTCTCAAAAAATAGTATTAGTTTCTTATGTAATTGAGTTATACTATTAATTAGTATAACTTCTTCTGGTTGCTTTAAGAGTGTAAAATTAACCTCACCATTAATAAGATCTTTATGTTTAGCAATAATATTAAAAATCCGTTTAGTTAAATTTTCTGCATGGGGAATCTGGCGTAAATAATGAACAGCACGTAAACGTGCATCAAAGTGTATTAATTTTCCAGTAGGTTTATATACCGCCATAACAGCATTAATAGTATCGATGCTATAGCCCTGCTTTTTATACCAAGAAAGTAAACGATTTAACATAAAATGTATAATTTGCTCTACTACAATAGTATTAGTAAGTTTCTTGTTATATAAAAAGACAGCTTTATCTATTAACGATAGTAAATCTATTGGTAGCTGTTTTTCTATAATAATACGTAGAATACCAAGCGCAGCGCGGCGTAAAGCTAATGGGTCATTAGCTTGCTTAGTATATTGTTGATTAATACCAAAAATTCCAGCTAAGTTATCCATTTTATCAGCAATAGATACAGCACATGAAACTAATGTAGTCGGAAGGTTATCCCCGGAAAAAAGTGGTAGATATTGTTCTTTTTGCGCTAAAGCAACTAACTCTGTTTCCCCGTCTAGTGTTGCATAATGCATACCTATAATGCCTTGAATTTCAGGGTACTCAAATACCATCTGAGTCATTAAGTCACATTTTGATATGAGTGCCGCACGTGCCGCTTGTTTAATATCGGTTGAAATTATCTCAGCAATCCAGCTAGCTAAAATTTCAAGACGATAGCTTTTATCCAGGAGAGTCCCAAGCTCCATCTGAAATTTAACTTGTCCTAAAAGTAATAAGTAATCTTCTAATTTTTGTTTACGGTCAATATTAAAAAAAAATTCTACATCTGCTAGTCGTGAACGCATTACTTTTTCATTACCAACAACTATTTGATTTGTATTTGTTGATTCAATATTAGTAACAAAAATAAAATATGGTAACAGCTTTCCTTTAGCATCATAAACAGGAAAATATTTCTGGTTATTTTCCATAGTATATATGAGAGCTTCAGCTGGAATTCTTAAAAAATTTGCGTTAAATGAAGCCGTTAGTACAATCGGCCAATCTACTAATGATGTTACTTCTTCTAGTAATTTATCGTTAATCTTAGTAAAACCTCCTATTTTTTTAACCATTATTTCTATATTACGACGAATTGTGTCTTTACGTAATTCATAATCAGCTATAACACGTCCGCGTTCTAGTAGAACGTTAGGATAGTAGTCAGCATGTAATAAGCTAATTACGCTCTCTCCCATAAAACGATGGCCAAGAATGATCCGATTAGAATCAATACCAAAAATATTACCCGGAATAACTAGATCATCAAGCAACAATGTTATAGTCCGTACTGGACGAATAAACTTATAATTTTTTTCTCCCCAACGCATTATCTTGGTTAAAGATGAAAATTTAGTTAACGCGTTATAAACCATACTACATAGTAGTTTTTGTACTGGTTTAGTCTCAACTAACATTCTATAAATTAGCCACTCTCCTTTATCTGTAGTAAAGCGTTCGGCTTGATTAACTGTAATACCACAGTTACGAGCCCATCCTATTGCTGCTGGCGTTGGTTTACCTTCAGCATCAAAAGCTTTATTGATAGCTGGGCCTCGTTTTTCCATATAACTTTTAGTTGGTATACTATTTATACTATTTACTTTAATTGCTAGACGACGTGGTGCTGCAAACCAATTAATATCGTTATAATTAATACCATTAGCATTTAGTTCATTAATAAAATTAGCAGTAAAATACTGTGCTAACCTACGTAGCTCCTTAGCAGGTAGCTCCTCTGTACCAATTTCTACAAGAAAAATATGTTGCTTCACTGATGCTACCGCCTCTTTTTATGCCGTTTACACATTGGAAAACCAAGTGATTGACGAGAAATATAATAGGCTTGTGCCACTGCTTTAGTTAGTGTTCTAAGACGCAAAATATAGCACTGTCGTTCGATTACTGAAATAGCCTTACGAGCTTCTAACATATTGAAGTTATGTACTGCCTTTAGAACACATTCATAAGCAGGTAAAGGTAGTGGTTTATCTAGTGCTAGAAGCTTTTGGGCTTCTTTTTCATAAAAGTCAAAACAATTAAGTAGCAAATTAGCGTCAGCATATTCAAAATTATAAGTAGACTGTTCTACTTCATTTTGAAGAAATATATCACCATAGGTAATATAACCAAATGCCCCTTTATTCCATCTCAGGTCAAAAACATTTTCTACATTTTGTAAGTGCATAGCAATTCTTTCAAGACCATAAGTAATCTCACCGGCGACTATTTGGCACTCAAGACCACCTACTTGTTGAAAATAAGTAAATTGAGTAACTTCCATCCCATTTAGCCACACTTCCCAGCCTAATCCCCAAGCACCTAGAGTCTGGTTTTCCCAGTTATCTTCTACAAATCTAATGTCATTAAGAGTGGGATCTAATCCAATCTGTTTTAAAGAGTCTAAATATATCTCCTGTATATTATGTGGTGATGGTTTTAGTATTACCTGAAATTGATAATAATGCTGTAAACGGTTAGGATTATTGCCATAACGCCCATCTGTCGGACGACGTGATGGTTGAACATATGCAGTAGCAATAGGTTCTGGTCCTAAAGCAAGCAAGCAGGTCATTGGATGAGAGGTGCCAGCACCAACTGCAATATCTATAGGTTGGATAATAGTACAACCTTGTTGTGCCCAGTAATTCTGAAGCAACATAATTAGATCTTGAAATGTATTAGACATGCAAACCACATAAAATGGCAAGAGTTAAACAACTAACATAGATAATTAGCAACAAGAATAAGCCGGAAATCAGCTGTATTGAAAATAAATATTTAATATAATTATTAAAAAATAATAATTTTGCTTATATTCGTAGTTTTGCCTATTAATTATAATTTTAAATTATCCTCTACTTATCTTATAGGAAGCTACTATCATAAAATAGTAGCTTTATTTATATAAAATGTATATAGCATCGTAGATAAATACTTAGCTAAAAACTAATATCAAAAGAAAGAAGAAATATCATATTAATTTAGAATAATTAACATCAAAAAGAGATCTATATTGATTCGTCGATCTTTCTTGGCAGACTTATCTGCTCAAAAAATACCTTCATAAATTTATAATACTTTAATTAAGGATTATAAATAATGTGTGCTTAAATATATTATTTATACTAACTAACAACTATACAGTAATACTTCATGGTAAGATTTATTTAAATGCGAGTAAATAATCATACTTACTTATGAGCTATGTAGTAACATTAAATAAAATTACTGAATTCTTCAGCAATAATTATACTAATTTATTTAGATGTAAGTAATGCCTTTTTAATTTGCATACAATGGGTACGTTTGCGGCTAAGTCGCTTAGGTATAGTAAATTATCTAGACAGATTTATACCCAAGATTGAATAAAATTCAACTACTTTTAGTTACTAGCTAACAATTAGGGTATATATCGATTATATTGTTATTTTTTCAGGACGTATACCTATTATATGACATAGAGTATAGGTTAATTCATCCCTATTTAGAGTATAAAAGTGAAAATGTTTAACACCTTCGCGGCTGAGTATTTTTATCATCTCAATAGCAATTGAAGCTCCAACTAGTTTACTAGATTCTATATCTAGATCTAGTCCATCAAACATAGTATTCATCCATAGTGGGATTTTAACATTAGTCATCGTAGCAAAACGTTGTAGTTGGCGGAAGTTAAATACTGGCATAATTCCTGGCACAATTTCAATATCTATACCTACTGTTAAACATCGATCCCGAAACCGTAAGTAGCTTTCAACATCAAAAAAAAATTGTGTGATAGCGCGATTAGCGCCGGCATCTACTTTTTTTTTCAAATTAATTAAATCTGATTGAGCACTCAGTGCTTCAGGATGTACTTCTGGGTATGCAGCTACAGAAATTTCAAAATCACCTATTTTTTTTAATAGCACAACTAAATCCAAACCATACATAGTTATATTCTGTCGACTGCTATTATCAGGTGGTAGGTCACCACGAAGCGCCACAATATGACGAATACCGTTGTGCCAATATTCCTGTATAATTTCATGTAGTTCCCATGGTGAGGTATTAATACAGGTTAAATGTGGTACGGCAACTAATCCTGTTCTTTTATTAATTTCTTTAATTAAACTATAAGTATTCTGATGTTCGCCTGAATTAGCACCGTAAGTTACTGAGATAAAACTAGGTTTTAATTGGCTTAAACGTTGAATAGATTGCCAAAACATCTGTTCCATGTCACTGGAACGGGGAGGAAAAAATTCAAAGGAAACCGTTACATTTCCTTTTATTTCCGCTAAATATTGATTCAGAGCTTCTCTCTGAGAAGCGTAAAAGAAACTCATTTTTTATTTGACCTCATACATATATGTAACAACATATGTAGAGAAAATAAATAGTAACGTCAATCAAATAATTAACTATTACGAAATATATTCAAAGATATTGAATATATTTTAATATTGATTAACTATTTTATGTAAAAAGTATGTCATTGAAGCACTAAATACAAATATTATTATATCTTAGGTAAGACGCTTAGCAGCTTGTAAAGCGTGTGCTAGATCACTAATTAAATCTTGACTATCTTCAATCCCAACTGAAATACGTAACAAATTGTCACTAATCCCAGCTTTAGCTCGGGCTATAGCATTCATACCAGCATGCGTCATAGTAGCTGCATGGGATATTAAACTCTCAACTCCACCAAGCGATTCAGCTAGAGTAAATAATTCGAGTGCGGCCAAAAAACGACGTAATGTTATTTCATTTCCATCTAACTCGAAACTTAACATAGCACCAAAACCATTTTGCTGACGACAAGCAATTTCATGTCCTGGATGACCAGGTAATGATGGATAATATAGTTTTTTAATCTGATGATGTTGCTGTAAATAAGTAACTATAGCTTGAGCATTACTCTGTTGTTGCAGAATACGCAGATTCAAAGTACGAATACCTCGTAGTAATAAGTAGCTATCAAATGTACCACCAGTAACACCGATATTGTTGCCCCACCAAGCTAACTTGTCAGCTACTGCTGCCTCTTTAGCAATTACAACACCAGCCATAACATCAGAGTGTCCATTTAGATACTTAGTACAAGAGTGTACGACGAGGTCAGCTCCTAACGCTATCGGTTGTTGTAAAACCGGACTCATAAAAGTATTATCCACAACACACTGTGCACCAACTTGATGCGCAGTACTACAGATAGCCGCAATATCTACAACCCGCAATAAAGGATTACTTGGGGTTTCAATTAACACTAATTTAGGTTTACTAGCCAAAATAACTGCTAAGTTTGTTTTATTTCCCTGGTCAAGAAATTGTACTTTATAGACACCACGCTTACTAAAACTTTCAAACAGACGATAACTTCCACCATAGCAATCGTAAGGTGCCACTAATAAATCACCTGGCTTAAGTAGTGCAGTGCATACTAAATGTATAGCAGACATACCACTACTAGTCATTACTGCTCCTGCTCCACCTTCTAGTCCTGCTAGTACACTATGTACTATATCTCTAGTAGGATTTCTACGCCGTGAGTAATCATGGGTACGAGGTTGGTTAAATGCAATGAAATTATATGTGCTAGATAGAGTTATTGGTGGGACGACACAACCAAATTGTTCGTCGTTATTCAACCCGCTACGAACTGCAATCGTAGCCTGTTTATGCTTCATATTATATTAACCTATTTATATTAAATAGATAATGAATATTAGAAGAATAAACTACACGAATTATATATGTCAATGTATCTAGAACGGATAGATATATTTGAATAAACAAAGCCTAATAATAACAGCTGAAATTATGTTAAAGTTAACTAACAATGATAATTAATGAACTATTTTGTTGTGATGTAGTTGATATAGTATTGTTTATAGTTAATATTACATATAGTAATATGATATATCGTATATGCATTATTAGAGTATTTTCTGTAATTTATATTATAATTTCACGTAAAATGAGATTGAGATTCCGCTATGGCGGAATGGAAAGGTGATTATATTAGCCCTTATGCTGAAACTGGAAAAAAAGTACACAAGTCAAGAAAATTACAGTATCTATTCCACTAAAAGTACTGAAAATCCTGACTGACGAAAGAACACGTCGTCAGGTTAATAACTTACGCCATGCTACTAATAGTGAGCTATTATGCGAAGCTTTTTTGCATGCTTTTACCGGCCAGCCATTACCGAATGATCAAGATCTATGTAAAAAAAGCAATAATGAAAGACCAGAAGTAGCTAAAAATACGTGGATTTATTAATAAATATCATTTAAATATTATTTAATACAAGATATTAATTACTCCTTCTTCTTACTATTCATTATAGATAAGCTAAAACGCTTATTAAAACGTTCAACACGACCACGGGTATTAACTCTACGTTGTTTACCAGTATAAAAAGGATGACAAGCACTACACACGTCTAAGTTAAGGTGTTGATCTAAGGTTGAATAAGTAGGGATAATGTTCCCACAAGAACAGATAGCCCTAATTTCAAAGTATTTAGGGTGTATATTTTTTTGCATGGAATACCTATAAGTTAGATTCTCTAGCCAAATTAAGATAATATTAAACATATTAAGATATGTACATCATATAAAGAATTGTAGTTCATTTATTCTTTGGACTTATCTAATAAGCACATCCAAACATATAATAAGCCTTTTTACTCTACTCTAGGATAATACATAAACTCATGCTAGTTATCAACGTTGCTATACCTGTGCCTCTAGCACGAACTTTTGATTATTTATTATTACCCAATATAGGTATTAAAGCAGTAGTAGGAGCAAGAGTCCGGGTTCCGTTCGGTCATCGCCAGGTTATTGGTATTATTACGGCAATTAATTCACATAGTCAACTTGCGCTAGATAAACTAAAGTATGTTACTGAAATACTAGATAGCCAGTCGCTATTTTCTGATAGTTTGTGGCGGATTTTAATTTGGTCCATAAGTTATTATCACTATCCAGTAGGCCTAATTTTATTTCAAGCATTACCCGTGCTAATTCGCCAGGGTCAACCAGCAATATTACAATGGTTATCTGTCACAAAAGAAGATAGTATTATAGCACCAAAAAGCGCACCAACAAGCCTAACAACGAAATTACTAAGTAAGCCGCAGTTCTATAGTCATCAAGTTAGTAATTTACAACTATATAATGACTGGCGCACTGTCTTTCGTATAAATAGTCAGCAATTTAAGCTAAATGTAGAACAGGCTACTGCGGTACTAGCCATAAGTAATCAGGATGAGCAATATGTAGTATGGTTACTAGCTGGAGTAACAGGTGCTGGTAAAACGGAAGTATATCTGACTGTATTAGAAAATATTCTATTCAAAGGCAAACAGGCATTAGTTTTAGTACCAGAAATAGGTCTGACTCCGCAAATAATAGCCCGCTTCCGTGAGCGATTCCATGCTCCAGTAGAAGTCCTACATTCTAGACTAAACAATAAAGAAAGGTTAACTGTTTGGTTAAAGGTAAGGCGTGGCGATAGCGCTATTATAATAGGTACGCGCTCGGCTTTGTTTGCTCCCTTTACTAGACTAGGTCTAATAGTTATAGATGAAGAACACGATTGTTCATATAAGCAGCATAATGGCTGGCGATATAATGCTCGTGATCTAGCAGTTTTTCGAGCTAGAGAAGAAAATGTACCCATTATCCTTGGTACTGCAACTCCAGCTTTAGAGACTATTTATAATGTACAACAGAAAAAATATCATCAATTAACATTGGGAAAACGGGTAAATAATGCTCAATTAGCTAGTCAACAGTTAATAGATTTAAAAGGACAGCATTTAAATAATGGTTTATCTAAGATACTTTTAACAAAAATGCACCTGCATCTCGAAGCAGGAAATCAGGTTATGCTTTTTCTTAACCGACGTGGTTTTGCTCCTGCGTTACTATGTCACGAGTGCGGTTGGATAGCTGAATGCAAAAGATGTGATCACTATTACACTTTTCATCAACAGCAATGTAAATTATGCTGCCATCGTTGCTATAGTCAACGTTCAGTATTACATCAATGTTTACGATGTGGCTCAACACAGCTAATACCATCAGGTTTAGGTACGGAGCAACTAGAAAAAACATTAGGAATACAATTTCCTAGTGTACCTATAACACGTATTGATCGTGATACAACAGCGCGTAAAGGAGCACTTGAGTGTTTTTTAACTCAAGTAAAAAGAGGTGGAAAAAGAATTTTGATTGGGACACAAATGCTAGCTAAAGGACATCATTTCCCTGATGTGACTCTAGTATCATTATTAAATGTAGATGGTGCCTTATTTTCTAGTAATTTTCGTGCAGCAGAACATTTTGCACAGCTTTATACTCAGGTATCTGGAAGAGCCGGACGTGCTGGTAAACCCGGGGAGGTATTGCTACAAACCCATCATCCAGACCATCCTTTGTTACAGACACTACTTAGTCAAGGCTATATGGACTTTGCTAAACATATGCTCGAAGAACGTCGACAGGCTGGTTTACCACCTTTTGCGAGTCATACAAGTTTTCGTGCTGAAGATTATGATAATAATAAGTCTAGAACATTTCTGGATAAATTACGTCAATTATTGGAAACTCATCCACAACGTAATGAAACACTATTATTAATTGGTCCTATACCAGCATTAACTCCTAAATGTAATGGTAGGTTCCGTTGGAATCTAATATTATCGCATCCTTCGAGGCTACATTTACAAAAATTTTTGACAATTATTATACCATTAGTAGGAAAACTATCCCTAGCAAGTAAAGTAAAATGGTCATTAGATGTAGATCCGATTGATTGCTAATGTTGAGCAATCGATCTCTAATAGGTAGCATTAGATCACCAAATAACTCAATTGTTAATCTTTATTTAAAAAGATGACTAGCTGCTAATATAGCAGCTAGCAAGATAAAATACTACTATCATGACCTATTGGGGTTGAAAAGATTAAAGATTACCCCATTTAATAGTAAACCTCTCTCCTTACCGGGGAGAGATAGCTGCTATTTCTGTTCTAAGGGGTTAGAAGTGACAACAATTATCAGCGTGCGTCGTAATGGTCATGTTGTGATTGGTGGTGATGGCCAAGCGACTATCGGTAATACTATTATGAAGGGGAACGTCCGTAAAGTACGTAGACTATATTATAATGATAAAGTAATAGCTGGTTTTGCTGGTGGCACTGCTGATGCTTTTACATTATTCGAATTATTTGAACGTAAACTAGAAAGTTATCAAGGACACTTAGTGAAAGCAGCAGTAGAGTTAGCTAAAGACTGGCGTACTGACCGTCGGTTACGTCGTTTAGAAGCACTACTAGCTGTAGCAGACGAAAATGCATCGCTAATAATTACCGGAAACGGTGATGTAATACAACCGGAAAAAGACCTTATTGCGATTGGTTCTGGTGGACCATATGCTCAGTCCGCTGCTCGCGCTTTGTTAGAAAATACTAATTTTAGCGCCCGCGAAATTGTTAAAAAATCATTGGTAATTGCTGGAGATATCTGTATTTATACTAATCAATTCCACACCATTGAAGAATTAACATCTACAGCTGAAGGATATTAAAATATGTCTCACATGACTCCAAGCGAAATCGTTAATGAACTAGATGACTATATTATTGGCCAGCATAATGCTAAAAGAGCAGTAGCCATCGCGTTGCGTAATCGCTGGCGTCGTATGCAGCTAGACGAAACATTACGTCATGAAGTCACACCAAAAAATATTCTGATGATTGGTCCTACTGGCGTAGGTAAGACAGAAATAGCACGACGATTAGCTAAACTAGCTAACGCACCATTTATTAAGGTAGAAGCTACAAAATTCACTGAAGTAGGCTATGTAGGTAAGGAAGTAGATTCTATTATCCGTGATTTAACTGATGCGGCCGTAAAAATGGTACGTCTACAATCGATGGAAAAAAATCGCTTTCGCGCGGAAGAAAGAGCTGAAGAGCGGATACTAGATGTTTTAATCCCGCAACCAACCCCGAACAATTGGGACAAAATAGAAGAAAATAATAGCAGTGAGCCTTCAAGTACCCGCCAGCATTTTCGCAAAAAATTACGTGAAGGCCAGCTCAATGAAAAAGAAATTGAGATTAATTTAGCTGCAACGCCTATTGGTGTTGAAATTATGGCTCCTCCAGGCATGGAAGAGATGACAAATCAGCTACAGTCTATGTTTAAAAATTTAGCTGGTCAAAAGCAAAAATCACGCAAAATGAAGATTAAAGAAGCAATGAAGCTTCTAATAGAAGAAGAAGCAGCTAAGCTAGTAAATCAGGAGAAAATAAAAGAAAAGGCTATAGAAGCTGTAGAACAGAATGGAATAGTCTTTATTGATGAAATTGATAAAATCTGTAAAAGAGGTGATGTTTCTGGACCAGATGTATCTAGTGAAGGTGTACAGCGTGATTTATTACCGTTAGTGGAAGGCTGTACGGTATCAACGAAGCATGGCATGGTTAAAACAGACTATATTTTATTCATAGCTTCTGGCGCTTTTCAGGTAGCTAGTCCTTCAGATTTAATACCTGAGCTACAAGGTCGCTTACCAATTCGTGTAGAACTAGAAGCATTAACACCTAAAGATTTCCAATTAATTCTGACTGAACCGAATGCGTCGCTAACAATGCAGTATATTGCCCTTATGGCAACAGAAGGTGTTAGTATATCCTTTACTGAAGACGGTATTAAACGTATAGCTGAAACTGCTTGGCAAGTAAACGAGCGCACGGAAAATATCGGTGCTCGGCGTCTACATACTATTTTAGAGCTTTTGATGGAGGATATTTCTTATGACGCTAGCGAATGGCATGGTAAAACTATTTCTATAGATGCCGATTATGTTCGTAGTCATCTAGATGACTTAGTATCTGATGAAGATTTTAGCAGATTTATTTTATAGTAAAACTCATAGCATATTGAATAGATAAATTAGCGGATAATAGTTGTATAAGTACAACGGTATTACATAAATAAGTTATTGAACTTGTAATGCCATATTCATCTAATCAATAACATTGATTCACTATAATAGTTCCAGCAAAAATTCCAAACGATAAACTTTATGAAGTTATTACTCATTCTGGTCTAAAAATAGCTATTTTTTACCTACCCATATCTAGATGGATTTATTGCATAGCAGCTTATGAATAGGAGGAAATAATATGCGACATCCGTTAGTTATTGGTAACTGGAAACTAAACGGTAGTAAACATATGGTTAGCAATTTTATCATATCACTCCGTAATCAATTAAGTAATATGATTAACTGCTGCAACGTTGCTATAGCCCCACCAATGATATATTTGGACAGAGCTAAATCTTATTTAACTGGTAGCCATATAGCTCTAGGAGCGCAAAATGTTGATCTCCATGTTTCTGGTGCATTTACTGGTGAAATTTCGGCTAAGATGCTTAAAGATATTGGCGCTAAATATATTATTATTGGCCATATTGAACGTCGCTTATACCATAAAGAAAGCAATGAGGATATAGCTAATAAATTTGCTTGCCTAAAAAATGAAGGACTTATTCCTGTTTTATGTATTGGAGAAACTAAAGAAGAGAATGAAAAAGATCAGACTAAAGCTATTTGCGTCCGTCAGCTTGACTATATTCTCAATATAGTAGGTACTCAAGCGTTTAAAAATGCAGTCATAGCCTATGAGCCTATTTGGGCAATTGCTACCGGAAAATCCGCTAATCCGTTACAGATACAGAAAATACATAAATTTATAAGAAGCTATCTTTTCAATCATGATCAGGCTATAGCAGAGCAGGTTATAATTCAATACGGAGGATCAGTAAATGCTAGTAATGCAGCTGAGCTGTTTAACCAACCAGATGTTGATGGCGCATTAGTTGGCGGTGCATCGCTGAAAGCTGATATCTTTGCTACTATCATTAAGGCAGCTGCACGAGCAAAAAAAAACTAAGTTATTTATTTTCGCGCTGATATATTTGATCAAAACTACTACCATTAGAAAAGTGTTCTTGTTTAGCTTTTTGCCAGTTACCAAAAGTTTCATTTAAGGTAAATAGTTTTAGTTTTGGGAATTCCTGAGCTAGGCTAGCATCGCGCGGTCGATAGTAGTGTTTTGCTGCTATGCGCTGGCCTTCAGGAGAATAAAGATACTTTAAGTAAGCATTAGCAACCTCACGGGTACCCTTTTTATCAACAATTGCATCTACCACAGCAACTGTTGGTTCTGCTAGTATAGATATACTTGGTGTAATAATCTCCAGTTGAGTTTTACTCTTTAGCTTATTTAGTGCCAGTAAGGCCTCATTTTCCCAAGCAATTAGTACATCACCTTGACCACGTTCCACAAATGTATTGGTGGCACTACGAGCCCCGGAATCTAAAACATCCACATTTTTATACAATGCTTTAACAAAATTATGTGCTTTTACTGAATCGTTATTATTTTTGTATAAAGCATAACCCCAGGCAGCTAGATAATTCCAGCGTGCACCACCAGAGGTTTTAGGATTAGGTGTTATTACGGATACTCCTGGTTGAATTAAATCAGGCCAGTCATGGATATTTTTTGGATTACCTTGACGTACTAAGAAGACAATGGTCGACGTATATGGTGCGGAGTTATCCGGTAAGCGAGTTATCCACTTATTATCAATAAGTGTATGTTCTGCGATGGCATCTACATCTGAAGCAAGCGCTAGAGTAACAACATCAGCTTCAATTCCGTTTATTACTGAAGTAGCTTGTTTACTAGAACCTCCGTGAGACTGACGTACTGTTACGTAATCTCCTGTTTGATGCTGCCAGTATTTAGTAAATGCTTCATTATACTCATGGTAAAATTCACGTGTTGGATCATAAGAAATATTTAGTAAATTGATATCTTTTGCAAGTAAACTTCCTGAGATTAATATCAAGATTAACCCATACTGCCATTTGAACATAATAACTCCTTTTGTTATATTAAGATCTTTAATTAAATAAACTACATTGTTAACCAATAAATTAAATTTATTAGAATAATTTACGTGCAGTTTCCAAAAAATCACGGCGAAAAGGACGCTTCATATTTTGAATAACATCAGCAATATCATGATGTACAAGCCGCTCATTTTGTACTCCAACGCAACGTCCTCTATATCCCTGTAGTAATAGTTCGATTGAGTATGCTCCCATTCTTGATGCCAGAATGCGATCATAGGCTACTGGGTTACCACCACGCTGGATATGACCTAAAACAGTTGCGCGTGTTTCACGCCCAGTCTCTTTTTCGATATATAGCGCCAGTTCAAACACATTACAAATATACTCGGTAATTGCTACAATAGCATGTTTTTTGCCTTGAGCTATACTCGCCTTAATTTCGTAGACTAAGTCTTCTGGTTGAAATTCTACTTCAGGTAATACAATAAACTCGCAACCACCAGCAATGGCAGCAGCCATTGTTAGATCACCGCAATAACGCCCCATTACTTCTACTATTGAAATACGTTGATGAGATGTAGAAGTATCACGTAAACGGTCAATAGCTTCAACGACTGTTTCTAACGCCGTAAAATAACCAATAGTATAATCAGTTCCAGCTACATCATTATCAATAGTACCTGGTAATCCTATACATGGTAAACCCATTTCTGTTAATAGTTTTGCGCCCATATAAGATCCATCACCGCCAATAACCACTAGGGCACCCAAACCATATTTACTCATATTATTAAGAGCAATAGCCCGTATAGCCTCTTCACGAAACTCTTGAAAACGCGCAGAACCAAGAAAAGTGCCTCCACGGTTAATAATATCGGAAACACTGTAGCGATCTAGTTTTCTCATACGATCTTGATATAAACCCTGGTAGCCATCAGAAATCCCGTAAATCTCTAAGCCTTCCGAAAGCCCTGCCCTAACTACGCTACGGATAGCCGCATTCATTCCTGGAGAATCACCACCACTAGTTAGTACCCCGATTTTATTAATCATGCCTCCCTCTTAACTGAAAAAACAATATATATGGCATACAATGTATCTGTATAAACTGTATTTGAAAGATGATAACTATATTAGTATTGCTTAGCATATTAATTATCTATATTCTATTTGTAGAATGATAAATAGATAAGCACTAAGGATAGTAATGCTACTTAATCATCCATGTAGGTAAGTACTAATGATCAAGTAAGTCGTATTTCACGTCCTATGAGGATATTATCGGTGGTAGGATTAATATTATATCCCATCACCGAATTGAAAACCAGGACTAGTAAAAAATTGATCCATTTCTTCTGATGGTCGATCGCTATCTGGTTTACCAACTATTCTAGCCGGAACTCCAGCTGCAGTAGTATGAGGTGGCACAGAACGCAAGACAACAGAACCTGCACCAATTTTAGCACCTTTTCCCACCTCAATATTACCTAATATAGTCGCACCTGCTCCAATCATCACACCTTCGCGAATTTTAGGATGACGATCTCCACTAGTTTTGCCCGTTCCACCTAAAGTTACAGATTGTAGTATTGATACATCATTTTCTACGACTGCAGTTTCACCAATAACGATGCTTGTAGCATGATCAAGCATGATACCACAGCCAATGTGCGCAGCTGGATGGATATCTACGCCGAAGGACACTGAAATTTGGTTTTGAAAATAAACAGCTAATGCCTGGCGATTTTGGTACCATAGCCAGTGACCAATACGATATGCTTGTAGTGCATGGACTCCCTTAAGATATAGCAGTGGAGTAGAATATTTCTCTACTGCTGGATCACGCAAAAGAACCGCATGTATATCACGCGCAGCTGCCAAAATCATGTCAGGATCAGCACGATAAGCTTCCTCAACTACTTCTCTAATAGCAATAGCTGGCATAATAGGATTAGATAGCTTATTCGCAAGCATATAACTCAAAGCGCTACCTAAATTCTCGTGTTTTAGCAAAGTTGCATGAAAAAAACTTGCTAGCATCGGTTCACAGTCCGCTAGCAATCGTGCTTCAGCTTTAATGCTATTCCATACTAATTTTAACTGTTCAATAGACATCTAGCTTACCTTTTACTCAAATAAAAAATTGATTAAGAGATAAGTTTACATTATAAATAACTAATTTGTTTATCTTTATAGTATCGTCCCAGCAGCGTTAATGCAGCATCGTAGACATTTTTATTATGATATAAAATCTGGTATAATTGTTCGGTAATTGGCATCACTACTCGGTAACGACTTGCGAGTTTTAATACATCTTTAGTATTAGTATATCCCTCAACAACTAAACCTATGTTCTTCTGTGCAGTTTGTACCTCAATACCCTGCCCTATTAGTATACCAAAACGGCGGTTACGTGACTGATTATCGGTACAAGTTAATACTAAATCACCTAGACCAGCCATGCCCATAAAGGTGCTTGGTGTTGCACCCATAGCTTTACCAAGGCGTGATATCTCTGCTAATCCTCTGGTTATCAGTGCTGCGCGAGCATTAGCACCAAATCCCAGACCGTCAGATATACCAGCTCCGATAGCGATGATATTTTTAAGAGCACCCCCTAACTGAACGCCAATAAAATCGATATTACACTCTACAAGTAAACTTTTACTGCAATGCAATAATTGTTGTAGGTCAGCGCTAAAAGTAACATCGGTAGCCGCTATAGCTATAGCCGTAGGCAATCCAGCTGCTAATTCACGTGCAAAAGTGGGTCCAGATATTACTGCTAAGGGTATATGTCCACCTAGTATATCCCGTGCTACATCTTGTAATAGTCTTCCAGTGTTCATTTCTAAGCCTTTAGTAGCCCAGACAATACGTGCATCAGGACGTAAATGTGGTTTGATTCGTGTTAGCACGCTACCAAATACATTACTAGGGACCACAATTAGCACATTACGGCTCGCTGTCAGCGCGACAGGTAAAGAAGTTTCTAAGTATAATGTAGATGGAAATATGACATTAGGTAAGAAAGCATGATTACACCTTGCTACTTTCATCGCTTGAACATGGACAGGATCATGCCCCCATAATAATACCTTATTACCATTACGAGCTAGGGTAATAGCTAAAGCAGTGCCGTAAGAACCTGCACCGATCACAATCATAGAGGTAATAACAGCAGACATTACTCAGCGCCAATATCTAATAGAGATAATAAGTATTCATCATTCTTAAAACATAAGAACTTAGTTATTTTATTAAGCTGAAGGATAAACATACTTAAATATCCGGCGTTAAGTAATCCAATCCACCACATGTATCAAGATCGCATAGATCATCAAATCCCCCAATATGTTCGCTATTGATGAATATTTGTGGGACGGTAGTCCGTCCGCTACGCTTAATCATTTCTTCTCGTAGGTCAAACTTGCCATCAATCTTTATTTCTTGAAAAGGTAATTGCTTACTAGTTAACAATGCCTTAGCCCGATGACAATAGGGACAGCTGAATTTTGTATATATTTCAATCTTAGCCATACTAGTCTACCTGATAGCTCAACTAAAAATTAGTTATTTACTCCTAATCAGGGGTAAATTATCCTCACACCAACCGGTAATGCCTTCTTTGAGTACATAAACCTTTTCAAAACCAGCTTTATATAGCTTATTCGCAGAATTACGAGAGGCAATATGATTATTATTAATAACTACTACTGGTCGATTCTTAGCTAGTTCGATAGAACTAAGGTTACCATTTTTCAGTACTGTCTCCGTCAGATTCAAGCTATTAGTAATATGCCCATGACGGTAATCATCTTTGCTTCTTAAATCAAGAATCACTGCATTTTCTTTGTTAATTAAGCGAATTGCTTCGGAGTTAGCAATTTCTTTAATTTTAGAAAACCAACTCTGAATAGTTATAACTATTACTGTACTAAATAATATAAACCATGCCAAACTTAACATAAAATGTTTACTAATAAACTGTATTATTTCAGGCATAGCGTGAAAAACTCCTGTTCAGCAGTCAATTATAAAAACTATACTAACCTTACTTACAGCTGTATAGCACTAGTAAGTAGCTGTTTAAAATGTCATCATTATTTCCATGAGGGAAAAAACACCGCGGAAAACATTATTGCTTATACAATTTTCTGGCAGTAAGAAGAAGAAATTAAAGCATGGTATTTGCTCTTGTATGCTCTATGCTTGTGTTATTTTTTATCTTAGCATGAGTCATGCGAACGACAATAAACAACAGATCAAAAAGTTGCAACAAGATATTTTGCAAAAGGAGAAAAGCGTACAACAGCAGCAACAACAGCGTATAATTCTGCTGAAACAGTTAAAGCAGCAGCAACAAGTTATTGATCAATCAACTAAAGCCTGGCGTAATACTAAGCATAGTTTAAACATACTTAACCACGATATTAAGCTGTTAAATTCTTTAATTAATAAGTTACAACAGGATTCTATTATACAACATAAATTATTAGGACAGCAGCTAGATACTGTCTTCCGTCAGAAGCTAAAAGCTAATCGACAGTGGATATTCAGTAATCATAATCATAGAGATGGTGAACGAAACAAACATATTCTAGTATATTTAATATCTCTTAATAAAGAGAGGGAAAAAAAAATACGATATTTACAACTAACCAGCATTCAACTAGTAGCCAAAAAAGAAGAGCAACAGCAAAAACAGCATCAACAAAATACATTGTTACAACAGCAGCAAAGGGTACTACGTACTGCCCGTAATACTGACCAGAAAATTCTCCATGATCTAAATACATCGATAAAACAGAACAAAGAGAGGATAACTAAATTACGTACTTATGAGACCCAGCTACGTAATACTATTGCCTGTGCTCAAATTGAATTGAAGGCTAAGGTTACAGCAGTAGAAAAACCAACACCACTAGTAGCACGCTTATACGGTGGTCTAACTGTTGGACAGGCCATATGGCCTGTTATAGGACGTAAAATTCATAGCTTCGGTGAACCACAAAAAGGTGATTTACGATATAAAGGACTAGTGATTGCAGCACCTCAAGGCAGCAGAGTACAGGCTATTGCAGACGGTAAAGTTATAATTTCTGATTGGTTGCAAGGCTATGGTCTAATAATTGCGATAGAACATGGAAAAGGAGATATGAGTATTTATGGCAACAACCAAAGTACATTAGTTCATGTAGGTGATCAGGTTAAAGCTGGACAAGTAATTGCTTTAGTAGGATCTACTAGTAGTAAAATATCATCACTATACTTTGAAATAAGACGCCAAGGTAAAGCGGTAAATCCTATACCCTGGTTAAGAAAGTAGTTGTAGGTAGATTAAGCACTACACTTGCATTGATAATTAAATTTATCATTATTCTTTATATTTTATTATAAGAAAATATATATTATTTATTTGACAAATCCGTTACCTAGTTATTTTTATAGAAAAAACTCTATATATAGTTCAGGATACTTCCTTAAGTTAGTGGTAACAATGAAACTAACCATGAATATTCTCCATATAATTTCATGATTCATTATTCATATCGAGGATAGTTTAAAGGTAGTTAATATTTTTTACTAAGACAAGCGAGATGAAAAGTATGAACCAAAAAGCTATCTATCCTGGTACATTTGATCCATTAACTAATGGTCATCTAAATCTAATAACACGTGCAGCACATATTTTTGATGAAGTTGTACTAGCTATAGCAGCTAGTCCCAGCAAACAACCTTTATTTGATCTAAAGGAAAGAGTAAAATTAGCTATTCAGGTTACATTACATTTACCTAATGTAACAGTACGGGGATTTATTGGTTTAATGGCTCATTTTGCCCACCAACAACAAGCTAATATTATTATACGAGGTATTAGAGCAGCAGCAGATTTTGAGCATGAGATGCAGATGATGAAAATGAATCGTTATTTTATGCCTAATCTAGAGATAGTGTTTATGATGCCAGATGAAACTTTGGCTTATATTTCCTCTACCTTAGTAAAGGAGGTAGCGCTGCATGGCGGTAGCATTGATCACTTTCTTCCGGCATTAATTGCAAATGAAGTGAAAGCAAGGTTACACCCTTAGTTTTGGCACGATGGACAGAAAAAGCTACTCCGCTGACCATATTTAGCTATTTGTATGAATTCACCGCATGTATAACAAGGTTCACCATGTCTACCATAAACTTGTAACTTTTTTGCAAACAAGCCATCCCTACCATCTGATTGTAAAAAATCGCGCAATGTAGTACCTCCTTCCTCAATAGAGCTTAGTAGTATAGCTTTGATACTACGAGCTAATAGTAGAGCTTCTTGTTCTTTTAATGAACACGAAGCTCTACTTGGCAGAATACCAGCAGCAAAGAGAGCCTCATTAGCATAAATATTACCAATGCCAACTACGAGTTTATTCGTCATTAAGAATTGCTTAATCAGCAGACTTTTATTACGTGACTTAGTGAATAACCAGTGACCATCGAATTGATCACTGAGAGGTTCGACTCCTAAATTATTTAGAATACTCATCTTGTCTAGATTATTACTCCAAAGCCAAGCCCCGAATCTTCGTGGATCAGTGTAGCGAAGAATACAATTATTACTCATAATTAAATCAATATGATCATGTTTTTCTGGTGGGAGCATGTGTGCTAATATTCTCAGCCTACCTGACATGCCAAAATGAATAATAATCCAGCCATGATGGAGCTGCATGAGTAAATATTTAGCCCGGCGTTTTAGACTAATAACCCTGCGCTGATGTATAGAAATTATTTCTTGATCAATTGGCCAGCGTAGCTGGTTATTACGTATTTCAGCCCGCTGAATAATATGACCAACGACCCAAGGTTCAATGCCTCTACGAATAATTTCTACTTCTGGTAATTCTGGCATCTAATTGTTATCCATTATATCTCGTAATATCTTTATTCTTGTTTTTAGTCATATGCAACATTATTTAATCTTCGCTTCTTTATAAATCACATGTTTACGTACTACTGGATCGAATTTCTTCAATTCTAGCTTTTCAAGCTTAAGACGTTTATTTTTCGTTGTAGTATAAAAGTGATGAGTACCAGCAGAAGAAACTAACTTAATCTTTTCGCGAACACCTTTAGCCATAAGAACATTATACCTTCAAGAGGAATGATAATTTAATTTATCATATTAGTTAGTAACGGATGCAGAGATTTGCTAAACAATTCTCTATACCCTTCTTATCAATTACCCGCATACCTTTAGCAGATACGCGTATTTTAATAAAGCGTTTTTCTGCTTCAATCCAGAAGCGATGAAAGTGCAAATTAGGTAGAAAACGGCGTTTAGTAGCATTCATTGCATAGGAGCGGTTATTACCACTAACTGACCGTTTTCCTGTGACTTGACAGAATCGAGACATATTTATTCACCTTGTTAAACTTGTTAAAAAGGACATAATACTTATATAATTAGTAATGATATCATCAATTTTACTTACTTAAACGAGTATTATAGCGGTTACTCAATATTTTGAATCTGCTCACGCATCTGTTCAATTAAAACCTTCAGCTCAATTGCTGATTTTGTTACACTGGCATTAATTGATTTTGATGCTAAAGTATTTGACTCACGGTGCAATTCTTGCATCATAAAGTCTAGACGACGACCAACAGCATCTTTGTTGCTGAGAATAAGAAGATGATATATTTCTTTCACATGTATTTCCAAACGCTCTAGTTCTTCGGCTACATCTAATCTTTGAGCTAAAAGAACAAACTCTTGCTCTTGACGATAGTTATCTAGCCTAATTTGTACTTCTTCTAACTTACCTAGTAATTTTTTCTTTTGCCATACCAGGATATCGGGCATTTGTTGACGAATCTTAGTAACTTCAGTACTAACACCGGCTAAGCGTTGTTCAATAATCGCTTTTAAAGCTATACCTTCTGTTTCACGAGCATGAAGAAAATCACGCAACGTAGTATCGAAACTATAAAATAATTGGGTAATAATAGTGTCATCAATATCGTGCTCTGGCGTAGCTATTACACCTGGCCAACTTAGAATAGCGATCGGATTAATCTCTCCTTCACCACTATACTGTTTGACTAACTTAGCTGCCTGAATTAGTTGTTTTGTTAGTATTGTATTTACATGGAACGCACTTTGTGTTTGGAGATTAACATACAGATAGCACTCTACTTTACCGCGTGTTAAACATGAGCGGATACGATCCCGAATAATTGGCTCTAGCCTACGTAACTGCCCTGGCAAATTGATGTCGACTTCTAGATAGCGTTGATTAACTGAACGCAGCTCCCAGGTTGCAGTGCCCCAATTTTCTTTAATATAATGCCGTGCATAAGCCGTCATACTGTATATCATACACTCTTAGTGCCTATTTTTTCTAATATTTGCTGCTATTATATATTAATATTCGGTTATATTAGTTAGATTTAGATTGCTTAACAGTTATTTTTACATGAAAGAGTATAAACATCAATTTATCGAGTATGCTTTAAATACAGCAGCATTACAATTCGGCAAATTTACGTTAAAATCAGGCAGAATTAGCCCATACTTTTTTAATACCGGGCTTTTTAACACGGGCCTTGATCTATCATTTCTAGGCCGAATTTATGCAGCAGCTCTTATAGATGCCAGTATCGAGTTTAATGTATTATTTGGACCAGCTTATAAAGGTATCCCAATTACAATAACAACTGCAATTGCTTTAGCAGAGCTATATGATCGTAATGTTCCGTATTGTTTTAATCGTAAGGAAAACAAGAATTACGGTGATGGTGGTATATTAGTCGGCAGCAAATTACAGGGGAAAATTATGCTATTAGATGATGTAATTACTTCTGGTATAACTATACATGAATCGATGGATATGATTATAAATCATCAGGCGACACCTGCAGGAATCTTGATTTCTCTTAATCGACAAGAGAAAAGCTGTGGTGATATTTCTGCTATTCAAGCCATTGAACTTACTTATAATTGTCAAGTAATGGCGATTATTACTCTCAAGGATATTATTGAGTATTTGGCTCTTCAAAGAAATATGGAAGCTAATCTTACTGCAGTATTAGCTTATCAGCAGCAATACGGTATTTAGACTTTTTACTCCTACCAACATATCATCTATCTCACTAACAAAGCTCCTTTACTACTACACTCTTCCTGAGTGACCAAAACCTCTTTCTCCGCGCTTACTTTTCTGGAAGTTATCAACAATATTAAAGTATACTTGTACAATCTGCACAAAAACTATCTGAGCTATGCGCTCATTAGGTTGAATAGTAAATATTTCTTTTCCACGGTTCCATAATGACACCATTATAGAACCTTGATAATCTGAATCAATTAGACCGACTAAATTGCCTAGTACAATACCATGATGTCCTAATCCGGAACGAGGGATAATGATCCCTGCTAGACCGGTATCGGCAATATGTACAGCTAACCCAGTGGAAATAAGATTAGTTTCTCCTGGTTCTAGAGATATAGTATTATCAATACAAGCGCGTAAATCTATTCCAGCAGATCCAGGGGTTGCATACTTTGGTAACTTAAAACAATCGCCAATGCGGCTATCTAGTATTTTAATGTCTATTTTTTTCATCATAACAACTGATAATTTGGTCTATTAGTTTTTGAGCTAGGACTTTTTTATCGCTTCGTGCTAACATTAGTTCACCATCTTGCCAAAACAAATGTAAAGCACTTTTATTGCTATTTAAGTCCTTATTATAGTATGAAACATCGTTAGCGCAAATTAGATCTATGTTTTTTTTGATACGCTTTTGCCGGGCATATTCTTCTACCTTATTTGTTTCAGCAGCAAATCCTACAACGTAAGGTCGGTTTTTCGTTAGAGCACCAACTCCTGCAATAATATCAGGATTTTTCGTTAAAGCTATCATAATCTTATCACTATGTTTTTTAATTTTGTTCGGCGAAAAACGGTAGGCACGGTAGTCAGCAACTGCTGCACAACCAATAAAAATATGTTGTAGCTGTACACTATGCATTACCGCATCCTGCATTTCTAATGCACTAGTTACATTGATACGCTTTACACCTGGTGGTGTATTAGCATTTACAGGACCAGCAATTAAGGTAACTTGCGCTCCTCTAGCAGCTGCAGCATAAGCAATAGCAAAGCCCATTTTGCCTGAACTATAATTACTAATAAAACGAACTGGATCTAATTCTTCACGGGTAGGACCAGCAGTAATCATTATCTTCAAATGAGTTAGGGAGTAAGATGTTAGAAAATAGCTACGCACTTGTTCGACTAGTACCAAAGGATCTAACATTCGGCCTAATCCTATATCACCACAGGCTTGGCTACCATTATCTGGCCCCCAAAGCAGGATTCCCCTCTTACGTAATGTAGTTAAATTAGCTTGCGTAGCTGCTGCAAGGTACATATGCTGGTTCATTGCTGGTACAGCAGCAATAGTAGCTGGAGTTGCTAGACAAATAGCACTAAGTAAGTCATTAGCAAAACCGGCTGCTAAACGTGCAAGTAAGTCAGCAGTAGCTGGAGCTAATATGACAAAATCAGCCCATTTTGCTAGTTGAATGTGCTTCATAGCCGCTTGATATGATTGATCTAACATCTCATTAGCAACATAGTTACTAGATACTACCTGTAGACTTAATGGCGTGATAAAAGCTTTGGCGGCTGAAGTCATTACCACGCGTACTTCAGCTCCCAATTCACGTAAACGGCGTACTATTTCAGGTGCTTTATAAGCTGCAATACCTCCTCCTATGCCAAGGATAATTTTTTTACTGGTTAGTTCTGTCATGTAGCATATCTAAATTAATTATGTTCGCGACATACTACTTACTAAGTAATTCAACTGAAATCACTGTTTCACAGAAACAGCAGTTCCAGCTTCCAAGCAAGAAGGAAGTACATAAGGTACTATCTGTCAGGAAGTTACAGGTAGTAGAAGAGATAAGCTTCATAGTTTCGTTTCTCGAATGAGATTATAATCTAATATATCTAATATTGGTCGGCGAGAGAGGATTTGAACCTCTGACTTACTGGTCCCAAACCAGTCGCGCTACCAAGCTGCGCCACTCGCCGATTAAATATACAGCGTAACTATATTACGTTGAATGATGCAGGTTATGTGGTGTGTTGAGCCATAAATAACCTGCACTAAGACCTCTCTTATGGTACGAAGAGAGGGAATTGAACCCTCACGTCTATGATAAGACACTAACACCTGAAGCTAGCGCGTCTACCAATTCCGCCATCCTCGCAATTATAAAATGATAATATAATTGGGGTGACTGATGGGACTTGAACCCACGACAACTGGAACCACAATCCAGGGCTCTACCAACTGAGCTACAATCACCAATAACTATTAAGTTATGGTCCGCCCGACAGGATTCGAACCTGAGGCCTCTGCCTTCGGAGGGCAGCACTCTATCCATACTGAGCTACGGGCGTCCAATATTACTACTATTTGGATGTTGATCCTAATAGTTTACCAGATTACTGTCTAGTGCGATTTTAAAATAAATAATCTTTTTAAGATTGTCACTGCATAGTAACATATAGATAATCAATTACTAGTCAGTAATCAACCGTTAACAGTTAACGATTGTACATAATTATTCTAATATATTTATGTTATATAGAACAACTATCCTACTATTAAATAACAATTAATTATTACAACATAGATATTTTATCTTCTTAATAACGTTTCATCATATCAAAAAATTCATCGTTAGTTTTAGTCATTGCTAACTTATTCATCAAGAATTCCATTGCATCTATTTCACACATTGGATGGATAATTTTACGTAAAATCCACATTTTCTGTAGTTCTTCCTGAGTAGTAAGCAATTCTTCTTTCCGTGTACCAGACCGGTTATAGTCGATAGCCGGGAATACACGTTTTTCTGCAATTTTACGTGATAAATGTAATTCCATATTACCCGTACCTTTAAATTCTTCGTAAATCACTTCGTCCATTTTTGAACCGGTATCAATTAATGCGGTAGCTATAATAGTTAAACTACCACCCTCTTCTATATTGCGAGCAGCCCCAAAAAATCGTTTAGGACGATGCAAAGCGTTAGCATCTACACCACCCGTTAATACCTTACCTGAGGCAGGTACTACCGTATTATATGCCCGAGCCAAACGAGTAATAGAATCTAATAATATCATTACATCTTTTTTATGCTCTACGAGACGCTTTGCTTTCTCGATAACCATTTCTGCGACTTGCACATGTCGCGCTGCCGGTTCATCAAATGTTGAAGCAATAACTTCACCTTTCACGAGACGCTGCATTTCTGTAACTTCTTCTGGGCGTTCATCAATTAATAAAACTATTAGCACACAATTAGGATAATTATAGGTAATACTTTGTGCAATATTTTGCATAAGCATTGTTTTACCAGCTTTTGGCGGAGCTACTATCAGACCACGTTGACCACACCCAATAGGCGATGCTAAATCTAGCACGCGAGCGGTTAAATCTTCTGTCGAACCGTTTCCACGTTCCATACGCAAACGTAAATTAGCATGCAACGGAGTCAAATTTTCGAATAAAATTTTATTACGGGCATTTTCCGGTTTATCGTAATTAACCTCATTAACTTTTAATAGTGCGAAGTATCGTTCACCTTCTTTTGGTGGACGAATTTTACCAGAAATAGTATCACCTGTACGTAAGTTAAAACGGCGAATTTGACTGGGAGAAACATATATATCATCTGGGCCGGCTAAGTAGGAACTATCACTAGAACGTAGAAAGCCAAATCCATCTTGCAGTATTTCGAGTACGCCATCGCCAAAAATATCTTCTCCACTTTTAGCGTGTTGCTTTAGTGTGGCGAAGATGATGTCTTGTTTTCGCATGCGTGCTATGTTTTCTAGTCCCATCTTTTCGCCGATTATTATTAACTCCGAAACTGGCGTATTTTTTAATTCGGTCAGGTTCATAATGGTGGGTTCTTAACCTAGAGGTATATTTCGCTAGAACTATGGATGGTGATATTATGGTATATTAGTGTCAATCTTCTTTCTATATACCATTTATATATTAGCGTTAAGGAATTCTATTAATTGTCCTTTAGATAACGCACCTACTTTAGTTGCTACTACTTCGCCATTACGAAACAACAAAAGACTGGGTATACTACGAACATTATACTTCTGTGCTATAGCAGGATTTTCGTCAATATTCAATTTAACAATAGTAACTTTTCCGTTGAATTCATTAGCTATTTCTGCTAAAATTGGCGTAATACTTTTACAGGGAGCGCACCATTCTGCCCAGAAGTCAACTAGAAATAATCCCTCGTTCTGTAATACTTGTTGAGTAAAGTTTTCTTGACTTATATTAATGATTTTGTCTTTCATTTTAGCTCCTGAAGATAACATCAAGAATTATTAAATCAATGACTGATAATAAATGCAATAGCTAATTGTAATTAGCTGACGAAATGAGCATATTTTACTTTTCAATATTACATTAACTATATACTAATCTTCGTTGTCTGTGTATTCTTCTATCACATCCATTTGTGGCTTACCACCAGATAAAGTATGAAAACGTTTAGGACGACGGGTATGTGCTATATACTTCAACCATACTTTTTCGTGATCATTAGATGGTAGACGTTCACCATGACATACAGCAATAAATTGATGTTCATCATCGGTAATAGGCTTACGTTTGCCACAATCTAGATCATTATAGGCTTGACCAAAACGTTCAAGTAATTGTGCTTCGCGAATAGTGAAATGACCATGTCGGGAGAAACCACGAGGATAATGTTTATAATCGAAATAACGATTAGTAGATAAAAAACTATCTGCCATATTACGTATTCCTATTGTTGATTTTATGTTGTTTCTTAAGTAAGAAGAGTGTGAGTAAGGTATTAACTATACTAAAATATTTTTAAGTAAAATGAACACATATTTTAGTAAATAATTTTATCAAAAACTATTTGAGTAGTTAGCTACTACTATATCTTAAAAAAAGATCTAATGATCTTCATCAGCGTATGTTAGCTGACGACCTTTCAGTCTTTTAATAGTTAAAAACATTAGTGATCATAGATACAATACGGTGAATTGTTTAATATCTAATATGTACATAGATAAAAAATAGTATACATATACTAACAAATATATTTTAATTAAAATTAATGATTACGCCCGACACTCTAAAAAAATTATTTCCTTTAAGTGACGCAAAAAAACAATTAGTGATCGAATCGCGTAAAATAATTACTGATATAATTCATGGTAGTAATCCACGTTTACTCGTAGTTTGTGGTCCATGTTCTATCCACGATAAAAATGCCGCCATAGATTATGCCCAAAGGTTACAAACGATATCCTGGGAATTAAAAGATAAAATATATCTTGTGATGCGCGTATATCTTGAAAAACCTCGTACTACTTTTGGCTGGAAAGGTCTTATTAGCGATCCGTATATGGATGGATCTTGTGATGTTGAAGCTGGAATGCAAATTGCTCGGAGTTTATTAGTCGAACTAATAAGTATAGGGATACCGCTAGCTACGGAAGCACTTAATCCTCATGGTCCCCAATACCTTGGCGATTTATTTAGTTGGGTTGCTATTGGCGCACGTACTACAGAATCACAAATTCACCGCGAGATGGCCTCAGGCTTATCGATGCCTGTAGGTTTTAAAAATAGTACTTACGGTATTTTAACTACTGCTATTAATGCAATTACAGTAGCTAAGCGATCACACCGTTTTATTGGGATTAATCAGGCTGGTCAGGTAACGTTATTGCAGACTAGTGGTAATCTAGACGGTCATCTTATATTACGGGGTGGTAACAAGCCAAATTACTACCCACATGATATCAAAAATTGTACAGATCAGATGATTTCTGCAGGTTTATCACCTAGACTTATAATAGATTGTAGTCATGGTAATTCTAATCATGATTATCGCCGTCAGGTTGATGTTGTACAATCTGTAATAGCACAGATTAAAGCGGGCAATAATTCCATTCGAGGCATCATTTTAGAAAGTAATATTTATTCAGGAAATCAGTCTGCGGAACTACCAAAAAGCAAAATGCGTTATGGGGTATCAGTAACGGATTCTTGCATTAATTGGAATACGACGCAACATATGTTACGTCGACTACATAGTGAACTATAATTACTACCGCTAACATAATAAATAATAGATATTATTATCTTTTGTAAATAAAATAACAATAGCATTGTTATTCTCTCTTTATGAATAAGGTTAACTGACTAGCTGCTATTTATTCGTAACTGTTGGTAAGCCCTTTCCATATGCTTGCGTGCTTGGTATGTAGCATTATTATTCGGAAAATTACTGAGCATATGCTTAACCCGTGTTACTACAGCTACATATGCTCCTACTTTAGAATAAAATTCTATTACTGTTAGTTCATAATTAGCTAGTCTGTTTTGGAGATAAATCAAAATTTTCTTCGCATCTATCGCATAGATACTATGTGGATAATTATTAATTAGTTGCTGAAAAGATATAACAGCAGCACGAGCATGTTTTGGATCACGTTCGAAATGATTGAAACCGAATAAAAAGTATTTAGATAATGCTTGTTCATCCAGCTTCATCTCAATTAGACCACATATGTAGAGAACATAATCAGTATTGGAATGGTTAGCGTTCGTACGTAGAAAACGATCTATCAAATTTTGTGCCTTTTGCATGTTGGATAACTTATAGTAGGCATATATTAAATCTAGTTGTAACTGTTGCGTATTAGGACCGAACATATAGTAGTTATCTAGTGCTTCTAGTTGTTTAATTGCTTGTTTATAGTAACCTTGCTGTAATTTTTGCCGCGCCGAAGCATAAGTCTCTGCGGGGAGATGATCTAAAAAAACATTTTGGTTACTGGAACAATTCACAAGGACCAATAAACTTAGTAGTATTACTATAATTTTTAGCTTTAGCATTTTCTAGAATAGGTATTGCGGTATATTACCGCGTAATAATAACTATATTAATGGAAACTATTTGCTCGTAACAACCGAAATAAAGAGAGCTTTTAAATATGGCACCACAATACCTAAATATTACAGAACAAGTTCCTCATATACTATTTCCACAGCGCTTAGATCAAGCTATAGCTAAATTATTAGCGGATTATTCACGCTCACAAATTAAAGGCTGGATATTAGAGGGAAAAGTCAAAGTAAATGATCAGGTAACTATTCTTCCGAATAAAAAAATACTAGGTGGAGAAATAATTAAAATATCGGTAATGATAGAAAGAGAACATGAACAGTACTGGAAAGCGCAGAATATTGCTTTAAATATTGTTTATGAGGATGATGATATAATAGTAATTAATAAACCACGAGATATGGTGGTACACTCAGGTGCTGGGAATCTCGACGGCACCATACTAAATGCCTTGCTGTATTATTACCCAGCTATTGCTAATGTACCACGCGCAGGCATCGTTCATAGGTTAGACAAAAATACTACAGGTTTAATGATAGTAGGTAAAACACTATCGGCACAAACTAAGTTAGTAGAATTATTACGCACACGGAGTATCATTCGTGAATACGAAGCGATAACTATTGGTATTATTAATAACGATGGTACTGTTGAACAGCCAATTGCTCGCCATGCTACTAAGCGAACTCATATGACAGTAAATCCTCTAGGTAAACCAGCTATTACACATTACAGTATTATAGAGCGTTTTCGTGCTCATACTCGACTACGGCTGAGATTAGAAACAGGTCGTACCCATCAGATTCGCGTACATATGGCCTATATGAATCACCATTTAGTTGGCGATCAATTGTATCGTAGTAGTCAGCAAAATCATCACAGTAATATAGAAGTGTTACGTCGGTTTAATCGCCAAGCATTACATGCAACTACATTACGATTACACCATCCAATTACAGCAAGAGAAATGGAGTTGCATGCAGCACTACCGCAAGATATGGTCGAATTAGTTAATGCACTTCAAGAGGATAGGAAAAATTTTCTTTAATCTCAATTGAAGATTGGTATTCTAACTTGTTGTTCGTGCTATAGCTTTCATCTTATTGAATTTTGCCTAAATAACCTTATATACTTTCTATATAGCCATATAGGCCATATAGATAGACTACAATTTATGGAAGAAATTATGCGTCTAGATCGTTTTACAAATCAATTTCAACAAGTTCTCATAGATGCTCAGTCATTGGCTCTTAGGTACGCTAATCAGTTCATAGAGCCATTACACGTTATGGTTATTTTACTTCAGCAAGAAGGTAGCTCAGTATACCAATTACTACAGTATGCTGGTGTTAACACTGCGAGATTAAGTTTAGCAGTTGAACAGGCTTGTAAGCAATTGCCCCATCAGCAAATTAACAGTAACAACGGTAACTTACCACCTTCCCAGTATTTAGTAAGTGTATTAAATATGTGTGAAACGCTTGCAAACAAACGTTCTGAAAAATTAATTTCATCTGAATTATTTATTCTGGCATCAATTAATTCGCGAGGACGCTTAGCAGAACTACTACAAGCTGCTGGTGCTACAACAATATTAATTGAACAAGCAATAGATTACCTACGGGAAAGTAAAAAAGTAGATAATCTAGATACGGAAAATCAGTGTCAAAAAGCCCTCAAGCAATTTACTATTAATCTCACAGAGCTTGCAGAACAGGGAAAGTTAGATCCAGTTATTGGTCGTGATGAAGAAATCCGCCGTACCATCCAAGTATTGCAACGACGCACGAAAAATAACCCAGTACTTATTGGCGAACCAGGAGTAGGTAAAACTGCTATAGTAGAAGGGCTTGCTCAGCGCATCGTGAACGGTGAAGTTCCTGAAGGACTGAAAAATAATCGGGTACTGTCATTAGATATGGGAGCACTAGTAGCTGGTTCTAAGTACCGAGGTGAATTTGAAGAACGATTAAAAGCTGTACTTAATGAACTATCAAAATTAGAAGGTAATATCATTTTGTTCATTGATGAATTACATACTATGGTCGGCGCGGGTAAGGCAGACGGTGCAATGGATGCAGGTAATATGCTGAAGCCAGCACTTTCACGTGGTGAACTACATTGTGTTGGTGCTACAACTCTAAATGAATACCGTACATTTATTGAGAAGGATGCTGCACTAGAAAGGCGTTTTCAGAAAGTATTTATAGTTGAGCCTAGTGTTGAAGATACTATTGCTATCTTACGGGGTCTTAAGGAGCGATATGAGCTACATCATCACGTACAGATTACTGATCCAGCTATAGTTGCAGCGGCAATGTTATCTAACCGTTATATCGCCGATAGGCAATTACCTGACAAAGCTATTGATTTAATCGATGAGGCTGCTTCTAGTATCCGTATGCAAATTGACTCTAAACCAGAAGAACTAGATCGCCTAGAACGACGCATGATTCAATTAAAGCTAGAACAACAGGCACTACAGAAAGAACTAGATGATGCTAGCCTAAAACGTCTCAAGATACTTAATAAAGAGCTAGCGCAAAAAGAACATGCTTATGCTAAACTAGAGAAAGAATGGCAAGCGGAGAAAGTTTCTTTATCTGGTGCGCAAAAAATTAAATCAGAGTTAGAACAAACGAAAATTTACCTCGAGCAAGCACGTCGTATCGGCGATCTAGCCAGAATGTCGGAACTACAATATGGCAAAATTCCTGAGTTAGAAAAAAAACTTGCAGTAGTTTTGCAATCAGAAGGTAAAAATATGCGCTTGTTACGTAACCGCGTAACAGAGATGGAAATCACTGAGGTATTAGCGCGATGGACTGGTATCCCAGTATCACGCATGCTAGAAAGCGAGCGCACAAAAATTTTACGGATAGAACAATATTTACATCAAAGAGTAGTAGGTCAAAATGAAGCAGTAGAAGCAGTTTCTAATGCTATTAGACGTAGTAGAGCTGGTATTGCAGACCCTAATAGACCAATTGGTTCTTTTATGTTTCTAGGACCTACTGGAGTAGGAAAAACTGAACTATGTAAAGCTTTAGCCGCTTTTGTTTTTGATAGTGATACTGCCATCGTACGTATAGATATGTCAGAGTTTATGGAACGACATTCAGTATCGCGGATGGTAGGGGCTCCTCCAGGATATATTGGCTACGAAGAAGGTGGATCGCTTACTGAGGCTGTGCGCCGTAGACCTTACTCAGTTATTCTACTAGATGAAATAGAGAAAGCTCATATTGATATTTTCAATCTCTTACTTCAATTGTTAGAAGATGGTAGGTTAACTGATGGCCATGGCAGGACGGTTAATTTCCGTAATACCATAGTTATTATGACATCTAACTTAGGATCTGATGTAATTAATGAACGTTTTCATCAAATTAATTACCATGATATGAAAAATATCGTTGTTGATGTTGTTTGCCATCATTTTCGCCCGGAATTTATTAATAGAATAGATGAAATTGTCGTTTTTCATCCACTAGGCCATGAAGATATGCTGAAAATAGCACAGATACAACTACAGCGTCTGTCAAAACGTTTAGAGGAACAGGGAATATCAATTACTATAAGCGATCAAGTACTGACTTTATTAGTTAAAACTGGTTTTGATTTTATTTATGGCGCTCGGCCTCTAAAGCGTGCTATACAACAGAAAATAGAAAATCCATTGTCACAACAAATATTATCTGGGAGTTTACTACCAGGTAAAAAAATTAAAATTGATGTAAATAATGATAATATTATTGTAATTGATTATGATTAGCTGCTAATACGCTCTTTAATACGCGCAGCCTTACCGGTACGTTTACGTAGGTAATATAATTTTGCCTTACGGACAAAACCACACCTTTTTACGGTAATGCTCTCTATTATCGGAGAGTGCATTTGGAATACACGCTCAACACCTTCGCCATTTGATATTTTACGCACTGTAAATGCGGAATGTAAACCTCGGTTACGGATAGCTATAATCATACCCTCGAATGATTGTAGACGTTTTTTACTACCTTCAACTACCCAAACCTTTACTTCTACCGAGTCACCTGGGCGGAAAGCTGGCAAATTTTTCATTTGCTCGTGTTCTATATGTTGAATTAGATTAAACATAGTTAATGTTATCCTTCTATACTTGACTTTCAATTAAATTGTTATATTCATACTGAAATTCTTTCAGTAATCTTACTTGCTCATGAGTAAGATATAGATTATTTAGTAATTCAGGTCTTCTAAGCCAAGTACGGCCTAAAGATTGTTTCAAGCGCCAGCGTCTAATATTAGCATGATGCCCAGATAGTAGAACAGGTGGAACCTTTATACCGTATAACACCTCCGGACGTGTATAGTGCGGACAATCTAGTAATCCTTGAGCAAATGAGTCTTCGACCGCCGAAGACTCATGACTTAATGCTCCGGGAATTAATCTAGTCATCGAATCTATTAGTATCATGGCAGCTAATTCTCCGCCACTAAGAACATAATCACCTATTGACCACTCTTCATCAATCTCAGTAGTAATTAAACGTTCATCAATACCTTTATAGCGACCGCAGATAAGAATTAACTTCTTATTAGCGGCTAATTCATATACACCTTGTTGATCTAACTTTCGTCCCTGAGGAGAAAGATAAATTACTTTTACTCCTGTTTCAGTATGATTTTTAGCTTCATGAATCGCATCACGTAAAGGTTGCATCATTAATAACATTCCCGGTCCACCGCCATAAGGACGATCATCCACTGTTTGGTGCCGATTGTGAGAAAAGGCACGTGGATTCCAGCAATGTACTTGTAGTAAGCCCTTTTTTACCGCACGTCCGGTTACTCCATAATCCATAACTGCACGGAACATGTCCGGAAATATACTGATTAATCCAATCCACATTAGATCTATCTTTGATATTCAGGGTTAAAATTCTGGGTCCCAGTCTACTTTAATTATGTGAGTTGCGAGATCAACATTTTTAATTACTTGACCATATATAAATGGGATTAAAAGCTCATTGATTTTAGTAGAATGTTGTTGATTTGCTTGAACAACCATCACATCATTTGAGCCAGTCTCGATTAAGTCAATAACTTTACCAAGTTGATAACTGTTTATTGTTTCTACTTGACAACCTATCAGATCTTTCCAGTAGTAATCACCATCGGATAGAGTTGGTAACTGCGAAGCATCAACTATAATATTACAATTAGCAAAGAGCTGTGCGGCTTCCCTATTTTCAATGCTATTAATTTTAATTATTAACTTATTATGATAATTATATTTCCATTCATCTAGTATAACATCAAGCCATGTATTTAACTTTTTAATAAACCATGGCTGATACTCAAAAATACTTGCTGCATTTTGCGTAAATGAAATAATGTTTAGCCAACCGCTTATGCCATAAGCGGAGCTTATGGTACCTAAAACCACAGGATTAACCGGCACTAGAGTACTGAGATTTGTTTTTCGCGCTTTTGATAAGTGCATATAAACGTTCTGACATTTTGGCACCATGATTAATCCAATATAATATTCTATCCATATTTAAACGTAAATCTACTGCTTGCCCAGTAGCTAGTGGATTAAAAAAACCCACACGTTCAATGAAGCGCCCGTCTCTTGCCTGATGGTTATCAGTTACTATAATTTGATAAAATGGACGTTTTTTAGCTCCACCACGTGCTAAACGAATTCTGACCATAGTAAGAATATCCTTTGCTTAACAAGGAAATTAGTATAACTCATAACTATTTTATATACCTTATTTATGAGTAAAAAGCAATTAATTCATTTAACACTAGAAAAATCTGTGTGGTATGATTTTCTTTAAACTACGCATTATTCCATCTTTTTGTATTTTATTCATAATACGCTGCATTTCGGTAAACTGTTTTAACATACGGTTCACATCCTGCACCTGCATTCCTGATCCAGCAGCAATCCTACGCTTACGTGAACCTTTAATAATTTCAGGGTTAACACGTTCTTGAGCTGTCATTGAATAAATAATTGCCTCCATATGTACCAGTAATTTATCATTCTGCATTTGTAACTTAACTGAATCTGGTAGTTTATTAATCCCGGGTAATTGATTCATCATACCGGTTATACCACCAATTTTACGTATCTGCTTCATTTGATGAAGAAAATCGGTCAGATCAAAGCTATTACCTTGTTTAATTTTTTTTGTAAGTTTTTGAGCTTGGGTATAATCTACATTACGTTCGATCTGTTCAATCAGAGATAATGTATCACCCATGCCTAGGATGCGATTAGCTAATCGATCAGGGTAAAAAGGTTCTAAAGCATCTATTTTTTCTCCTACACCAAGAAATTTAATAGGTTTGCCCGTTATATAACTGATAGAAAGTGCCGCACCACAGCGTGAAGTACCATCTACTTTAGTAAGGATTATTCCAGTTAGTGGTAACATACTATTAAAAGATTTAGCTACTTTAGCAGCATCCTGTCCGGTCATAGCGTCTACTACGAATATAGTTTCTACTGGTTTTATCGCTATATGAATATTAATAATTTCATTCATCATAAAATTATTGGTATGTAGACGACCAGCGGTGTCTACTAGCAATACATCATAAAAATGTTGCTTTGCGTATGTTAGTGCTAGATGAACAATATTAAGCGGTTTCTGAACGATTTCGGATGGAAAAAAATCAATATTGATATTTTTTGTTAAGGTTTCTAATTGATTAATTGCTGATGGTCGGTAAACATCAGTAGATACTACGAGTATTTTTTTGCGTTGTCTTTCCCCTAAATATTTTCCTAGCTTGACCACGCTCGTGGTTTTACCAACACCTTGCTGACCAACTATTAATACTACTACCGGCGGTGGTGCAGCTAAATTCAGCGTATCATTTTGTCCTCCCATCGTATTTATTAGCTCCCAACGGATAATTTTAATAAATTCTTGCCCAGGAGTGAGGCTTTTATTAACTTTCTGACTTAATGCACTTTCTTTTACACGACTAATAAATTCCTGTATGACAGGTAATGCTACATCTGCTTCTAATAACGCCATGCGTACTTCACGTAAAGTGTCTTTGATGTTTACTTCCGTTATTCGTCCTTGATCGCTAATATTACGCAAGGAAAATGATAATTTCTCAGATAAATATTCAAACATGCTGATTTAAAAGACCTAAACAATTAATAACAGTTATATACTATATTTTAAATATAGTATAGTTAACTATGATAGTTATCATATTATGTCTTTTGCTATATTATATCTATTAGAATCTAGTTGTATATTTTGCACAAAAAATCAGTGATCTTGTTATGTTAAGTAATAGGGAAGCTACTAGCTTAGTAAAATCATCAGTATTAGACTGCTACCTAATAATTTTATTAGTTAGTACTATATCTAAAATAATACATTCAATTAGCATTATAGGTGTAATTTAGCTAGGAACTTTATAGGTACTTTATTGTTGGTGGCTATTGATATGAGCTAAAAAATCATCAAAGCTTAGTATATCTAATGCTTCTAGTTCTAACTGACGATGCCAAGATCTTATCTGTTCTTTATCGAACGTTAATTCATTGAACATTTCCAATGGTTCTTCAAGTAATATCTGAAAATACTGGTTTGCTAAAGTTAATCCTAGACCACGAATACCATATTTTTTCATTTCTTTTAAGATACGAGCCGATAAAGTTAACTCAGGTTGGTCAATACACGCTCTTAGCTTGTGGCAGACTTGCTGATACTGAATATTGCCATTATGGCTATCAAGAGTTTCGGCTAATGCTTGCATCGCACTAAATAGTTCTTTGCCTATAGTAGCCAGAGGTTTTTTACTGCTACCACCGTCAACAATTAGCGTCAGCCCTGGCTTACGTCCTTCCAAAATAACTTTAGTCCAATTAAGGCGAGTATAAAGTAACTCCCTAGTGCTCATTTTTGGTGCTGGAGCTAAGGTGCACCAAATTAAAAATAAATCTAAAAATCTTACTTGCTCCTCATCAATACCTACTGGTGAAAAGGGATTAATATCTAGCGCCCTAACTTCTATATACTCAATACCCCTTCTTAGTAGGGCATCTAAAGGTGATTCTTCATTCTTCGTTATCCGTTTAGGACGGATTGGTGCATATAACTCATTTTCACTTTGTAATATATTCGTATTTAGTTGTAGATAACTACCATTTTTTTTCAATCCTATTCGTTGGTAATCCGCATATGGAGTACGTATCGCATGCTTTAACCTAAATACATACTCCTTGAGGCTATTGAAGGTAATATCTAGCTGACTTTGAGATTTATTCGCATAGCCTAAATCACTCATACGTAGTGAAGTAGCATAAGGTAAATAAAGAAAACCAGATGATGCCTTTATAAAAGGTAAGTCTGTATCTCTATTTTTCATAAAAGATTGACAAACACCAGGTGAAGCGCCAAAAATATATGGAATAATCCAACCGAAACGATAATAATTACGGATAAGTCCTAAATATCCAGCTGATATAATATCTTTATTGCTATTCATATCACTAACTCCAGCATATACCTGCCAGAATGTTAGAGGTAAGGAAAAATTATAATGAACTCCAGATATAATCTGCATCATAGCACTGTAACGGTTTTTAAGTCCTTTACGGTATAAAGTTTTCATGCGTCCCATATTAGATGGACCATATTGGGCTAGTTTAATCTGTTGTTGACTATCAATAAAACAAGGCATACTCATTGGCCACATCCATTCATTACACAGATGACGTGCAACGTGGCGATGAATATCACGTAATAACGTGAGCATGTGATCAATATCCTGAGCAACTGGTGTTATAAATTCAAGTAATGTTTCAGCAAAATCAGTAGTAATCCACTTATGGGTTAATGCGGCACCAAGCTTTTTAGGATGAGGTGTCTGTGCTAAATGTCCTTGAGTATTAATCCTTAGTGTTTCACGTTCTACTCCTCGATAAATGCCTTGTAAGGCTTGAGGATTAGCTTTCAGCCAAAAAAGTGTATCTGATGATACGTCAGGTATCAAACTGACCTCCTATAGAATGAGCAGTTAGTATTTAGTAAAACAATTAATTCTGCTTAGTAGCAGAGTGAGCAGTAGTAGTATTATTCGTACAAGGCTAGGGCACACAACATCTACATCAAGATGACATATGAAACTTTACTTGCTAAGCAAAGTAAAAGAAAACATAACGAATGGTGCATCCGGAAGGATTCGAACCTCCGACCACTCGGTTCGTAGCCGAGTACTCTATCCAGCTGAGCTACGGATGCATTTTAGTGACGGTGAGGGAGGGATTCGAACCCTCGATACAGCTTTTTACTATATACTCCCTTAGCAGGGGAGCGCCTTCAGCCTCTCGGCCACCTCACCTACGAACTTTTAGTTTAAGCTAATTGGTACCACGTGGCGCACATATTACTTTCTCAGTTTCAGAAGTCAAATTCTTTTTTATTTTTTATCATTTACATTATACTGATCAATAAAATGGTAGAATATCAAAATCAACGTCATTAATTAAGAATTAATTATTCTATAGCGGTTATGCGTTGGCAAAGTAAAGAACATAATTAGCAAATAGACTGTTGCGATTTCTCAAATTGAATACGATGGTATATTTCTTCACGGTGTACTGACACTTCTTTAGGAGCACTAACACCGATACGAACCTGGTTGCCCTTGATGCCTAAAATAGTCACAGTTACCTCATCACCAATCATGAGGGTTTCACCAACTCTACGAGTCAGAATAAGCATTCTCTCTTTGCTCCTTGAAATATAAAAAGAGTAGGTTTTCTTGTTTTCCTGCTTAGATCATAAGCTATACTACTTTAATAAAGATTAGCTATGCATATAATATACAGTGTGCTAAACATATACTGCTTGCTTTCTCTATCCTCTTTAGGCTCATTTTAGTAATGAGGGATAGCTTAGATAATTAATTCATCTCTTGTGACTCTGTGAATTTTACAGCTACTATTTTTTCTATATAGTAAAGAACTGTAGATAGTTCGTTAGTCGTAATACTGCCGGCATAAGCAATTTTTTTGCTCCCTCCACCTCTACCTCCAAACTTTTGGATTAAGGTCCTAATAATATCACTAGCCTGAATACGATTAGTTAAGTCATCTGTTACTCCAGCAATTAGATTTACTTTTCCATCAACTAAATTTATATTAGCTAGTATTATTACCACCGAACCTAGCTGATGCTTTATTTCATCTACTATATGACGCATTATTTTAGGTTCTATATTTTCTAATTTACTAACTAATACCTGCGTGCCATGCATTTTGCTTATTTTGCGGCTTAATACTGCTATTTCTTGTGCTACCTGCTTACTCTTAAGCTGCTGGTATTTTGATTCTAACTGCTTAATATGATTTTGTAACCCACGTACCTTCTCTACTAAGTTACTACCATCATTTTTGAATAGTTGTGATATTTGTTGCACTAAATTGCTTTGTTGATGTAAATTTTTCAGCGCAAATTCACCGGTAATAGCTTCAATACGGCGTATTCCAAGAGCAATACCTGATTCCGATGAAATCCAGAATAAGCCAATATCACCGGTACGACTAGCATGAGTCCCGCAGCATAGCTCAGTAGAGAAGTCCCCTATGCTTAATACTCGTACTTGGGACGACTCATATTGATGATCTAATACTGATATTGCACCTTGATTTTGTGCAGCTTCCAACGTCATCATGTCTGTTTTAATGATTAGATTACGGCGTATCTGTTGGTTTATTATTTTTTCTACTTCATGTATTTGTTCTACTTGCATAGCTTGATGATGGGAAAAGTCGAAGCGTAAATACTGGTCATGGACAAGAGATCCTCGTTGTACTACATGTTTACCTAGTAATTGACGTAATGCCGATTGTAACAAATGGGTAGCCGAGTGATTTACGCTAATACGATCGCGGCGCAATTGATTAACCTTAGCTGTTACCTGATCCCCTATTCTTAATTCTCCATAGTTAAGCATGCCTAAATGACCTAAAGCATTCCCATATTTTTTGGTATCAATTACTTCAAAGATACCATTTGCGGCAGTAATTTTACCGCTATCACCAATTTGACCGCCAGATTCTCCATAAAATGGAGTATAATCTAATATTACTATCGCCTTTTCACTATGATAGATCACTTCTACCGATTGATCATTAAGGTACAATGCCGTTACCTTGCCTTGGGACTTCAAATGCTTATAACCTAAGAAGCGAGTATATTGGTTTATACTAAGCATGCTATTATATTTGTAACTAAATCTACTTGCTTCTCGTGCGCGATTACGCTGTACCTCCATGGCGCTTTTAAAACCATTTTCATCTACTTTAATATTACGCTCACGACATATATCAGTAGTCAGATATATTGGTAAACCATAAGTGTCGTAGAGACTAAATGCTGTTTCACCATCCAATGTATCGCCTGTGAGTTTAGTAAGTACCTGTTCTAACATGAATAATCCACGCTCTAAAGTTTGAGAGAATTGTTCTTCTTCAGTGCGTAATACTTGTTCTACCATATTTTGCTGTTGTTTTAATTGATCGGCTGTACTACCCATAACTTCAATTAGTGGGGCAACTAACTTATAAAAAAATGCATCTCTAGCGCCTAACATGTAACCATGGCGAATAGCGCGACGTATGATATGGCGTAAGACATAACCACGTCCATCTTGAGATGGTACTACTCCATCGCTGACTAAGAAAGCGCACGAACGAATATGATCGGCAATTACTTGTAGAGAACTAGTATTAGTTGCCTTTGTTACATCAGCTACAGCTTTAATGAGCTGACTGAATATATCAATATCGTAGTTAGAGTTTACATGTTGTAGTACTGCTGCAATACGTTCTAGACCCATGCCCGTATCTACCGAAGGTTTCTGCAAAGGTATTAGGGTACCATCCATCTGTCGATTAAATTGTATGAAAACTAGGTTCCAAATCTCGATATAGCGATCGCCATATTCTCCTTGGCTACCAGGTGGAGCACCAAACAGATGATTACCATGATCAAAAAAAATTTCTGAACAGGGACCACAGGGTCCAATATCACCCATTTGCCAGAAATTATCTGAAGCGTAAGCTTTGCCTTTGTTATCGCCGATACGGACGATACGCTCACGTGGTATGTTGATTTGCTTAGCCCATATATTATATGTTTCGTCATCAGTAGCATATACTGTTACCCATAGTTTATCTTTCGGTAGATTAAACCATTGTCCTCCAGTTAATAATTCCCATGCTAATTGGATAGCTTCGCATTTAAAATACGCACCAAAGCTAAAGTTACCTAGCATTTCAAAAAATGTATGATGACGTGCTGTATAACCAACTTTTTCCAGATCATTATGCTTACCACCAGCTCTTATGCAGCGCTGCGCAGTAGTAGCACTTTGGTATAACCGCTTATCTAAACCCAAGAAAACATCTTTAAACTGATTCATACCAGCATTCGTAAATAGTAAAGTCGGATCGTTATGAGATACTAGCGAGCTACTTGCAACTATCTTATGTCCTTTCTGGTGAAAAAAATTGAGAAACTCTTGTCGAAGCTCAGCAGTACTATTATTACTCATAGTTATCTCGTCATTCATTATTAAAGTCAAAAATACAGATCAATTTTGTTTAGTACGAAGTAACATTATACACCGGATTTATTGATTAATATGATCGCCAATATTATCTCGAAAGTTGAAAGGAAAATATTAGTAATAGTCAATTGCTAGATATAGTTACCTATATCTAATAATTACTATATATAGGTAAAACAATACCTATAATTACTGTTTCTAATTTGATAAATTAAGATTACTCTATTATTCATTATTCATCAAAAGTTCCTTCATCATCTCTTACTAAACTATTGCTCTCGGTACGAGTAGTATTATGTAGTAGCATTTCACGTAGTTTCTTATCTAATTCGGCAGCTAGCTGTGGATGATATTTCAAGAAGTTACAGACGTTATTTTTTCCCTGTCCAATTTTATTACCATTATAGCTATACCAAGAGCCTGCTTTTTCGATCAAATTATTCTTCACACCAAGATCTACTAGTTCCCCGTGAATATTAATTCCTTTACCGTATGTGATCTGAAAGTCAGCTTGTTTAAATGGCGCAGCTACTTTGTTTTTTACTACTTTAACCCTAGTTTCGCTACCTACTACCACATCGCCTTCTTTAACTGAGCCTATACGGCGAATATCTAATCTAACCGAAGAATAAAATTTAAGTGCATTACCACCTGTAGTTGTTTCGGGATTACCAAACATGACACCAATCTTCATTCGAATTTGGTTAATAAATATTAGTAAAGTGTTAGCATTTTTAAGGTTACTAGTTAATTTACGCATAGCTTGGCTCATCATCCGTGCTGCTAATCCTATGTGAGAATCACCTATTTCACCTTCGATCTCAGCTTTAGGCGTGAGCGCAGCTACGGAGTCAACGATAATTACATCTACAGCTCCTGAACGGGTTAAAACGTCACATATTTCTAGCGCTTGTTCTCCTGTATCTGGCTGTGAACACAATAGATTATCGATATCTACCCCTAAATTTTTTGCGTAAATTGGATCTAAGGCATGTTCAGCATCTATAAAAGCGCAGATTTTACCTTCTTTTTGTGCAGTGGCTATAACCTGTAACGTTAGTGTTGTTTTTCCTGACGATTCTGGTCCGTATATTTCTACAATACGACCCATGGGTAAACCACCAGCTCCTAGTGCAATATCAAGTGATAAAGAACCAGTAGAAATAGTTTCTACATCCATTGATCGATCTTCTCCTAGACGCATGATGGAACCTGTCCCAAATTGCTTTTCAATTAGGCTTAATGCTGCTGCTAGCGCCTTTTGTTTATTCTCATCAATAGCCATTTTCACTCCTATCAAGCGATAGCATAGAACAACATCGCCACCATATTTTAAATGAGCTGACAATTTAGACTAATAGTGCTAAGTGCTAATTTTATTATACTGTATTTGTATCAAGCAGAACACTGAGGCGTTACTATTTAGCTGTACATAGATTAATTACTTATTTAAGTATGAACTATACGGTAAGAAGCAAAGGCGATTTATTACTTAAAGGGTAGCAAATTTACTGTAACTGCATGATTAGCACTAGTAGATAAAATTTAGTCTGATAGCATTCTTTATATGAAGAAATAATAATCCGATGTAAATGGTATCCTTGATATCAATAGAATTTAGTTATCAATATGCTTATCTGGTTGGTATAGGTATAACCAAAAGCAATGGCTAATAACATAAAATGCTTTAGTAGCATCAGATTAAATCGTTTAGCATGACTACCAACGGTAGCATTATACGCCTTTAGTTAACGTTTATTGAGGAATAATCATGAAAAACATCAATCAGGTACTAGTATTAAGTTATATTTTTTTTATCTCAGCTTTTATCTCAGCAGAAACACTAGCTGCTGAGGAACTTGTAGCGCTGAAATCAGCTAACATTATTACCTTTGGTACGGAAGGAACTTACGCACCTTATACCTATCACGATAGTAATGATAAACTTGTAGGTTTTGATGTTGATCTTGGCTATGCAGTCGCAGCTCATTTAGGAATGAAAGCTAAATTTATAGAAGGACGTTGGGATGGATTAATAGCTGGTCTAGATAGTAAACGTTATGATGCAGTTATTAATCAAGTAGGTATTACACCAGAGCGAAAAGTAAAATACGATTTTTCCCAATCTTATATTGCCTCTAAAGTAGTCATAGTTACACGTAATGATAATACTACTATAAACAACTTCAATGATTTAAAAAATCAAAAGTCAGCTCAGAATCTGACTAGCCATTATTCCCAATTAGCTAGAAAATATGGTGCAGATATTGTGCCAACTGATAATTTTAATCAGTCTATAGAATTAGTGATAACAGGTAGAGCAGCAGTAACTCTAAATGACTATCTTTCATTCCTTGATTTTAAAAAACATAAACCAGATGCTAAAGTAAAAGTTGTTGCCTTAGAAGCAACACACTCGCCTTCTGGTATTATGCTACGTAAGGGCCAACCAGAATTAGTTGCTGCAATTAATCGAGCTCTAGATGATATTAAGGCGAATGGTACTTATAAGATAATATCTATCCGTTATTTTGGCCAGGATATCTCTCAATAAGTTTTTATTATAGAGGAATTTTACTTATGCCACCATGGCTACAATTAATACACGATTCTTTTTGGCGTTTATTTATAGCCGGGCTTTATTTTACGTTGCCTTTAGCATTATTATCTTTTTTTATTGGTCTCATATTAGGATTGTTAGTAACATTAATCCGTTTATATAGTTCACGATATCTGCAACTCATAGCTAATTTTTATGTATGGGTAATCAGGGGTACACCATTATTAGTGCAGCTATTTTTGATATTTTATGGTCTACCAAGTGCTGGAATTACGTTAGATGCGTTCCCAGCTGCGCTAATTGGTTTTACGTTGAATATAGGAGCGTACAGTTCAGAAATCATTCGTGGTGCGATTTTATCTGTTCCTCTAACGCAATGGGAAGCAGCATGGGCTATTGGTATGAATAGTACCCAAGCAATGATAAGGGTAATTTTACCACAGGCGATATTTGTTGCTTTACCACCACTAGCAAATTCTTTTATATCTTTAATTAAAGATACTTCGCTAGCGGCAGTAATTACTGTACCGGAGATCTTTTTAGCTGCTCAACGGATTGTTTCCGTAACTTATGAGCCTCTGATTTTATATATTGAGGCAGCTGCTATTTATTTGCTCTATAGCACAGTGCTTGGTAAATGGCAAACTAAACTGGAGAGCTATTTCCTGCGATATTAATTAAGGTTACTGATAGATATCGTTACCAGAAAATTGAACTATATTTTATTCATTCCTATTACTCATAAGATTAATTTACTTAATATATGAAAGAGCTTACAGATAAATCTATCCTTAATCATACTCCTATGATGCAACAATATTGGCAGATAAAAGCTCAGCATTCTGATGTTTTACTTTTTTACCGTATGGGTGATTTTTATGAATTATTTTATGAAGATGCTAAATTAGCGTCACAGTTAATAGATATCTCTTTAACCAAACGTGGTTTCTCTGCTGGTGAACCAATCCCAATGGCAGGGATACCTTATCATGCATTAGATAGCTATCTAGCTAAACTAGTAGCGCTGGGTAAATCAGTTGCCATTTGTGAACAAGTAGGTGAGCCAACTATCAATAAGGGTCCAGTAGAACGCCGTGTAGTGCGCATTGTTACTCCTGGTACGCTCAGCGATGAAGTATTATTAAATGAACGCCAGGATAACTTACTAGCTGCTATGCTGCAAGATAAACAAGGATTTGGGTATGCTACGTTAGACATTACTTCTGGACGTTTTATCGTATCAGAACCGAAAGATTTCGAGGCTATGGCCGCTGAATTACAGCGTACTAATCCAGCTGAGCTACTTTATCCAGATACGCAACATAATTTAGCTTTAATAGAACACCGACGCGGTCTACGACGTAGACCAATATGGGAATTTGAACTAGATACAGCTTGTCAGCAGCTTATGATTCAATTTGGCACTAGTAGTTTAAAGGGGTTCGGCATTGAGTGTGCCCATCTAGCGCTACGAGCTGCCGGTTGTTTATTGCAATACGCTAAGGATACTCAACGTACCGCTATGCCGCATATCAGTACTATCACTTTGGAACGACAAGAAGATTACGTAGTAATGGATGCTGCAACTATGCGTAACCTTGAGCTAACACATAACCTTAGTGGCGGCATAGAACATACCCTCGTAGCAGTATTAGATCATACTGTTACTTCTATGGGTAGTAGGATGCTAAAACGCTGGCTACAGATGCCAACTAAACATCTTACTACGATTGAAAACCGTCAACAAAGTATTTACTTTTTGCAAGGTAAGTTTGATATTTTACAACCCATACTACGAAAAATAGGTGATCTAGAGCGAATACTAGCACGTTTAGCACTACGCTCTGCACGCCCTCGTGATTTAGCTCGCATACGTAATGCTTTACAACAATTACCAGATATTCAATCGTTATTGGCAGATAATACTAGTGGTATGCATCTGTCTCAATTACTAAGTAATGTCGGTTATTTCGATAATTTATGCCAGCTATTAGAGCGTGCTATTGTGATATCACCATCAGCATTATTACGTGATGGCGGTATAATTGCTACTGGATATAATTTAGAGTTAGATGAGTTACGTGCGCTCGCTAATAATGCTACCGACTATCTAGATATACTTGAGATGAAAGAGCGTAAACATACTGGTCTAGAAACACTTAAGATTGGTTTTAATGCCGTACACGGATATTTTATACAGCTCAGTCGTGAGCAGAGTCATCGAGCACCTAAACGCTATATTCGCCGTCAAACACTTAAACATGTAGAACGTTATATTATACCAGAGCTAAAAGAGTATGAAGATAAAGTAATAACTTCAAAAAGCAAAGCTTTATCGTTAGAAAAAAAATTGTATGATGCATTACTAGATATGCTTTTGCCATATTTAACTCAATTACAGCTCAGTGCTACAGCATTAGCGGAATTAGATGTTTTAAGTAATTTAGCTGAACGTGCTGATACACTACATTATGTCTGTCCTATGATAAATAATCAGCCGATTATTAATATAATCGATGGGCGACATCCAGTAGTAGAACCTTTGATGAGTAAGCCATTTATTGCTAATACTTTATCTTTATCAGACCAAAATCATATGATAATTATCACAGGACCTAATATGGGTGGTAAAAGTACTTATATGCGACAAAACGCGCTAATTGTTTTGTTAGCCTACATTGGTAGCTTTGTGCCGGCATCTCAAGCTATTATAGGACCTATTGATCGTATTTTTACTCGTATAGGCGCTGCCGATGATCTAGTTTCTGGCCGTTCAACTTTTATGGTCGAAATGACGGAAACAGCAAATATTCTACATAATGCTACTTGCCAAAGTTTAGTTTTAATGGATGAAATTGGACGAGGGACCTCAACTTATGATGGATTATCGCTAGCTTGGGCTTGTGCAGAAAGCCTGGCTAGTAGAATTAAAGCTATGACATTGTTTGCTACACATTATTTTGAACTAACGACTCTACCCAATAAAATCAAGGGTATAGTGAACGCACATTTTGCAGCTATAGAATATAATGATACTATAGCTTTTATGCATAGTATACAGAATGGAGCTGCGAATAAAAGTTATGGCTTGTCAGTAGCTAGTTTAGCTGGGATACCACGCGATGTTATTAAGTGCGCTAGCCGAAAACTACATGAGCTAGAGAATCTATCGAACAATATAGCATTAACTACTCCGCTGTCGAGCCGCAGCTTACCACAATTTACGCAGGAGACATCGCCAGTAATCCAAGCTTTACAAGAAATAGATCCTGATAGTTTGTCTCCACGTCAAGCACTTGATCTACTCTACTCTTTAAAGCAGATGATTTAGTTTTACTTAATCATAATACATTAGGGAGATAACAATCTGCGTTGTCAATAAAGAATAAGTAATGAACTAAATACAGTTATATCCTGTTATCGATAACAACAATGATGAGTAGGCGATATTTAATATCCAGCGGAATAATGAGTAATTATCAAGATAATTTAATATAAAATGTAGAAAAAGATTATAATAGGAAGGCACTATCTATGATAGTCTACTTTTTATTCTTACTCTACTAAGATAAAGTGATAACAATTAGTTCTAATCAATATGTATTAACAATACTACAGCCTCGCTAGCTATACCTTCACCTCGTCCGGTAAAACCTAATTTTTCTGTTGTAGTTGCTTTAATGTTAACATCATCTATGTTGCAGACTAGATCGGTAGCAAGGTAGACACGCATTTGCTGAATATACGGATACATTTTAGGTGCTTGTGCAATGATAGTAATATCTAGATTACCTAAACGATAGTTTTTAGCAATAATAAGTTGCCAAACTTCACGTAGTAGCTTACGACTATTAGCACCTTGAAACAATATATTTGTATCTGGAAATAATTGACCAATATCACCTAGTGCTGCAGCACCAAGTAAGGCATCAGTTACTGCGTGTAGTACAACGTCACCATCAGAATAAGATAATAAACCTTGCGGATAAGGAATTTGTACCCCCCCCATTATTAATGGGCCGTCTCCATCGAATTTATGAACATCAAAACCATGACCAATACGCATTTATACTCTCTATTTGTTGTGAGTGTTAGTTAATTGAGATAAATAAAAGCTTGCGAGCTGTAGATCTTCTGGCCAAGTAACTTTAATATTATCTGCCCTACCAGGTACTAATAAAGGTTGGTATCCGCAATACTCTAATGCAGCAGACTCATCTGTTACAGTTACACCTTCTTTTAGTGCTCGCTGAAGACAACTCTTTAGTAATTCAAGCATAAATAATTGTGGTGTCAGCGCATGCCATAAATCTTTACGGACAACAGTATAATTAATAGTTTTCACATTAGCGATATTACCAGCACGTTTTATAGTGTCACGTACAGGTGTTGCTAAGATACCTCCAACTGTAGAGTGCGCCGTAATCGTTAGTAGACAAATTAGATCTTCCTGGTGTAAACATGGACGAACAGCATCATGAACTAGTACCCAGGATACATGTTTAACATAGCGTAATGCGCGCATGACTGAATATACGCGTTTACTACCACCAGTAACTACCATCACTCGCTCTTCAGCAGCAATTGGTAACTGAGCAAACCAATAATCATCGGGACTAATAGCAACAATAATTTGACTTATGCAAGGCTGACGTAACAGGGTATATATTGTTAGTTCAAGTAAAGTTTTGTTACCAATAGTAAGATACTGTTTAGGAAATGTTGTTTGCATACGACGACCTTTGCCAGCAGCAGGCAAAATAGCAACAACATTGGGCAATGGTCTGGTTAAACAGGTCATTGTTGCTTATTTTCTTGTAATATTTTATTCAGTACTAAATGATAATAGCATTTATTAAGCTTAATCATATTGAATTCATTGCTTAATTATTCCTCTCTAGATAGGGATTCAATTTTCAAAAAGTTAATAATGACTTTTCTTTAATTTTACAAAATGGTATATTGTATAATGATACAACTATTTCTATTCTACGCAATATCATTATTTGATAAACAGACTACTATTATTAGTACGAATATATTTATTCAATTTTTGTCAACAATTAGTACTTTATTTTTATTTACTCATATAACAAATGCCAAAATGTCAGGCTGTCAGCAGCGAATAATCATACGTTCATTAAGTAAATTTAATAATTGTGTTGTTAACTTTTGGATTAATTGCATACCATTAAGATGTATTTCTGGTTTTTGCGGTTCTTCATAAAGAGAGTCAATACCAGTAAAATTATATAATTGGCCACATCTAGCTTTATGATATAATCCTTTTGGATCTCGTGCTTCGCAAATAGCTAACGGTGTATCGACGAAAACTTCAACAAATCGATCTTCTGGTAGCATGTCACGAACCATCTGCCGTTCAGCGCGGTGAGGTGAAATAAAAGCACTGAGTACTATTAGCCCAGCATCGAGCATTAACTTAGCTACTTCACCTACCCTACGGATATTTTCGTGCCGCCCGTTATCGCTAAAATCTAAATCGCTACAGAGACCATGGCGTATATTATCGCCATCAAGCAGATAAGTGCTAACCCCATGGTGATATAGTGCCTGTTCTAACGCACTAGCTAGTGTAGATTTACCAGCGCCAGATAAACCAGTAAACCATAACACGGCACCAAGGTGTTTATGTAGTTGTTCTCTATCTTTACGTTGTATAGGATGTATATGCCAAAATATATTTTCATTGTAGGTTGGACGATTGGAGCTTTCTGTCATGATTTACCTCCGAGTAAATCCCGAGTGCCCCAGTGCGGAAAGTAGCGGCGTAGTAGAGCATTTAATTCTAGTTCAAATTGACTGTAGATATTTGATGGTCGGTGGATTTCTTGCACTGTTTGTTGTACTAGACCAGCACCTACGGTTACATTAGTGAGCCGATCGATAAATATCATACCTCCGGTGACAGGATTAGTGGAATACTTTTCCAGTATCATAGGTTCATCGAATTCTAATTCGAGCATTCCAATGCTATTCATATGTAAATTATCTGCGGTACGTGGTTTTAATGTATTAATATCGATTTGATATTTGACATTATCTATACGGACGCTAGTTTTCTTGCCGGCAATCTTGATATCGTAGTTTTGACCAGCAACTAGTAGTTTCTCAGTCATCCATACGACATTAACTTGGGCGTACTGTACTGGGTGTAGTACTGTATCGTAGTCTACTATTAAATCTCCGCGGCTAATGTCAACTGCATCTGTTAACACTAGCGTTACAGCTTCTCCCGTACGTGCTTCTGTTTGCTCACCATCGAAGGTCACGATACGACTAATAGTCGAATCTATATTCGATGGTAGTACCTTAATATGTTGCCCTACTTTTAGTGTTCCTGAAGCTAAGGTTCCACTATAACCACGAAAATCTAAATTAGGACGATTAACATACTGCACTGGAAATCGCACTTGCTGTTGTTCAACAGTATTAACCACTACCACAGTTTCTAAGATATCTAGTAGTGTTGGACCACTATACCACGACATAGAAACGGCAGGATGAACAACATTATCACCTCCTAGCGCTGATAACGGTACGAATTTAATATCTAAATTAGAATGATATGGTAATTGCTTAGAAAAAGTAAGGTATTCTTGCTTAATCTGATTGAAAACAGATTGATCATATTTTACTAAATCCATTTTATTTACCGCTATTACTAAATTACAGATACCTAGCAAGGTACTAATGAAACTATGTCTGCGTGTTTGATCTAACATACCTTTACGTGCATCGATAAGTAATATTGCAAGATCAGAATTTGAAGCACCCGTAACCATATTCCGGGTATATTGCTCATGCCCCGGAGTATCAGCAATAATAAATTGTCGCTGATTAGTGGCGAAATAGCGATAGGCTACATCAATAGTAATACCCTGTTCACGTTCTGCCTGTAAACCGTCAACTAGTAGCGCAAAGTCTAATTTTTCGCCTTGTGTGCCAAGACGTTTACTGTCTTTGTGTAGTAGAGATAGTTGATCTTCATAAATATGCTGGGTATCATGTAGTAAGCGACCAATCAAGGTACTTTTACCATCATCTACGCTACCACATGTAAGAAAACGCAGTAAACTTTTATTTTTTTGGGAATGTAGGTATGCTTCAATACTACCTTGCTCAGCAATCTTTTTAGCTATATGATTATTATTATTCATTTAGATGGTTTCTTAAAAATAACCCTGACGTTTTTTCATTTCCATGGAACTAGATTGATCAGTGTCAATTACACGACCCTGACGTTCGCTAGTAGCAGAGATGAGCATTTCTTTAATGATATCAGGTAAAGTTTGTGCTGTTGACTCTACTGCACCAGTTAATGGCCAACAACCTAGAGTACGGAATCGTACCATACGTTGCCCTACTGTTTCACCAAACTGTAAGTCAATACGATCATCATCTATCATAATAAGCATACCGTTACGTTCTAATATAGGGCGTTCTTTAGCGAAGTATAATGGTACTATGTCGATATTTTCTAGAAAAATATATTGCCAAATTTCTATCTCAGTCCAGTTAGAAAGCGGGAAAACACGGATACTTTCACCCTGATTAATCTGTCCATTATAGTTATGCCATAGCTCTGGACGTTGATTCTTTGGGTCCCAACGATGGAATCGATCACGAAAAGAGTAGATACGCTCTTTAGCACGAGATTTCTCCTCGTCGCGACGTGCACCACCGAATGCCGCATCAAAATTATATTTATTCATAGCCTGCTTCAAGCTTTCTGTTTTCATAATATTAGTATGTTTAGCACTACCATGCACAAATGGATTAATACCCATTGCTTGTCCTTCTAAGTTTTTATGCACCAGAAGCTCAAAACCATAGGCTTTAGCTGTATGATCACGGAAATGATACATTTCACGAAACTTCCAACCAGTGTCTACATGTAGCAACGGGAAAGGCAATTTTCCTGGATAAAAAGCCTTACGTGCTAAATGTAGCATAACAGACGAATCTTTACCGATGGAATACATCATCACAGGATTACGAAATTCTGCAACTACTTCACGCAATATATGGATACTCTCAGCCTCTAGTTGCTGTAAATGTGTTAAATGTTTTTGCTCCATAATTCATATCCTTAAACCAGATGTACTATTGCAAATAGCTTATTTATTGCTCTTTAATTATTTTACCAAACCAATTTATTTCACAAGAAATTTTCACTACTTCTCCTATAATTAGCAGTGTAGGAGAAAGTGCCTGTATAGTTAACATTTCTAGTTGCTCTAGTGTCCCAATTATTACGCTCTGATCTTTTAAAGTACCACGACTTATCACGGCAACAGGTGTCTGTAGTGCGCGGCCGTGAGCTAATAGCTTCTTCTTAATCACTGCTGCCTGAATAACACCCATGTAAATTACCAGAGTTTGATTACTACGCGCTAATAACGACCAGTTGAGGTAATTACTACTATCATCGCACTGATGACCAGTAATGAATATAACACTATGTGCATACTCACGATGGGTTAATGGAATACCGGCATAAGCTGTAGCACCACTAGCCGCGGTAATACCAGGTACTACCTGAAAAGAAATTCCCGCTGCCGCAACTGCCTGTAGTTCTTCGCCGCCACGACCAAAGATAAATGGATCGCCACCTTTGAGCCGTACAACATTTTTACCTTGCAGTGCTAACTTAACTAATAAGCTATTAATTTCAGCCTGTGGCATAGAATGTTTACCAGCCTGCTTACCTACATAAATTCTATCGGCATCACGGCGCACTAAATCAAGTATTTCAGGGCTGACAAGATAATCATATAGTACTATATCTGCTTGCTGCATTAGTTGCAGTCCACGTAAAGTTAGTAGCCCGCTATCACCAGGACCAGCACCGACTAAAGCTACATTTCCAATAGGTGATTGGTAGTGGTATAACTGAGACTCTATTTCCTTCTCTGCATGTTCCCATTTTCCCTGGGAAATTAAATGAGCAAAACGTCCATTAAGTATAGTTTCCCAGAATCGACGACGCCACGCTATATTATGGATATGCTGTTTAATACGATTACGCCAGGTACCAACTAGCGTTGCCATAGGACCGATGAACATAGGTAGTATCGTTTCAATTTTTTCACGTAGAATACGTGCTAGCACCGGTGCCTTACCGCTAGAAGAGATAGCAACTACGATCGGCGATCGATCAACAATAGAGGGGAAAATAAAAGAGCAATATGACTGCTTATCTACTATATTAGCAAATATATGGCGCTTCTCTGCGCATTTATAGACCAACGCATTGAGTTTAGTATTGTTAGTAGCAGCAATAACTAGAAATACCTCATCTAACATAGCTGGCTCAAATAATTTACCAATCCAATTTATGTCTTTTTTATTTACTATGCGTGCTAGCTCAGGGCATAAATCATCAGCAACTACCTTAATATGTGCGCCAGTGCGCATAAGTAATTGTATTTTACGCGCAGCAACATTGCCTCCACCAACTACCAAAACTGTACGTTGCCTAAGATTAGCAAATAGAGGTAAATATTCCACATTAAAAGTGTGTTGTAAAATTGATATATATCATTATATATATGAAAATCAGGATTAAATCCAATTATGAATTGGAATTTAATTTACCTTTATAGAATAATAAAACTATTGACTTTTATCATGATTTACATGTTAATTTTATCTTGTTAATAATGACTAATAGATAGTTATTTTTCTTCGTGTATGCCGCATTCACGCTTTAGGCCAAAAAAACGAGTATCTTCTTCATTCATCCCCGGTGTCCATTTACAGGTAGTATGAGTATCACCTACTGATAAGTAACCCTGCTCCCATAGTGGATGATAGTTTAGACCGTGCTTTTTAAGATAAGAATGTACCTGCCTATTATCCCAATCAATTATCGGCAACAGCTTAAACAGGCATTGCTGAACTGCTAGTACAGGTAATTTACTACGACTACTTGATTGAGTACGCCGTAAACCAGCAAACCAAGTTAAAGAACCCAGTTGTATTAATGCCCTATTCATAGGTTCTACTTTATTAATTTTATTATATAGCTGAATTCCCTTTATACCTTGCTCCCATAGTTTACCATAGCGTGCTTCTTGCCAAGCAGGAGAGATGTAAGCACGAAATACTTTTAAGTTTAATTTAAGCTGTTCCGTTAATTGATCGATAAATTGGTAAGTCTCAGGAAACAGATAACCTGTATCGGTCAGTATTACTGGAATATTTGGTTGCTGACTAGTTACTAAATGCAGACTAACTGCTGCTTGAATACCAAAACTAGAAGAAAGTACAGCTGGTTGTGGTAGATGCTCTAAGGCCCAGCTTACTCTATGCTCAGCGGTCATATTTTCTAGCTGTAAATTCACTGTTGTCATAGCTTCTGTTTGCTGTGATTTATCCATAGCATTCAATTCTCTTAGATCAAGAACTTTCATGTTATGTTACCGTTTAATTGTGAAAATCTAACGCAGAGTTAATCACAGGACGGATAATTCCAGCTCGTACTACATAATCACCGTAGGATTCATCAGGCTGGCGTTCACGAGCCCAGCGTCCAGTAGTATCGTTAATAATACTTAATATTTCTTCTTCTGTAAGATTTTCGCGGTATATTCTGGGAATACGTGTACCGATACTATCGCCTCCTAAGTATAGGTTATATCTTCCGATAGTTTTGCCTACTAAACCTATTTCGGCTAACATTGCACGACCACAGCCATTTGGACAACCGGTTACACGCAGGATAATTTTTTCCTGTCCTAAACCATGACGAGACATAATATTTTCTACCTTAGTGACAAACTGCGGCAGGAAACGTTCAGCTTCTGCCATTGCAAGTGGACATGTTGGAAAAGCTACGCATGCCATTGAGGCCTTACGTTGTAAGGTAATATTATTATTAATTAACCCATACTGCCTAGCTAATAACTCAATAGTTGCTTTATGTTTCTTCTCTACTCCTGCAATAATAATATTTTGGTTAGCAGTAATACGAAAATCTCCTTGATGAATGCGAGCAATTTCTAACATACCAGTTTTTAGCTTTCGATGACTATCATCTATAATACGACCATTTTCAATAAACAATGTAAGATGCCACTGATTATCTATACCTTGTACCCAGCCAAAACGATCACCACGCTCAGTAAAGGAATACGGCCTGATATGTTTAAATTTGATCCCTGCTCGAACCTCCACCTCTTTCTTAAAAAATTCTACCCCTACGCGTTCAATGGTATATTTTGTTTTAGCATGTTTACGATTAGAACGATCACCTAAATCACGCTGAGTAGTAATGACTGCTTCGGCTATTTTAATAGTATCTACTACAGAGATATAGCCTAACTCACTGGCAGTACGCGGATAAGTACTTTTATCGTTATGGGTCATTGCTAGACCACCGCCTACTAACACATTAAAACCAACTAGTTGTCCTAGGTTACTAATGGCAATAAAGTTAAGATCATTAGCGTGTAGATCAACATCATTTAGTGGGGGCACCACAATGGAAATTTTAAATTTACGGGGTAAGTAATTAGCCCCGAGGATAGGTTCTTGCTCGGTAGTTTCGGTTTTTTCTCCGTCCAACCATATCTCAGCATATGCACGTGTTTTGGGTAGAAAATGCTCAGATATCATTTTTGCGTAATTACATACCTGCTGATGTAGTACTGATTCAACAGGATTGGAAGTGCATAATACGTTACGGTTCATATCACCAGCAGTAGCTATAGAGTCTAATCCTAAACTATGAAGTAGTTTATGCATATTTTTAAGATTAGGTTTTAATACCCCATGAAACTGAAAGGTTTGTCGAGTAGTTAGTCGAATACTACCATATAGCGTATGTTTAGTTGCAAAACTATCGATACCTAACCATTGCTGCGGAGTAATAATCCCACCAGGGAGTCGACAACGGAGCATCATATTAATCAATGGCTCAAGCTTCTGACAGGTACGTTCTACACGCAAATCACGATCATCTTGCTGATACATCCCATGAAAGCGAATTAGTTGAATATTATCACCTTTAAATCCTCCTGTAATATTATCTTGTAGATCTTGCGCTATAGTACCGCGCAAAAAATTACTGGCTACTTTTAACCGCTCATTGTCGGATAATATAGCTTTTGGTATCTTTTTATTCATTAATAGGTATCCCGCTGAAAACGTCGCGCTATGCGTAGTTCACTTAAAAATTCATCTGCTTGTTCATAATCCATACGACCATGTATTGCTATTAGCTTAACTAATGCTTTTTCTACATCACGTGCCATTAGGTTGGCATTGCCGCAAACATAAATATGTGCACCATCTTGGATCCAGTTCCATAGTTCTATTCCTTTTTCTAATAGCCGATCTTGTACGTAAATTTTTTTGTTTTGATCTTGCGACCATGCTACATCTATTTTGTTTAGTAAACCGTTTTTGATATAACGCTGCCATTCAACCTGATATAAAAAGTCGTCTGTTAGATGTTGATTACCGAAGAATAACCAATTTTTTCCCTTGGCAGTAGTTGCCTCACGTTGTTGCATGAAACCGCGGAATGGTGCGATTCCTGTTCCTGATCCAATCATAATAATTGCAGTATTAGGATTATTTGGTAACCTAAAATTATCATTATGTTCAATAAAAACACGAATGGGCTCACTTTCCTGAAGACGATATGCTAGATAACTGCTAGCGCCACCAGTGCGTATTTTTCCATCTATTTCATACCGTACGACACTAACGGTTAAATGAACCTCATCGCCTACTTCAGCTTGCGATGAAGCAATAGAGTACAAACGTGGCATTAATGGACGTAATAAAGTTAATAACTGTTTTGGATGTAGCTCGACTGGAATACGTTGTATCATATCAATAAAAGGGGTTGAAAAAGCAAACTGCTTGAGTTGTTGTTGATCATCAACTAGTGCAAGTAAGGATGAATTACGTGTTATATAAGCATAACTTTTGACAATCTCTGCAGTATTGTTTGTTAGTTCATAATGTTTTTGTAAAGCCTCATTTAGGGGTATATTTTTCTCCTTTACTTGAACTAACTCATTACCTGTTAGACCTAATAATTCTAGGATCTCACTTATTAGTACCGGATCATTCTCATACCACACACCCAATGCATCACCTGGCTGATAATTTAAACCTGATCCAGCAATATCTATCTCTAAATGGCGGATATCTTTTTTAGAGCTCCGGCTGGTAATTTTTTGCTTCACCACTAAATGTGCGGTAAATGGCTCTTCTTTCGTATAGAGGTTATTCTTAACTTCTATGCGGTTGTTAATTACAGATAATTGCTGTTTCGCGTTAACGGTTACTAACTTTGTCTGCAAAATTTTTACTATTTCACGGCGCCAGATATCCGCTTTTTCTTGATAATCAACGTCGGCATCTACTCGATCATACAAACGTTGAGCACCAAGTTCAGCTAGGCGGCTATCAAAGTCTTTGCCTATTTTCGCAAAATATGTATACGAACTATCACCTAAACCAAAAATAGCAAACTGAATATTATTTAACACCGGAGCTTTTTTTGAAAAAAGGTACTTATATAGTGCTATAGCTTCTTCTGGGGGATCTCCATCCCCTTGAGTTGAAGTAACAATTAGCAACCATTTTTCCTGGGCAATTTGCTTAAATTTATAATCGCCTGCATTAATTATCACTACGCTAAGCTGAGCAGCAAGTAAATCTTCGTACAACTGTACTGCAAGTCGTCTAGCATTCCCCGTCTGGGAAGCAGATAACACTGTAATGACCTGCTGCGATGCAGTATAATCTATTGGTATACTATGAGAAGCTTTGTTCCATAAATATCCTGAAGCCCAGGCTAGCTGAAGATTGGATAAATCACTACTTATTGCTTGTAAGCGATCTAGTTGCTCCGCACTTAGTGGAGGTAGATCTTTGGGTGCATTTTGTTGAGTCATAATAGTTAGTCATTCCTTGTACTTATACCCTGTCTAAGTAGGACGATTAAGATCGTGATTTATTCTTCAAATTAACTGCTAATAGAATAGAAATAAAGGATGAGATCGCAATAAGAAATAACAAAACAACCTAAGGAGTAAATATAGGCAATTAAAATATACTCAATAGTTATTTAATTCAAAGAAAATAATACTTAAGTAGTATAACAGTAAATCAATCTCTCTCTTAGATAGAGAAGATTCTGTATCATAGTGAGATATTTAACTTGATATAATCTAATCAGCTAGTATAAGTAATACTATGTTTAGTTTGATGAATAAGAATACGGCATTGACTACTACATTGTTTAAAGATTTTACTTTTGAATCTGCCCACTATTTACCTTATGTACCGGCAGGTCATAAGTGTGGTAGAATACATGGGCATTCATTTCGTGTTCGTATTGAACTGACTGCTAAGATAGATTTATATACTGGTTGGATCATGGATTTCGCTGAGTTAAAAGCAGTATGTCAACCTATTATAGAGCAATTAGATCATTCTTACTTGAATAAGATACCAGGACTAGAAAATCCTACTAGCGAAGTACTAGCACAGTGGATTTGGCAAAGATTACTGCCTAATCTACCATTACTAAGTGCAGTTTATATTAAAGAAACTTGTAATTCTGGTTGCGTGTATCGCGGCTAATAATACCAATTTATCAGTTAAATCAAGCAATATTAAGGTATTTATGTATTTGCATCGATAGACGCCAATTCCGCATAATACAGGTATCAATGCATAATTTTGTTGCTAATTTTTTTTGACTAAGAGGTTGTAAGCAAATAACACGCTGTTTACTATCCTTTAAAGTTAGTAGTAACTCGTCTAGATATTTAATATCACGTTGACGTGATACAACGTGCTTGATTTCATTACTACGACTTAACGCCTGTGCTAGTATTTGAACATCGTAGTGCTTATTTATTTTAGGCGATACTGTAACCCAGGTATTAGACGTACATTTAATAGACTGTGTACCACTAGTCTCTATCTGGCAGCTAAATTTATATTGTTCTAATAAATAAGTTAGAGGTAGTAGATCATACATACAAGGTTCACCACCAGTTATCACTACATGTTTAGCAATCCAACTTTGTTGCACAATTAGAGCTAAAATATCTTCTTCTGATAAATTAGACCACACACTACTATTAGCTTTTTTGAGCATAATATCCTTTGCGATTCCCTGCTCAATCTTATTTTTATGCCAAGTATACTTAGTATCACACCAATTACAGCCTACCATGCAGCCTTGAAGGCGGATAAAGATAGCAGGGATGCCGCTAAAGTAACCTTCACCCTGCAAAGTTTGGCAAATACTATTAATAGGATACTGCATTTATATTAATACTACCTTAAAACAAGATTATTATTTAAACTTAAGCTTGGCTTTGTACTTCTTTTAAACCATTAAATGGTGCTTTTTTGCCTAGTTGTTCTTCGATACGAAGAAGCTGATTGTATTTAGCTAAACGGTCAGAACGACTCATTGAACCAGTTTTTATTTGTCCAGCAGAAGTACCTACTGCTAAATCGGCAATAGTTGTGTCTTCTGTTTCACCAGAACGATGGGAGATAATAGTAGTATAACCAGCATTCTTCGCTATTTTTATTACTGCCATAGTTTCGGTTAAAGTACCAATTTGGTTTAATTTTATTAGAATTGAGTTAGCAATACCTTTTTCGATTCCTTGTTGCAAAATCTTAGCACTAGTTACGAATAGGTCATCGCCGACTAACTGAATTTTATTACCTAAAACTTTTGTTTGGTACATAAAACCATCCCAATCAGATTCGTTTAGACCATCTTCGATGGAAATAATCGGATATTTTTTAGTAAGTATATTTAGGTAATCTGTAAATTCCTGAGAAGTAAATATCTTGCCTTCTCCTTTAAGAAGATACTTATTAGTTAATGGGTCAAACAATTCAGAAGCTGCACAGTCTATAGCTAAGGTAATATCTTTACCTAAAATATAACCAGCTTTTTCTACTGCTTCTGTAATTAAATCTAATACTTCAGTATTAGAATCTAAATTAGGTGCATAGCCACCCTCGTCGCCAACTGTAGTGTGCATACCATTAGCTTTAAGAACTTTAGCTAAATAATGGAATACTTCAGCACCGATTCTTATTGCTTCTTTGATTGTCTTTGCGCTAACAGGCTGGATCATAAATTCTTGTATATCTATATTATTATCGGCATGCTTACCTCCATTGATAATATTTATCATTGGTAATGGCATAGAAAACTGAAAGGCGGTGCCATTTAGTTCAGCAATGTGCTCATAAAGTGGTATCCCCTTGGAAGCCGCAGCAGATTTAGCAGTTGCAATTGATACAGCTAGGATAGCATTTGCACCAAATTGAGATTTATTTTCTGTGCCATCTAGCTTAATCATTATTTTATCTATGCACTCTTGATACTTTGCATTATTGCCAATTAATGCTTCCGCGATAGGACCATTAACAGCACTCACGGCTTTAGTTACTCCTTTTCCTAGAAAACGAGATTTATCGCCATCACGTAGTTCTAATGCTTCAAACGAACCGGTAGAGGCACCAGATGGTACTGCTGCCAAACCTATAAAGCCACCATGTAGATGTACTTCTGCTTCGACCGTGGGATTTCCGCGTGAGTCAATAATTTCACGGCCAATAACTTTTACTATTTTGGACATGAGCATTTCCTTTTAGTTTATTATACAGTTATCATTAACTAATTGAACTAAGTATTAATTACTTTATCTACATTTTATTAAGCTGTTTTTTTTGATACTCACTGGCAGCTTTAATAAAACCCGTAAATAGAGGATGACCATCACGCGGAGTTGAATTAAACTCTGGATGGAACTGGCTAGCTATAAACCATGGATGAGCTGGATATTCAATCATCTCTACTAACTTATAGTCCTCCGATAATCCTGCGACACGTAGGCCAGCAGCTTCTATTTGTTTTAATAGCATATTATTGACTTCATAGCGATGACGATGACGCTCCATAATTATAGTCTTGCCATATATTTGGTATGCTAAGCTACCGTATGTTAATTTACAAGGCTGACTACCTAGCCGCATAGTCCCTCCTAAATTACTGAGCTTACGGTTATTATTTTCTTCGTACCATTCAGTAATTAACGCTACTACAGGATACTTACAGTCAGAAACAAATTCTGTAGAATTAGCCTCTGGCATACCAGCAACATGACGCGCAAACTCTACTATTGCTACTTGCATTCCCAAACATATGCCTAGATAGGGAATCTGTTTTTCACGAGCATATTGCGCAGTCATAATCTTTCCTTCCACACCTCTATATCCAAAACCACCTGGTATTAAAATAGCATCTAAATCTTGTAAAATTTTTACACTACGTGTTTCGACATCTTGAGAATGAATTAGGCAGATATTTACTGCAATACGATTTTTCAGTCCAGCATGGTGTAATGCTTCTATTACCGACTTATAAGCATCCGGTAGGTCAATATATTTACCTACTATGCCTACGGTAACTTCACCAACTGGATTAGCTTGCTGATAAATAACCTGCTCCCATTCAGACAGATTAGCTTTAGGACATTTTAAGCTAAAGCGTTCACAAATATAATCATCTAGATATTGTGATTTTAATAGAGCGGGAATTTTATAAATAGAATCAACATCTTTAAGTGAAATCACTGCTTTTTCTGAAACGTTACAGAATAATGCTATTTTAGCTCGTTCGTTACTCGGTACTGCACGATCTGAGCGACAAATTAGTACATCAGGTTGGATTCCAATAGAAAGCAACTCTTTTACTGAATGCTGTGTAGGCTTAGTTTTCACCTCACCTGCCGCTTTTATATAAGGGACCAAAGTTAAATGCATATATAAAGTATGGTCACGACCTACTTCTCCGGCCATTTGGCGAATAGCTTCTAAGAAAGGTAGCGATTCGATATCGCCTACTGTACCACCAATTTCAACTAATACTACATCGTGACCTTCTCCGCACTCAATAATACGCTGTTTTATCGTATTTGTGATATGAGGAATTACCTGAATGGTAGCACCAAGATAATCACCACGACGTTCTTTATGAAGTACATCAAAGTATATACGACCAGTTGTAAAATTATTCCGCCGCGACATTTTAGTTCTAATGAAGCGTTCATAATGTCCTAGGTCTAGATCTGTCTCAGCTCCATCTTCTGTAACAAATACTTCCCCGTGCTGAATTGGACTAATTGTACCTGGATCTACATTAATATAGGGATCTAATTTCATAATAGTTACTTTTAAACCCCTTGCTTCTAAAATAGCTGCTAATGATGCTACAGCAATCCCTTTACCTAAGGAGGAAACTACACCTCCGGTAACAAAAATATAATTAGTTTTCATGCTAAAGATGAAAAAAACCTTCAAAACTACTAAGTAAGAAATAAACACAATATACCTAAATCAGCGATGATGCTACAAATATAAGCTAGTATAATAGATTGCTAACGATTATTTGTATTTCCAGTGCGCAGCTATACCTAATTCAGCATCTTTATGCATCTGATTAGTACGAATTTGAATTTCTATATTTTTACTGTTTGGTCCTAGTACTACGGTATGAATCGATTGGTAACCATTAGGTTTGGGATAAGCAATATAATCATCAAATTTATCCGGGAGATAATTAAAATGATCATGAATAAGACTGAGTATAGTATAGCAATCTTGTAGTTGCTTCACTACGATACGTACGGCGTACAAATCGAATAATTCGTTAAAAGCTAGCACTTTTGTCTGCATTTTACGCCAGATACTATAAATATGTTTTGGACGGCCATAAATTTGATTTACCTCAAGTCCAGCATTATGCATTGATTGACGTAAAAACCGCACGAAGTTATCAATATATATTTCTCGAGCGATACGACGTTCGTGTAGTAGTTGAACTATATGCCTATATTCATTAGGATATAGGTAGTTAAATACACGATCCTCTAGCTCCCATTTTAACTGACTCAGCCAGAGATAGTTTGCTAGTGGTGCGTAAATATGAGTATTATCTTGAGCTACTAAGACCCGTTTATTTTCTGTTGCATTTTGTCTTTCACGTAGCTTAGCAATATGCTTTGCGAGCTGAATAACTAAGCTGCTAAAATTATCTTGTAGTAAGATACGGTATACTTTATTCATATACTTAGTTTCTATAGTTTGATAAAAAGCTATATTAAGTTGGTAAGTTGGTGAATAATATTCACCTCACGTACACCGTAAATAAAATGTAATACATTTTTGTGGCAGTATGCTGCCAAAATATTATCTTATATAAATCCAATAGAAGCTAGAGGAAACAACAATGCAGCACATAAACTATCGTTATCCATGCTTAGCATAGATAAAATTTATAACATATCAATACTACGCTAGAGTAACATAGTATACTATTGCTTGCAGTAGGGTATAGAAGAGCAACTAATTTGACCGCTAGTTAGATAACCTTAAATTAACTAGATAGATAAAAGTTTGGATTTATGACCGCAATAACTATACTAACATACTCATTAATATCTATAATGCATATATTTCAAAATTAGTATAGGTAATTACAGAAGAAATAGTAAATAATATTTACTACAAAATAATATTACTTGCTATATAAAACAAGCAATCCATGCTTACTAGATATTAGTGTATGAATCACCCTAAACTAATTAGTTAGATTTAACTATATAGAATAAAAAATAAATAATATGATAATTGGCGTTATAGGAGCAATGGAACAAGAAGTAATGTTGCTTAGTAAGCAATTAGCCAAACTAAATATATGGCAACAGGCTAGATGTAATATTTATAGTGGTTGGTTGCATGGAAAAAAAGTAGTCTTAGTCCAATCAGGGATTGGAAAGGTATCAGCTGCATTAGGCTGTACGCTACTACTAACTAATTTTGAAGCAACATTAGTTATTAACATAGGTTCAGCTGGCGGTTTATCACCGGCATTAGCAGTTGGTGATATTATTGTATCGGAAGAAGTACAATATCACGATGTTAATGTAACAGCTTTTGGCTATGATAAAGGACAAATGGCTCAATACCCATTATTATTTCCAGCGTCGCCTTCGTTAGTAGCTTTAACTAAGCAACTAACAGAACATACTAATATAAATGTCGTATGCGGTCAAATTATTAGTGGCGATATATTTATTAATGGCGGACAAGAGTTATATAAGCTTAAACGTAGATTTCCACAAGCAATAGCAGTAGATATGGAAGTAACTGCTATTGCTCAGATATGTTATCTGTTTGCTGTCCCCTTTGTAGGGATCCGTGTTATTACGGATATAGCTGACTCTGTTTCTCATAAGAGTTTTAAAGATAACCTAATAACAGTAGTATCTCATTTATCATTACTAGTATCAGATATAATACAAGCTTTATAATAATTTTCTTAGATACTACTCTCTACATCTGCCATAATAGAATTTATGTCATACTAAATGACGATCCACAACTACAAGTCGTTTGAACATTTGGGTTAATAATAAAAAAGCGTGAACCTTTTAGTCCCTCACTATAATCTACTAATCCACCCAATAAATATTGTAGACTAATTGGGTCTACTATTAATACGACACCTTGTTTTTCTATTGCAATATCTTCTTCGTTAACTTTGTCATCAAAAGTAAAACCATATTGTAAGCCACTACAACCACCACCAGTAATATAGACGCGAAATTTAAGATGTGGATTAGCTTCTTCAGCAATAAGTGTTTTAATTCTATTAATAGCTGAATCAGTTAATTGTAAAGGAAATCTAATCATTTCATTCATAATGTTTATTCCTCGTAGGCAAATTGATTAATATTATTAATCAATTAGATGACGAAAAATATGCTACATATTACTCAAGATATTCTTACTACCATGTTCTTCTTTTTCAGTGTTGATTTGCTGATATCTTTGTTAACGATGTGTAATTTTTGATATAAATACTACGTCTTATTCTTCCAAATTGGTATAGTATGTAATGTACTATTACTATAGCAATACTAAATTGCTCGTATTATCAATAAACATTTTACTAATACCTTAAGGAGGTATTAAATTTAGTTTGATCATCATTATCTTGACCTATCAAAATAAGATAAAATTTTTCCATATATAACAATAAACCAGCTATTAATTTTAGTAATACTATTTTTTGCGTGAATATGGTACGTTAGAAATCTAATTGCTTATGCAGTTCCATGCTCTACAACTATGTTACATAGCATATAACATATGCAGCCTGAGCTGGAATTACAGTTGGTATAATGTCTGACCATGTTCGTTCACGACTAAAATAACTGCTGATAATTTGGCATAGTTACCATAATTAGCAATTATTTTGAGGAATATCTGTGTTTTTACTCATAGATCAGGCTGCATACTTAACATTAGTTGAATGTAGCATATTAATCAGCCTAGAGCCTAGGATTGATGCGTCAAACATCAATATTAAGTTATAGATCTAAATTGTTAATTTCTAGTATGTTTTTGTTCGTAAAAACAATTTTAACTCAAATTAGTCCTTTCTTCAGGAAAGGAAAAGATTGGTGTAATAACTAAATGCTATTATTACGCATAGTAAATTTACTGGATGATTAATGTAGGACACAGTATTACATACCTTCTAATATTGTTGCTACTTCATAGCTACTGTAAAACATACCAGGTTCTAGATAAACTAGACAGCAATAAACCGCTGCGGGTAATTGCCAAACTTGACCGACCATATCTATCTAAATAACAGCCATATTAATCAACCAATCTAACTAAGAAGATACGTAGATACTAGCTAATACGATACGAGAAGAGGTATTTTTTATTTCTGCGTCATATAGTAAGACGATAATTAAGCAAGATTTTGTAACAATAATATTTTACTATCTACTAACTATTTACTTGTTTATATTTGTTCTTTTATATTTCTAATATATTACACTACTCCTACTTAATAAACAAGAATCTTAGTAAGATTTTGCGTAAACATTACTTACTTATATATTACTTCAATAATTAATGGAAACTACTTTAGTTTAGACCATTATATAGATAGGTTACTAAAAGTAATCTTTTGTGAAGTGAAAAACTTGGCATGAATAATGAATTATTGATAACCTTAATGTCATCGGCTATTTATACCTATTTTTTCCCCTATTAGTAATTAATAATACATGTTATTGATTGAAGGAGAAGCAATATGCTCAAAAGCAAAAATCGTAAAGCATCCTCCTTAAGTATTCTTACCATAGCTGGGTTAGAACCATATCAACTGAAGCCTGGCGAAAAATATATGAATGATGCCCAACTACTCTATTTTAGATGTATTTTAGAAACTTGGCGTAATCAACTGCGAGATGAAGTTGAGCGTACCGTTTTACATATGCGAGATGAGGCGGCCAATTTTCCTGACCCGGTAGATAGAGCTGCTCAAGAAGAAGAATTTAATCTTGAACTACGTAATCGTGATCGAGAACGTAAACTAATAAAAAAAATAGAAAAAACTCTAAAAAAAGTGGAAGAAAATAATTTTGGTTTCTGTGAAACTTGCGGTATTGAAATTGGTATACGCCGCTTAGAAGCACGTCCTACCGCTGATTTATGTATAGACTGCAAAACCTTAGCTGAAATTAGAGAAAAACAAATAGTAGGATAATAATAACTATATTACCATAATATATTGAATTGCATACTATATTATATAATTTAGAATATTGTTCTAATCTAGAAAATATTGCGAGTAGATAGTAGCTAACAAGCAATCTATACTTAATCTAGTTATATAGTGCCACTATAGAGTGGATAGGCTATTTTTGACTTTTTTATATAAGTATTCTTTACATATTTAGTTACTCATTCTGTTTCTGTATACTTTATTTATTACTGAGGTTAACTATTTTTAACCAACAAGACAATTTTTCCCTTCAGGGACGTTACAGTCAAACTATAGATACTGTATTAGAGGATAGACAACATTTAACGATTATTCCACGTAATCAACACTCTATATCGCGTAAAGATATTAGTACAAATGCATTAAAGGTACTTTATCGCCTGAGTAAGGCGGGATTCAAAGCTTACTTAGTTGGTGGTTGTGTCCGTGATATTTTATTAGGTAAAAAACCTAAGGACTTTGATATTACTACTAATGCTACTCCAGAAGAAATGCGTAAATTATTTCGTAATTGCCGACTAGTAGGTCGCCGTTTTCGCCTTGCTCATGTAATCTTCGGTGCCGAAATCATTGAGGTTGCTACCTTACGTGGTCATCATAAGATGCTTAATTATCAATACAGCAAGGTTTCAACTACATCATTCAAATATAATAACGGTATGCTATTACGAGATAATATTTTTGGCTCTATTGAAGAAGATGCTCAACGCCGAGATTTCTCCGTTAACTGTCTCTATTATAGTATAGAAGATTTTACTGTACGTGACTATACAGGAGGCCTCATAGATTTACGTGATGGTAAAATTCGTATGATTGGTGATCCTGAGACTAGGTATCGCGAAGATCCAGTTAGAATGCTACGTGCGGTACGATTTGCCGCTAAATTAAATATGATAATCAGCGAAGAAACAGCTAAGCCTATTCTACAACTTGCAACTTTATTAGATAATATTCCTCCAGCTCGGCGCTTCGATGAAGCATTAAAATTATTACACACAGGATATGGTGAACTTACTTATCGTTTACTCTGTAAATACCAGCTATTGAAACCACTATTCCCCCTGATTAGCAAACATGTTACCGAGCATGGTAATAGTTATATGGAAAATATGATAATCTTAGTACTTACTCAGACCGACCGAAGTTTTCATAAATCCAGTATAGTTAATCCTGCGTTATTATTTGCTGCTATGCTATGGTATCCTTTATTAGATTATGCACAAAAGCTAATGCAAGAAAAACCCATATTCTATTTAGAAGCTTTTGTACTATCGATGACTAATATACTAGATGAACAATGTAAAACATTAGCTCTGCCTAAGAAGATAACAACACTAATGCGTGATATATGGCAATTACAGCTTAGATTATCTCGTTATCCAAATAAAAAAGCTAGAAAACTGATAGAGCATCCTAAATTTAGTGCTGCTTATGATTTACTATTACTACGTGCAAAAATAGAAGAAAAGGTGGAATTAAAAAGGATGACTAACTGGTGGCGAGAATTACAAGCTACAGTACCATTATGTAATAATAAATAATATCAATAAAGAGTGATAATAACTCATGGAAGTAGTATTTATAGCCCTTGGTAGTAATCTAGCTGAACCACTGCAGCAAGTAGAGAACGCTCTATTTCAGTTAGATAATCTACCAAAAACTAGTATTATTAAGTGTTCTTCTTACTATCGTAGCCGCCCGTTAGGGCCAAAAAATCAACCAGATTACTTAAATGCAGTAGTAGCCATAAAAACAGCACTTCAACCAGAAGAACTGTTAGTTCATACACAGTTTATTGAAGCAAAGCAGGGACGTGACCGTCAAAAATCTCGTTTTGGACCACGTACACTAGATTTAGATATTTTACTCTTTGGTAATAGAATTATTTCCACTAAGAAGTTGACTATACCCCATTATGATATGCATCAACGTGAATTCATGCTTTATCCTCTAGAAGAAATTGCGCCAAATTTACAATTACCTAATGGTACAACATTAGTTAAACTACGACGTAAGATTGCACGTAATGGCCTAATTTTTTGGCATGATAACCATCTGCTAAGTTATTAGTTACCTATCTAAAAATTATCGGTGCTGTGATTTTAACAAAGCTAGATAGAGGTTATATGAATATAACGACAATTTCACATTTACGTAAATATAAACAGCGACAACAAAAATTTGCTGCTATTACTGCTTATGATGCAGCTTTTGCTTCTTTATTTGAACAGAATGGTATTCAAGTAATGTTAGTAGGAGATTCACTAGGTATGACTATTCAAGGAAATGATTCCACGTTACCTGTAACATTAGAAGATATGATTTACCATACACGTTGTGTTCGTCGTGGCGCACCATACTGCTTACTAATAGCGGACCTACCATTTATGTGTTACGCTACTTTATATCAGGCTTATGATAACGCTGCAGCACTTATGCGAGCAGGTGCTAATATAGTTAAACTAGAAGGTGGTGGTTGCTGGGTAACGAAAATCGTCCGATGCTTAACCGATCGTGCTGTACCAGTATGCTGCCATCTAGGTTTAACTCCTCAATCAGTAAATATCTTAGGTGGTTATAAAATTCAGGGTAGAGATAAAGATAGTGCAGATAGGATATTATCTGAGTCAATAGCATTGGAACTTGCTGGAGCTCAAATGCTAGTCCTAGAATGTGTACCAATTACTTTGTCTGAACGAATAGCAGACGTATTAACAATACCAGTTATTGGTATTGGTGCTGGTCCTGTCACGGACGGCCAGATCTTGGTAATGCAAGATATACTAGGTATTACGGGGAATCGTATTCCATCTTTCGCTAAAAATTTTCTCACTGATAGTAGAGATATTCCTACAGCGATTCAGCTTTATGTACAAGAAGTAGAAACTGGTAAATTTCCTGCAGTACAACACTATTTCTCCTAACATCAAAGGATTAGGTACGTGCTTATTATCGATAATATTACTATCTTGCGTCAAACAATTAAGCAGTGGCGCAAATCAATACAAAGTATCGCCCTTATCCCAACCATGGGTAATCTACATGATGGGCATATGACTATAGTTAATCAAGGGCGGTCACATACTAATATTGTTATTGTCAGCATATTTGTGAACCCCATGCAATTCGATAGGGAGGAAGATTTATTCCTTTATCCACGTACTTTACAGTCAGATTATGAAAAACTTCATAAGATTGGTGTAGATGCAGTTTTTGTCCCCTCGGTAGAAACAATGTATCGGGATAACATTAATTGCCATACATTTCTAGATGTGCCCAACTTATCAAGTATATTAGAAGGTATTTACCGACCAAACCACTTTCGTGGAGTAGCTACAATTATCAGTAAATTATTTAATTTAGTACAGCCTAATGTAGTCTATTTTGGTGAAAAAGACTTTCAACAATTAGTACTAATTCGGCAGATGGTACGTGATATGAACTATGATATTGAGATAATTGCAGTACCAACTGTACGTGCCAACGATGGTTTAGCATTGAGTTCACGCAATAGTTATCTAACGCCAGAACAACGCAAGATAGCACCTAAACTGTATCAAGTTATGCAAACACTAGTAACTAATTTATGTTCTGGTGAAAAAAATATAGACGTTCTACTTAATAAAGCAGCAAAACAATTAAGTAAGTTTGGATTTACTCCGGAAATATTAGAAATACGTGATGCTATAACTCTCCAACCAATTACCATAAATAGTAAAAAGGTGGTAGTATTATTTAGTGCTTGGCTAGGTAAGGCTAGGCTAATAGATAATACTCAGGTGAGTATACCTAAAGAATAAGTTCATTAATTAATTTTAGCACTATTATGGCTGGCTTAAATTAATCTTATTTCTTCAATTAGATCACGGCAGTTCTTTTGCTGACCAACTATCTATGAGTTATATACTAACAGTAGTATGCTTGCCATAAAGGAAACTAGGTAGGCTAGCTAACTATTCAAATTAAGGCATCATTTTGCTTAAGGATGACTTACTGCTATGCAAGAGTTTTATGACCCCAAAAATATTGAATCCACCATTCAGCAATACTGGCACGAAAATAATACCTTTACCGTAACTGAAGATTTTAGTAAAGAAAAATATTATTGTCTCTCTATGCTACCATATCCATCTGGCAATTTGCACATGGGACATGTACGTAATTATACAATAGGCGACGTACTTTCTCGCTATCATCGAATGTTAGGTAAAAACGTAATGCAACCAATTGGTTGGGATGCATTTGGTTTACCTGCTGAAAGAGCGGCATTGAAAAATCAAACTGCACCCGCTACCTGGACCTATGCCAACATTGAAACGATGAAAAAACAATTAAAGCAACTAGGATTTAGTTATGACTGGAGCCGTGAAATAACAACATGTCGACCAGAGTACTACCGTTGGGAACAATGGTTCTTTATCCAGTTATATGAGAAAGGCTTAGTTTATAAAAAGACCTCATTTGTTAACTGGTGCTCAAATGATCAAACAGTATTAGCTAATGAACAGGTTATTGATGGTTGCTGCTGGCGATGTGGTGCTCCTATTATGTTAAAAGATATTCCACAGTGGTTCTTAAAAATTACTGCTTATGCAGACCAGTTACTTCATGATCTAGATAAACTAGATGGTTGGCCTGAACAAATAAAAAATATGCAACGTAACTGGATTGGTCGTTCTGAAGGAATCAATATTACCTTTCAAGTAATTGACATGAAAGAAACACTTACTATTTATACTACTCGTCCTGATACCTTAATGGGTGTTACCTATTTATCGATTGCAATTAATCATCATTTGGCACAGCAAGCTGCTAACAATAATCGACTATTATCTGATTTTATTGAACATAGCCGTCCTACGAAATTATCAGAAGCAGAAATAGTGAAAGTTAATAGGGTTAAAACTGGCATATTTACTGGTCTATACGCTATCCATCCGCTAACAGAAGAGAAACTTCCAATATGGGTTACCAATTTTGTACTAATGGATTATGGTACAGGAGCAATCATGGCTGTACCCGGACACGATCAACGTGATTGGGATTTTGCCCGTCAATATAATCTACCTGTGAAAAATATTATCCGTAATATAGACGGTAGTAAACCTACGATTAGCGGGATTATTCCCGAAGGAATTCTATATAATTCTGGCGAGTTTAATGGTCTTCGTTCTCTAGAGGCCAGTAAAATAATTACTGATATATTAGTAGCACGTGGTATAGGAGAAACAAAAGTCAACTATCGTCTGCGTGACTGGGTGATTTCACGTCAACGGTACTGGGGTACACCAATACCTATGATGACACTAGAAGATGGTACTGTAGTACCAACTCCAGTAGATCAGCTTCCAGTAATACTACCTGAATATCTTTTGATAAATAGTATCTCTAATCCACTTAAAGATGATCATCTATGGATGAAAACAAATTATAATAATAATATAGCAACGCGTGAAACAGATACTTTCGATACTTTTATGGAATCTTCATGGTACTACGCGCGTTATACCTGTCCAAATTATGACCAAGGCATGTTAGATACTACTGCGGCAAACTATTGGTTACCTATAGATCAATATATTGGAGGTATTGAACATGCTATCATGCACTTAATGTACTTCCGTTTTTATCATAAATTATTACGCGATGCTGGTATGTTAACCTCAGATGAGCCGACAATACGCATATTATGTCAGGGTATGGTGCTAGCTGATTCATTTTACTATATTAGTTGTACTACTGGTGAGCGTATATGGGTATCACCCATTAATGTTCGAGTACAACGTGACGAAAAAGGTAATATCATTAATGCTATTGACTTACAGGGTCATCATTTAGTATATGCTGGTACGATCAAAATGTCTAAATCTAAAAATAACAGTATAGATCCACTAACCATGGTAGAAAAATATGGTGCCGATACTATACGTCTATTTATAATGTTTGCATCTCCAGTAACAATGGCCTTAGAATGGCGAGAATCTGGTGTAGAAGGTGCTAATCGATTTTTGAAACGTCTCTGGAAGTTAACTTATGATCATATTCAGCGCGGTAAGGTAATTAAGTTAGATTTAGCAGCTATGAGTAACGATAATAAAATACTGAGAAGAGAACTACATCAAACCATAGCTAAAGTTACCGATGATATTAGTCGTCGTTATGCTTTTAATACTGCTATTGCTGCTCTGATGGAAATAACAAATAAACTAATGCATGCCTCATACCATAGTCAACAAGACCGTGCTATAGTGCAGGAAGCTCTACTGGCGGTAGTTCGTATGTTATATCCATTTACTCCTCATCTATGCTTTAAGCTATGGCAAGCACTAAATGGAGAAGGAGATATTGATAATGCACCATGGCCTATAGTAGATCAATTAGCTTTGGTAGAAGATACTAACTTAATAGTAATTCAGATTAATGGTAGATTCAGGAGTAAAATTATAGTACCAGTTAGTGCCGATAAAGCATTGATTATTGAACGTGCTTCTAAAGAAAAATTAGTCGCTAAATATCTAGAAGGAACTAAAGTACAAAAAATAATTTATGTGCCTGGCAAATTACTCAACCTAGTTTTAAAATAGTTTTATTCATTGAATGCTAATACCTCAGGAACCCTTATACGATACCCGAAGATTCGTTTTACATTAATCATAAATCATAGCAGTTTGTGCTGTGATTTATTGTTCTAATAACAGTAAAACTTATCCGTAAACATACATAATAGATAAATCTAGTATGATAATATATATAAATGCTACTAAATACTATATAGTATGTGATTATATTAATGCAATGAAATGATACGAATCTTTCCAGATCAGTTAAAAGCACAACTACAAAAGTATTTACGTCCTTGCTATTTACTATTAGGGAGAGATCTCCTCTTGTTACAAGAAAGTCAAGATCATATTTACACTAAAGCGCAATCCCTAAATTTTCAGGAAAATTACAACGTTGTTTTAGATGAAGTAACTAATTGGGATGCTATATTTAGTTTTAGTAAAGAGCTAAGCTTATTTGCTCATCGCAAGATTCTACTAGTAACATTACCAGATAATGGCTTAACGGTAAATATAGGTAAAAAGCTTATAATGCTTACGTCGCTATTACATCGAGATTTACTACTAATTTTACGTATTTATCAATTAACTAGTAGTCATGAGAAAAGTGTTTGGTTCAATGTATTAACTAACCATAATGGGGTATTAGTTGATTGTAGTACACCGGAAACAGCACATTTACCATTATGGGTAAATAAACGTGCTAATAAGATGCAGCTATCGCTCGATAATGCAGCTTGTGAGTTACTGTGTCATAACTATGAAAATAACTTAACTGCATTAGTTCAGACACTTGAACACCTAAAGTTAATTTATCCTGATGGGATACTTACTTTATCCCGGATAGAAGATGCTGTTAATGATGTATCTCATTTTACTCATTTTCATTGGATTAATGCCATATTATCTGGCAACAGCAAACGTGCTCATCATATCCTTCAGCAGCTAAAAAATGAAGCTATGGAACCTATTATGTTACTATATTACCTCCAGAAAGAGATTTTTTTATTGCTGACTTTGAAACGTAAAGCAACAAGTAATACTCTTAGTAAGTTATTCGACCAACATAAAATTAGTACCTTCCGCAGAAAAGGATTTATTAGGGCTATACAGCGTCTTAATATACAGCAACTATATCAGGCAATAGCACTTATGCTCAAAATTGAATTGATACTTAAGCAAGATTATATTGATAATGTATGGGCTGATATAAATGCTCTATCACAGTTATTATGTGGTAATCAGCTGCTTCCAGCATTAATGATTCATGGCTAAAAGATTATTAACTGCGTTCTATGGTGGAACCTTTGATCCTATTCATCATGGTCATTTACAACCCGTGATAGCATTAGCACAGTTAGTTAATTTAAAACAAGTAATCCTGTTACCAAATCATATTCCACTACATCGTCCGTTACCAAAGGCAACACCTCAGCAACGATTAAGAATGACACGATTAGCTATTGCTGATACTCCAGGTAAGCTATTTGTGATTGATGAACGTGAATTACGCCGTAATACGCCATCTTGGACAGTAGAAACATTTAAAGTTTTACGTAGTGAATATGGTCCTATGGCACCACTAGGTTTAATTATCGGTCAAGATTCATTATTAACACTACCACAGTGGCACCGAAGTCAAGAACTATTTGAACTATGCCATATTCTAGTTTGCGCTCGACCTGGTTACCAGTATGGTATCGCTGGATATAAGAATAATAACTGGATGGAATATCGTTTTACTGATGATCCCTCTGCACTTAACTACCAACCAGCTGGACTTGTATATTGCGCCGAAACCCCAGAATTAGCTATATCAGCTAGTGATATTCGTGGGCGTGTACATGCCATACTACCGTACTATGATCTATTGACACATTCGGTACATGCTTATATTAATAAGCAAGGTTTATACCGTTAGAACTATAAGTTATATATTAATGCTATATAACAAATAAGCATAAATAATTTTATTAAAATTATTGAATAATATGAAAAAAACAAACGAACCATTACGTAACTCTTCAGCTGAATTAGCACTATTTATGCGCCGAGTCACAATATCATTTACTATAATATTACTACTTATTAGTATACTAATAGCTCATTTATATCAGTTACAGGTTATTAGCTTTGAAAATTATCGTAATCGATCTAATCAAAATAGCACTAAAATAATACCAATTCTACCAAGTAGAGGAAAAATTTTTGATCGTCACGGTACGCCAATAGCATTTAACCGTACTATTTATCAACTAGAATTAGTGGTAGAAAAAGTTAATAATCTAAAAAAGACTCTCGATGCTCTTCGTCCTCTTGTAGATCTTACTGATCAAGATATAGCTAATTTTAACAAAAAGCTACAAAATGCACAAAAATTAACGTCAATACCATTAAAATTAGATCTTACTGATGTACAACAGGCTCATTTTGCGGTGAATAAGTTCCGTTTTCCTGGCGTAGAGATCAAAAAATACCAGCATCGTTATTACCCTTATTGCTCTACATTCACCCATGTCATCGGATATGTTTCAAAAATAAATGCTAATAATCTAGCTAAGCTAGAAAAACAAGGCCTAATATCTAATTATGCAGCAACAAATGAAATCGGTCAACTAGGCATTGAACGTTACTATGAAAATAAACTACATGGTAGTATAGGCTATAATAAGGTTGAAGTTAATAACCGTGGTCATATTATTCGTAATTTATATCATCAGCTACCTGAATCAGGTAAAGATATTTATCTAACAATCGATTTAAATCTACAACAGTATATTAACAAACTACTTACTGGGAATCGTGCGGCAGTTGTCGTAATAGATCCACGGGACAGTGGTATTTTAGCATTAGTATCTAACCCTAGTTTTAATCCGAATCTTTTTGTAGAAGGTATTTCGAGTAACGATTATCAAAATCTACTTAATGATCACAATTATCCTCTTATTAACCGTGTAACTCAAGGGTTATATCCTCCAGCTTCAACTGTGAAGCCTTATATTGCAGTATCAGCATTAACAGTAGGAGTAATTAACGAATACTTCTCGATATTTGACCCAGGATGGTGGCAATTACCAGGATCAGGAAAACGCTATCGGGACTGGAAACACTATGGGCATGGTAAATTAAATATAATTAAGGCTATTGAGGAGTCAGCAGATACTTTATTTTATCAAGTTGCTTATGATATGGGTATCGACCTACTAGCCGAGTGGATGATGAAATTTGGCTATGGTCATTATACGGGAATTGATATTACAGAGGAGCATACGGGTATAATGCCAACACGTAACTGGAAAATGAAACGTTTTCATGAACCGTGGTATCCAGGAGACACAATTGTGGTTGGAATTGGACAAGGATATTGGACAGCTACACCATTACAAATATTAAAAGCTCTAGTAACACTTATTAACAATGGTTCTGTATATAAACCACATTTACTGTTGGGAACAAGGGAACAAGATGATAATATAATATCATATCATCAGTATGAAGAGACGAATATTGGTGATCCTTATTCTGGTTTTTGGGAGATAGCTAAAGATGGTATGTATGGTGTTGCTAATCATCCTAATGGTACAGCACGTCATTATTTTGCCAATACACCTTATAAGACAGCGGCAAAATCAGGTACTGCTCAAGTATATAGCTTAAAAGCAAATGAAAAATATAATGTTCATAAAATTAATGAAAGGTTACGTGATCATAAATGGATGACAGCATTTGCTCCATACGATAACCCAACAGTCTGTGTAGTAGTTTTATTAGAAAATGGCGGAATCGGGCCATCTGCAGGTACTATTACGAGAAATATTTTAGATTATATTCTACTATCTAATAAAAAAAATGCTTAATAAAAATACAATGATGAATCATTGGTATAAAACAAATATCGACTTAATATTGTTATTTTTTATCATGTTACTATTACTCTATAGTATTTTTGTGATGTGGAGTGCTAGTGGTCAAAATATAGACATGATGGAAAATAAGATTATTCAGATTATAATAGGGATACTAGTTATGTTAGTATCAGCACAAACGCCACCACGATTTTATGAAGCATGGGCACCCTATTTATATATTTTCTGCATATTGCTACTAGTGATAGTAGATATTTATGGGCAAATTAGCAAAGGAGCACAGCGTTGGTTAGATTTAGGCTTTGTGCGTTTTCAACCAGCAGAAATCGCAAAAGTTGCTGTGCCATTAATAGTAGCTCGTTTTATTAATAGAGATACTTATCCACCTTCTTTCAAGAAGGTGGTAATTGTTTTGATATTAGTCATTATACCAACTATCTTAGTGGCTGTGCAACCAGACTTAGGAACAGCAATACTAATAAGTCTTTCTGGTATGTTTATGCTGTTCTTATCTGGTATTAATTGGAAATTAATTATTATAACTGGGTTACTAGCATTAATGATAATTCCTTTTATTTGGTTTTTCTTTATGCATGATTATCAAAGGAATCGAGTAATTATGCTATTAGATCCAACAATTGATCCTCTTGGTGCTGGCTATAATATTATCCAATCAAAGATAGCTATAGGATCTGGTGGTTTGAACGGTAAAGGATGGTTACACGGTACCCAATCTCAGTTAGAGTTCTTACCTGAGCGTCATACTGATTTCATCTTCGCTGTCATAAGCGAAGAACTAGGATTATTTGGCGTATTATTGCTTCTATCGCTATATCTTGGAGTAATTATCCGCATTATCATTATTGCCATTCATGCACAAAATACTTTTAGTCGTCTTATAGCAGGAGAAGTAATGCTTATTTTTTTCTGTTATATATTCGTTAATATAGGCATGGTTAGTGGTATTTTGCCCGTTGTTGGTATACCGTTACCAATAGTAAGTTATGGTGGATCATCGTTAATTATGTTTATGACTAGTTTTGGTATAGTTATGTCAATACATACTCATCGAAAAATGTTATCAATTAGTTTATAATTATCAGTAGAGATAAATATAAAGAGATATTTAGACTATTTATCTAAAAATAGATAATATAAGTAAATAACTTAGTTGTGTAACTTATCTTTGAGCAAAATAAAGATCTCTATAGGTACAGAGATTTGTGACGAACAATGTAATTATTCGCCAGCTTGGTATACAAGCTTATCAACTAGTTTTAGTGGCTATGCAACGTTTTACTGAGCGACGTAAAGCTAATACTATTGATGAGATATGGCTAGTACAGCATCCACCAGTATTTACTCAGGGAAATGCTAGTGAATCAGAGTACTTGCTGCTAATACCTGGAGATATTCCGGTAGTACAAAGTGATCGAGGTGGAAAGATTACTTATCATGGCCCAGGTCAACAAGTAATGTACGTTATGCTAGATTTACGACGGCGTAATCTACTTGTACGTGATTTAATTACAATACTAGAAAAAACTGTTATTACTACACTTTATAAATTTGCTATTACGACTGCTTATAGTAAAAAAGATGCACCAGGCGTATATGTAGGAGATGATAAAATTTGTTCTATTGGTCTACGTATTAGAAAAGGTTGTTCTTTACACGGTTTAGCTTTAAATATTGCCATGGATTTATCTCCTTTTTTACTTATTAATCCCTGCGGGGAAGTTGGCTTACGTATGACTCAATTAAGCAGGCTTTCACCAGTAGTATATAATACAACAGATGTCGTTAAAGTTTTACTTGAGGTCTTTCTATCTTTATTAGGAGGAACTAATACAGGAGCTATTAAAACCTGGCATTATAATGATTACCTAAATAATAGCGAGAGTTAAACACATAGCGTGAAATTAAGTGAACAAGTAAGTAGATGGTAAAGATAGAAAAAAAATTACATAAGCCTTTATGGCTAAAAATTAAACTTCCATCTTCTGATTACAAGATTAAAGTAATTAAGAAGACAATGAACAAAAGTAGCTTATACACAATATGTGAAGAAGCATGTTGTCCTAATCTTGCTGAATGTTTTAACAATGGTACTGCTACTTTTATGATACTAGGTAATATCTGTACTCGCAGGTGCCCATTTTGTAATGTAGCTCATGGTAGGCCGTTAATTCCAGATATTCATGAACCAGAAAAACTAGCAGAAACTATTACTAATATGGGATTACGTTATGTAGTAATAACTTCGGTTAACCGTGATGATCTATATGACGGGGGCGCGCAACATTTTGTTGATTGTATCCGTGCGATACGAGCTAAAAATTCTGCTACTCGTATCGAAGTACTTGTACCAGACTTCCGTGGTCACATGAAGACAGCATTAGAAATTTTGAATACTTCACCACCGGATGTCTTTAACCATAATATAGAAAACGTACCACGTCTTTACCGTCATATTCGACCAGGCGCCGATTATCATCGGTCATTGAAATTACTTAAAAAATTCAAAGAATATAATCCATCTTTACCAACAAAATCTGGTCTCATGATGGGTCTAGGTGAAACAAGAGAGGAGATAATTGAAGTTATGCGTGATTTACGCCAGCATAATGTTACTATGCTCACGCTAGGTCAATATCTACAACCTAGTAGTAATCATTTACCGGTTCAACGTTATATAACTCCACAAGAATTTAATGAAATGAAATTAGAATCGCTGGCCATGGGCTTTACCTATGCTGCTTGCGGTCCTTTTGTACGTTCCTCCTACCACGCTGACTTACAAAATAAAGGCATAGAAGTGAAATAACGTTTATAACATCAAATTAACTTAGTAGAATAATTTTCTAATTTTTCAGAAAATTATTTGCATTCGTAGATCTTATCGGCAACTTAAGTTTAGTTTCGTAACATAATTTTGGTTGTAAATTTTGTGCGATTTTAAATATCCTCCATAACTATATTCCATAATATTGCTTAGCTCATATTACGTTCAAAATATGGTGTATGATCATTTCAATTATCAACTATGGTGTAACATGTCTTCGGTATCACAAGCTCGAAGCTTGGGTAAGTATTTTTTATTGATGGATAATATTTTAGTAGTAATGGGTTTTTATATGGTATTTCCGTTGATTTCAATTCGTTTTGTAGATCAACTTGGCTGGACCGCACTACTAGTAGGTATTGCTCTTGGACTGCGACAATTTATCCAGCAAGGTCTAGGAATTTTTGGCGGTGCTTTCGCCGATAAGCTTGGAGCAAAACCTATGATCATAACTGGCATGTTAATGCGTGCTCTAGGTTTCATTTTCATGGGCATTGCTGATAAGCCATGGCTACTTTGGGTATCTTGCATCTTATCAGCTTTAGGTGGCACGTTATTTGATCCTCCGCGTACTGCGCTAGTTATGAAACTTACTAGACCGTGGGAACGAGGTCGTTTTTATTCATTATTAATGATACAGGATAGTACTTGTGCAATGGTTGGAGCACTGCTTGGTAGCTGGTTATTACAATATAATTTTAAGCTAGTTTGTCTAGCAGGAGCATTACTATTTCTGTTTGCTGCTATTTTAAACGCCTGGCTACTACCAGCATACCGTATTTCTAATGCACAGACCTCTATGTTAGAAGGAATACGACGGGTACTATACGACCAGCGTTTTGTCACCTATGTTTTTACATTAACTGGTTATTATATATTATCAGTACAGGTTATGTTAATACTACCTATAAGAGTAAATGAAGTAGCTGGTCAGTTAGCTGCAGTAAGATGGACATATGCTATTGAAGCAGCCTTATCGTTATCATTATTATACCCTATTGCTCGATGGAGTGAGAAACGCTTCAGCTTAGAAAACCGATTTATGGCTGGTCTAACTATTATGTTACTAAGCATCATTCCTATAGGCATGATTCATAATTTACAGGTATTATTTTTGCTAATAGGTATATTTTATACTGGTTCTATTATTGCTGAACCAGCACGCGAAACCTTAGGTGCATCACTAGCTGATAATCGTGCACGTGGTAGCTATATGGGTTTTAGTCGTCTTGGTCTAGCTTTAGGAGGAGCCATTGGTTATAGCGGTGGCGGCTGGCTTTATGATATGGGTAACCAGCTGGATATACCGCAGTTACCTTGGGTTATGCTAGGTATGATAGGTCTTATTACACTGCTAGGTTTTTATCGTCAATTCCATCAGCACCACTATCAAACTTATAGTRGATATTTAAGTGGAACAACAAAGAACAATAGTTATAAACAGTAGATAATAAATATTATTGCAAACMTATTAAACTATTTATAGGATGAAATAGTAGTTAGCCAATGTAAATTGGTACATGTGCTACAGTAAATAATAAGAGACTATTTTTATTGAACAAGATGATATTAATTATCGTCTTGAAATACTAATGCTAGTAAGGCACTAGTAACGTCTATTCTAGCTAGAGAGTTACCAAAGTACTATGCTAAATATACCTATTTGTCTTACTTTATGCCGTATTGTCACTATACCGTTCTTTGTTTTAGCTTTCTATTTACCCTTTAAGTGGGGACCATTAGCTAGTGCATTAATTTTCTTAATGGCGGCTATAACTGACTTATTTGACGGCTTTTTAGCACGTTATTGGCAACAAACAACCCGTTTTGGTGCTTTCCTTGATCCTGTTGCTGATAAGGTTATGGTAGCCGTTGCATTGGTGCTTATAGCAGAACATTTTCACGCCTGGTGGATTACGTTACCAGTAGTAACTGTAATTACACGTGAAATTTTAGTCTCGGCATTGCGTGAATGGATGGCTAAAATTGGCAAAGATCATAGTATAGTAGTGACTTGGATTAGCAAAATTAAAACTACGGTACAAATACTGGCATTAATAGCACTATTATGGCGTCCTCAAGAACTAGTAATACTCGCAGGTATTTTTGCTTTATATATTGCCACAATATTCACATTGTGGTCAATGTTTCTGTATTTATCTAATACATGGTATACTTTAGTGCTTAAAAAAAGTAATTATCTTGACTGATATTTTTAGCTGAGTATAATTTAGTTTATGGTAGGGGTATAGCGGGAATAGCTCAGTGGTAGAGCACAACCTTGCCAAGGTTGGGGTCGCGAGTTCAAATCTCGTTTCCCGCTCCAAATGAATACTCATAATGTATGAATCGCTATCTTTATCAAGATCGTAATCAGAAATGTTATATCTACGTGTTTATTCCTATTTATTATTATGGATATATTACTTAATATTAATAATTCAGCATCATCTCTTTTTAGACATATATGGCGCGTTGGCAGAGTGGTTATGCAGCGGATTGCAAATCCGTTAACTTCGGTTCGATTCCGGAACGCGCCTTACATTTTTCTATGCCCGGGTGGTGAAATTGGTAGACACAAGGGATTTAAAATTCCTCGGCTTTAAGCTATACGAGTTCGATTCTCGTCCCGGGTACCACAGTCTAATTATACCTACTTCTCTCTTCTATCAATAGAAGAAAAATTGTCTTATAAATATAAGCGATAATTATCGCTTAACAGGTGTAATAATAAATGAATACCATTGTTTATGTTTCTAGTCCTGAAAGTCAGCAAGTTCATGTTTTACAGATGAATCAAGCAGGTCTACTAACTTTAATACAAGTTGTAAATACTCCAGGAATTGGTCAGCCAATGGCAATTCATCCTGCAAAAACCCATCTGTATCTTGGTATTCGTCCTATCTGCAGCATAGTGAGCTATAGTATTGATATTAATAGTGGTTTACTTTATGAGGTAGATCAAACATCCTTACCGAACACTCCTACCCATTTAAGCACCGATTTATTTGGCAAAAACTTATATTGTGCTTCTTACAATGGTAGCTGCTTAAGTGTTCACAAAATTAACGAACAGGGGATTGTAGGTACATTATTACAAATTATAGATGGTTTGACCAATTGTCATTCATCTAATGTAGATACTAATAACCTATTAGTATGGGTTCCTTGTCTAAAAGAAGACCGTATCAGTATCTTCCGCAGAGCCGAATTAGGTACGTTAATACCCTATAAACCAAATGCTATACATAGCATCACTGGGGCTGGTCCACGCCACATGGTATTTCATAAATCTGGTCGATATGCATATGTTATTAATGAATTAAATAGCACAATTAGCATATGTACTACAAATCATATGACCGGCGATGTACCTAATATAGTACAAAATATAGATATTATGCCGTCTCATTTAGCTAATGCTAGATGGGCAGCAGACATCCATATTACCCCTAATAGCCAATGGCTATATTGTAGTGAACGCAGTGCTAGTATTATAGCATATTTTCGTATATTAGAGCATGGAAGTTTATTACAGTTCATGGGTTATCAAGAAACCGAAATTCAGCCACGAGGATTTAATATCGATGCTACAGGTCGTTATTTAATTGTTAGTGGACAAAAGTCAAATTATATTACAGTATATAACATAAATCAAAAAAATGGTATGTTAAAACCATTAGCTCGCTATGAAGTAGGTCATGGCCCTATGTACGTAGCAATAATTGATCTATAGAAGTAATGCTTCTAGTATTTATCTGGTGTAACAAAAAATTTTTCACAGTTTAAAGCACTAGATATAGCGCATAGTAATCGTTGCATAGCTTCGCTATCGATGATATATGGCGGCATAAGATATATATATCTACTAAATGGTCTAATCCAAACTCCTTGATTAACAAACCAGCTCTGTAGCGCAGATATTGCTATTGGTAATTTAGTCTCAACTACCCCAATAGCACCTAATATCCGTACATCTCGGACATGTTTATTATTTACTAAAGGTAGTAAACCTGTACGTAGTTGTGTAGCTATAGTATCAACACGTGTTCGCCAGCTTTCATCTTCTAGTAATGAAATACTTGCGTTTGCTGCAGCACATGCAAGCGGATTACCCATGAAAGTTGGACCATGCATAAAGCAGCCAGCATCACCTTTACTAATAGTTTCTGCTACATTTCTGCATGTTAATGTAGCAGACAGTGTCATCGTACCGCCTGTTAGTGCTTTACCTAAACAGATAATATCTGGTGATATACCTGCGTGATTACAGGCAAACCATTCACCAGTTCTTCCGAAACCAGTAGCTATTTCATCGGCAATTAGTAGTAACTCATATTGATCACACAACTTACGTGCTATCTTTAAATAGTTTGGGTGGTAGAAGTACATACCACCTGCGCCTTGTACAATAGGTTCTAGAATTACAGCAGTTAGATATGCATGATTAGCTGCAATAATTCTACTTAATTCTAATTCATCGCCATCGCGCCAAATTTCTCCAAAACGTCGTTGCAGAGAATTAACGAATAGGTGTTTGGGCAGATAGTCTTGATATAGTTGATGCATAGAATTATCTGGATCTGATACCGACATTGCGCCAAAGGTATCACCGTGATAACCTTGACGTAATGCTAGAAACTTATGACGTGGTTTTCCGCGAGCTTGCCAGTACTGTAAAGCCATTTTCATGGCTACTTCTACTGCTACTGATCCAGAATCAGATAAAAACACACAATCTAAACCAGAAGGTGTTAAAGCTACAAGGCGTTGACATAATTCTATGGCTGGATAGTGTGTGATACCCCCAAACATCACATGTGACATACGACTTATCTGGTCATTCATAGCCTGGTTAATAACCGGATGATTATAACCATGAATAGCCGCCCACCAAGATGACATTCCGTCTACTAATCGACGACCATTACTTAGGATTAGTTCATAACCTAAGGCTGAGATAACTGGATAACTAGGTAACGGATTAGTCATAGAAGTGTAGGGATGCCAGATATGATAACGATCAAACATCAGATAATCTATATGCATAATTGAATCCTATCAATTATAATAAATAATATTGTATTGACAGTATAAAGATAAATTATAAAATAATACTACTATTATATAATAGAAGATATAGGAGCATATAAATTATGCAAGTTACTCAACGTTGGAATAGAGAACAAGCAATATCACTATTTAATAAGCCTTTTTTTGATTTACTATTTCAAGCTCAACAAGTTCATAGAAAATATTTTAGACTAGGACAAGTGCAAATTAGTACACTATTATCAATTAAAACTGGTAACTGTGCAGAAGATTGTAAATACTGTCCACAGAGCTCCCATTATGAAACTAAATTAGATAATGAGCCTCTAGTACAGTTACCACAAGTTTTAGCAGCTGCAAAAAAAGCAAGTGATGCAGGTTCAACACGTTTCTGTATAGGCGCAGCTTGGAAAAAAATACATGATCGTGATATGCCACTACTTGAGCAAATAGTCACAGGAGTAAAAGCGATAGGCTTAGAAACATGTATGACCTTAGGTATATTGAAACCTCAACAAGCACAACGCTTAGCAAAAGCAGGCTTAGATTTTTATAATCATAATCTAGATACATCACCAGAATTTTATCATTCTATTGTTACTACGCGTAGTTATCAAGATAGGCTTAATACAATTGAAAATGTTCGTAAAGCAGGGATAAAAATCTGCTCTGGTGGTATTATAGGATTAGGCGAGACTATTAGTGATCGCGCAGGACTTTTAGTTGAACTCGCTAATTTACCAGAACCTCCATCTAGTGTGCCAATTAATATGCTGGTTAAAGTACGCGGTACGCCAATGTTTGATAATAAGGATGTAGATCCATTTGATTTGATCCGTATGATTGCGGTTACTCGTATTATGATGCCTACCTCTTATGTTCGATTATCGGCTGGTCGTGAACAGATGAACGAACAAACACAAGCTATATGCTTTATGGCAGGTGCTAACTCTATTTTTTACGGCCGCAAACTACTTACCTCTTCTAATCCCACCGAAGATAGTGATAAAAGACTATTCCGTAAGTTGGGAATGCAGATAGAAAAACATACTACAATAAAAAATTCTAATTGGAAGAAAAAGAAATTATTACTTCATGATAACCAACAGCATGATAATACTATTAGCTCATGACTAGTTTATGGATACAGCGTTGCGAAAAAGCGCTAGCTATACAGAAACAGAAAAAAGCTTATCGATATCGTAAGCTAATCAGCGGTGGTAATGACCGTATATTAACATACCAGGGGAAACGTTATTTAAACTTCTCAAGTAATGACTACCTTGGACTTGCGCGGCATCCAGAAGTAATTGCCGCTTATCAGCAGGTAGCAATAGATGAAGGAATTAGTTCTGGTGGTTCTGGTCACGTTATAGGTTATAGTCCAAGACATCAACGACTAGAAAATCAGTTAGCCAACTGGCTTAGTTTTCCACGAGCACTATTATTTTGTTCTGGTTATATTGCTAATCAGGCTGTTATTAGCGCATTAACAACTGTCGGAGATTATATTTTCGCAGATCGTTTAAGCCATTCATCTTTACTAAATGCCGCTATTCAATCTTCGGCAGAACTAATTAGGTTTCGACATAACGATATCAGCTCATTACAACATTTATTGCAACGATTTTGTCAGAGTAACTGTTTAGTAATCACTGAAGGTGTTTTCAGCATGGATGGAGACCAAGCACCATTATCTACTATGATACCATATATACGTGCTGTAGATAGCAGCTGGTTAATGGTAGATGATGCTCATGGTTTCGGCATTTTAGGCTTAGATGGATGTGGATGTTGTTGGGATTTAAATCAGGACTTTCGTCCTGAGATATTAATAGTGAATTTTAGCAAAGCGGTAGGAGTTAGTGGTGCTGCTGTATTGTGCCAGGAACAAGTAGCTGAATATCTAATACAGTTTTCTTCACATCTAATTTATAGTACGGCATTACCTCCAGCAATAGTAGCCGCAACAGAAGTTGCTCTCACTCTTATACGTACAATAACAGGAAAAGCTTTACGTCAGCAACTTCAAGATAATATTAATCATTTTCGCTATGGTATACAAGCATTAGGATTAGGATATAGGCTATTACCATCGATAACAGCTATTCAGCCATTATTAATTGGCGATAATTTAAGTACATTAAATTTAGTAAGTCAGCTACGAGAACAAGGCTTATGGTTAACAGCTATTCGTCCTCCGACTGTACCACCTAATAGTGCACGGATACGTATTACCCTTACAGCAGCTCATAATTACAATGATATTGAACAACTATTAGAAGCATTAGCTAATGTCAATAAATAACCATAAACAAGGTATCGCTCGTAGTTTTAGTCGTGCAGCACAGCATTATGATAGATACGCAGCTTTTCAACGTTATTGCGGTGAACGTTTGCGTTCTTTAATCGGTCCGAGAAGAAGTAGTCAGTTATTGCTAGATGCTGGTTGCGGTACTGGTTGGTTTAGCCGTTGCTGGCAACGCGAAGGTAATTATGTTATTGCTTTAGATATTTCTGCTGCTATGTTAGTTATTGCTCAGCAACAGCATTCAGCAGCTGCTTATATTATCGGTGATATTGAACAGTTACCAATAGCAACATCTACAGTAGAATGTGTTTTTAGTAACCTAGCTATACAATGGTGCGAAGATTTACCGCAGGTATTAAATCAATTTCATAGGGTACTACGTCCAGGTGGTATCTTAGCTGTATCGACTCTAGCTTATGGTTCTCTACATGAGCTAGAACTTGCATGGAGGCAAGTAGATAATAATATACATATTAATCGTTTTTTACCACAAACGGATATTGCTGCTGCTTTCCAAGCTTATAACCATAAGATAGTCATAGAACAAAAAACCCTATATTATTCCAAATTAATAGATTTATTTAATGAAATTAAAGGTGTAGGTGCTAGTTATTTATATATTGGTCATGGATTGGGTTTAACTAGTAGGACGCGTTTCCGAGCATTAGAAGAAGCCTGGCCTAGACATGCTTTAGGGTTACCACTTAGCTATCAATTAGTTTATGGAGTATTATATCGTGACTAAACGTTATTTTATTACGGGAACAGATACCAATGTTGGTAAAACCTTAGCAGCCTGTGCGTTGCTACAAGCTGCTATTAGCATAGGTTATCATGCGGCTGGCTATAAACCAGTAGCTACTGGTTATCAGTTAACACTTGACGGACCAAGAAATAATGATGCTTTGGCACTATTATCAAATAGTAATGTTATTCTATCTTATTCACAGGTAAACCCATTGGTATTTAGTGAGCCCACATCACCACATATTGCTTGCCGTGCTGAAGGACGAAATATTGAGCTATCTGAACTATCAGCTGGACTTAAAGTAATAGAGCAAAAGTCCGATTGGATTGTCGTAGAAGGTGCAGGAGGATGGTTTACTCCGTTAGGAGAAGGAATACTATATAGTGATTGGGTTAACTATGAGAAACTACCTGTGATATTAGTTATTGGGATGAAGTTAGGTTGTATTAACCATGCCCTACTTACTGCATTAGCCATACGACAGTTTGGCCTACAGCTAGTTGGTTGGATTGCTAATCATATACAACCAACTACAACCTGGTCGCAACATTATTTAGCAGAGTTACGTAATCGATTAGACGCACCATTAATAGGTGATATTCCGTGGCTAAGTAATATTCCTGTAGCATTGCTCGCTAAATATATTAATTTAGCAGAACTAAGTTAGTGCTCTTAAATAAGCAAATTATTATTTAATGCTTATTTTAGTCATTAAGATCATGAAAAATTTTTTAAAATTATTTAATACTAAAATATTTAAAATCTATTAAATAGATAGCAAAACTAATTATTTTTAGAATAAAATTACTAATTTTATATCTATCTTAAGAGATAGATTCTCTGTATTTGATGAAATACTATCTGATTTTCAGTATATGATATATATTATCATTTTGCATATATTAATAGTCATTCCCTTATTTAATTTATTTACTTATTTATGTATGTGTAAAGAGTAATGTATATTTTTGTTTAAAGTAGGTAGTTTCCTTGAACTAATATGCATTTTAAATATTGTTTACTAGACAGCGAAGTATGTACTTTATTAAGTATTTCTAGCTAAGTTCGAGCAAATTAGTTATAGCTTTCCAATGATGCATGCAATAACGATACTAAATGTGGAGTATGTCATGATTGCTATTGCGATTAAAGGACTAACAAAAAAATTTAATAATCATACTGTGTTAAATAACGTTAATTTAACGGTACGCCTAGGTGAAGTTTTAGCTATTATTGGTCCTAGTGGCTCTGGTAAAACAACTTTACTGCGTAGTATTAATCTGCTGGAAACACCAGACTATGGCTCTATTCAGGTAGGTAATATTATAATAGATACTAGTATACCATTATATCATCAAAAGAAACAGATTTGTTACCTGCGTCAACAGGTAGGATTTGTTTTTCAGCATTTTCATCTTTTCCCACATAGATCGGTGTTAGATAACATTATAGAAGGTTTAATTGTAGTAAAAAAAGAGCCGCGTGAAGAAGCAGTAGCTAAAGCCCGTAAGCTACTTGATCAAGTTGGTCTACGTGATAAAGAAAACTTCTTTCCTAAAAATTTATCTGGAGGTCAACAGCAAAGAGTCGCTATTGCACGAGCTTTAGCAATGCGTCCAGAAGTAATATTATTTGACGAACCTACCTCAGCACTTGACCCTGAACTTGTAGGTGATGTTCTAAGTACTATCCGTAACCTAGCAAATGAGCAGCGTACAATGGTGATCGTTACCCACGAAATAAGTTTTGCTCGAGATGTAGCAGACCAAGCTATTTTTATGGCAGATGGTCATATTGTCGAGCAAAGTTCGGCCGATGATTTATTTACACATCCTGTACATGAACGTACTAAATTATTTCTTAATACCTTTCTCAAAACAAAAAACAAATAGATTATGGTTTAATAATTATTTTTACTAATAGTAAAATGATATTAATTAGGGATTATATAATGACTTTAAATAAATTAGTTTTGATACGTCATGGCGAAAGTAAGTGGAATAATGAGAACCGTTTTACAGGATGGACTGATATAGATTTATCGGATCAAGGACGTATCGAAGCAAAAAATGCTGGGCAGTTACTAAAACAAGCAGGATTTATTTTTGACTTTGCCTATACATCGGTACTAAAACGTGCTATTCACACCCTGTGGTATATATTAGATGAATTAGACCAAGCATGGTTGCCTGTAGAGAAATCTTGGCGCTTAAATGAACGTCATTATGGGGCTTTACAAGGTTTGAACAAAAAGAAAATTACGGTCGAATATGGAGAGGAACAAGTCCAACAATGGAGACGTAGTCTTAATATTACTCCACCTGAACTAAGTGATAATGATAAACGTTTGCCTATTTATGACATACGCTACGCTAAGCTAAGCTTAGATCAATTACCTAAAGCTGAAAGTTTAGCAATGACGATTAATCGTATTATTCCTTACTGGAAGGGTGAGATTTTACCACGTATTAATAATGGTGAGCGAGTTATTATCGCCGCACATGGTAATTCTATTAGGGCAATTATAACATTGTTAGATCAACTTAGCGAAAATGAATTAATACAACTAAATATTCCTACCGGAGTACCAATTATATATGAATTTAATAGTCAAATAAAAACTATTAAACATTATTACTTAAGTATTGTGAATAAAGATTATTGATATAATATGAATACCGTTTTTAATTTTAGCTCAGGACCAGCAAAATTACCAATTGAAGTACTACAACAAGCACAACAGGAACTCTGTAATTGGCATGGATTAGGAACTTCAATTATGGAAATCAGTCATCGTAGTGATGAATTTCGTCAGGTTGCGTACGAATCAGAGCAAGATTTGCGTAGTTTACTAAATATACCTGATAATTATCAGGTATTATTTTGCCATGGGGGAGCACGCGCACAATTCGCTGCAGTACCAATGAACCTATTAGGTAAATCTAAGATAGCAGACTATATTCATGGTGGTTATTGGTCATACAGCGCAGCTAAAGAAGCGCATAAATATTGCCAACCTAGAATGATCGAGGTTATGACTTATATTAATGGTTGGCGTGGTATTAAACCAATGGTAGAATGGGTTCTATCTCCTGATAACGTAGCCTATGTACACTATTGTCCAAATGAAACAATAGATGGGTTAACTATTGATGAATTGCCTGATTTTGGCAATAAAATAGTAGTAGCTGATTTCTCCTCTGCTATTTTAGCACGTCCTATAGATGTTAGTAAATATGGTGTAATTTATGCTAGTGCGCAAAAAAATATAGGTCCAGCTGGTCTTGCGATAGTAATCATTCGGGATGATCTACTGATAAATAGGGCTAGTACCAAATTACCATCTATTCTTAATTATCAGTTATTAGCGAATAATAAATCGATGTTTAATACTCCACCTACCTTTGCTTGGTATGTCTCAGGTTTAGTCTTTAAATGGTTGAAAGTCCAAGGAGGGCTAGTTGAGATTGAAAAAAATAATCGGGCTAAAGCTATTCTCTTATATAACACTATAGATAATAGTGAATTCTACTATAATAATATACTTCCAGTAAATCGTTCTTACATGAATGTACCGTTCTATTTAGCAAATAGTGCACTAGATGACTTATTTATAATCGAAGCTAGAAATGCCGGATTATATGCCCTAAAAGGACACCGTGTAGCAGGTGGTATGCGAGCGGCGTTATATAACGCGATGCCACTAGAAGGAGTCAAAACACTAGTTCAATTTATGCATAACTTTGCTTGTCGTTATGGCTAAGCTGAATAAGTAAACTTCTGAGTGAATAAGAGATCAATTACTGAAAAACTACACTAGATGATAATAACACGTTCATAACTATTAAAAAATTAATATGCAGGAATTGCTAACATTACAACCTATTGTCCGTGTAAACGGCACGATTCATTTACCAGGCTCAAAAAGTATCTCGAACCGTGCATTATTGCTAGCTGCCCAAGCTTTAGGTAAAACTTGTTTGATAAATCTGCTTGATAGCTATGACGTACGCTACATGCTAGATGCTTTGCATAAACTGGGGATTAACTATTGCTTATCTATAGATCGACGGAGCTGTGAGATAGATGGTATAGGTCGTCCTTTACGTGTAGATACAGCACTAGAATTATATTTAGGTAACTCTGGTATAGCACTACGTTCACTTGTTGCTGCGCTGTGTTTACAAAACAAAAATATTATTATTACCGGCGATAAACGAATGAAAAACCGACCTATTGGTCATTTAGTTGACGCATTACGTCAAGGTAGTGCACAAATCCATTATTTAGAAAAAGATAATTATCCACCATTACTTTTACAAGGTGGTTTTTATAATGGTGATATTACAATAGATTGTAGTTTGTCTAGTCAGTTTCTTACATCATTACTCATGATGGCTCCACTAGCCTCGCAAGATAGATGTATTTTTGTTAAGGGAAGATTAGTATCGAAACCATATATTGACATGACTTTAGCAATGATGAAAAGTTTTGGTATTGTGGTACAGCACGATCAATATAAAATATTTTATATTAAGGGTAAGAGCCAATACCGTTCTCCGGGTCACTATTTAGTAGAAGGCGATGCAACGAATGCCTCATATTTTCTAGCAGCAGCAGCAATTCGAGGAGGTACAGTGCGAGTTACTGGAGTTGGTAGCAATAGTATACAAGGAGATATCCGTTTTGCTGATATATTAGCTAACATGGGTGCAATTATTCGTTGGGGAGTAAATTACATAGAATGTACTCGTAACTCACTCTGCTCTATTGATATTGACATGAATGCTCTACCAGATACAGCTATGACTATAGCTATCGTTGCATTATTTACATATAATGGAGTAACAACATTACGTAATATATATAATTGGCGCATTAAAGAAACAAACAGGTTAGTAGCTATGGCTACAGAGCTGCGTAAAGTTGGTGCTATAGTTGTTGAGGGAAAAGAATACTTATCGATAAAACCTCCTAATATGTTTAAAATAGCCAAAATTAATACATACGATGATCATCGTATTGCTATGTGTTTTGCTTTAGTAGCATTATCTAATGTATCAATAACAATTGTTAATCCTAAATGTACTTATAAAACCTTCCCTGATTTTTTTAAATTACTTAAAGGTATTAGTATTACTTAATAATCCTTCTTGTCCTAAAAGTAATTAGCTATTTTGTAATTTTATACATAAAATTAATTAAATGACATTTATAATACCAGTCATAACTATCGATGGACCTAGTAATTCTGGAAAAGGAACATTATGTAAAGTATTAGCAGAAAGATTACAGTGGAATTTGCTAGATTCTGGTGCGATTTATCGAGTACTAGCACTAGCAGCGCTACAACATAATTTAGTTATCAAGGACGAAGAAGCACTAGTACCATTGGCTGTACATCTAGATGTAAGCTTTATTATTGATCAAGGGCAATTAGTAGTATTTCTTGAAGGAAAAGATATGAGCAAAGCTATCCGAAATGAGAGAATAGCTCATCTTTCCTCAAAAATTGCAGTTTTACCACGAGTACGCGATGCATTACTCTATCGTCAACGTGCGTTCCGTACTACTCCAGGTTTAATTGCTGATGGACGTGATATGGGTACTGTTGTTTTTCCTGATGCCCTAGTGAAAATTTTTCTTGATGCCTCGCCGGAAGAAAGAGCGCGCCGGCGCCTACAACAGTTGCAGGAACAAGGTTTTAGTGTTAACTTTAAACATATTTTATCAAAAATAAAAGAAAGAGATGAACGTGACAAAAATCGCATAACTGCTCCTCTAAAACCAGCTGTTAATGCGTTTTTGATTGACTCGACTCAGCTGACTATCGACGCGGTGATAACAAGTGTTATGGAATATCTAAAATTAATTTTTAGATAGTAAAAATTAAATTTAATCAATTATTCAACAGATAATATTATTTAAATTGCTTATGTGATAAGTAATAGGGTATATATAATAACCCCATCAAGTAAGATGGATATTCATTAAAAATTTTGAAGATTATCAAACATGACAAAATCTTTTGCTCAACTCTTTGAAGAATCTCTGAAAAACATCACAACCCGCCCTGGGTCTATTGTTCGTGGTACGATTGTATCGATAGCTAAAGATATAGTTCTCGTTGATGCTGGTCTAAAATCGGAATCCGCTATTCCTATAGCGCAATTTTATAATGCCCAGGGAGAACTAGAAATAAAAGTCAATGATCAGGTTGACGTAGCGCTAGATGCCGTAGAAGATGGTTTCGGAGAAACTATACTTTCTCGTGACAAAGCTAAGCGTCATGAAGCTTGGTTAATGCTAGAACAAGCTTATGAAGAAGCTGCGATCGTAACAGGAATTATTAACAGTAAAGTTAAGGGTGGTTTTACTGTTGAGCTCAATGGTATTAGAGCTTTCCTACCTGGTTCCTTAGTAGATATGCGTCCAGTTCGTGATACATTACATCTGGAAGGCAAAGAGCTAGAGTTTAAAGTAATTAAGTTAGATCAAAAACGTAATAATGTTGTAGTGTCACGTCGTGCTGTTATTGAGTCTGAAAATAGTTTTGAACGAGATAATTTGTTAGAAAATATGCAGGAAGGTATGGAAGTTAAGGGTCTCGTGAAGAATCTGACTGACTACGGTGCATTTGTTGATTTAGGAGGGGTAGACGGGCTACTACATATTACTGATATGGCCTGGAAACGAGTTAAACACCCTAGTGAAATCGTTACTATTGGTGATGAAATTATTGTTAAAATATTAAAATTTGATCGAGAACGTACCCGTGTATCTCTAGGTTTAAAGCAGCTTAGTCAAGATCCTTGGTATGCTATTGCTCAGCGTTACCCAGAAAATTCACGTCTTACTGGACGTGTTACGAATTTAACTGATTATGGATGCTTTGTAGAAATAGAAGAAGGTGTTGAAGGATTAGTACACGTGTCTGAAATGGATTGGACCAATAAAAATGTTCATCCATCGAAAGTCGTTAATGTTAATGATATTGTTGAAATTATGGTACTTGATATCGATGAAGAACGCCGTCGTATTTCTCTCGGATTAAAACAGTGTCAAGCAAATCCTTGGCAAAAATTTGCTGAAACACATGAGAAAGGTGATCGTGTTGAAGGTAAGATTAAATCAATTACTGATTTTGGTATTTTTATCGGTCTAGAAGGAGGTATCGACGGCTTAGTTCATTTATCTGATATTTATTGGAATCTTTCAGGTGAAGAGGCCGCACGTGAGTATAAAAAAGGAGAAGAAATTGCGGCAGTTGTTTTACAAGTTGATGCGGAGCGTGAGCGTATTTCCTTAGGTATTAAGCAATTAGATCAAGATCCGTTAAGTCACTACTTGTCTTTAAATAAAAAGGGTGCTATTGTTAGCGGTAAAATAATTGCTGTTGATGATAAAGGAGCTCTAATTCAATTAGCAAGTGGTGTTGAAGGTTATCTACGTACGTTTGATACTGATTCTGTAGAGAGCAGAAGAGATAGTGCAATGTTGCTTAATATCGGCGATAATATCGAAGCTACATTGATTGGAGTGGATAGAAAAAATCGTTTTATTAATTTATCTATTCGTAATAAAGACGAAGTTGATGATAAAAAGGCGCTTAGTACTGTAACTACTAAGCAAGAAGCAAATAATTTATCTAATGTTATGGTTGAAGCGTTTAAAGCAGCAACTAAAAGTTAGGTTTTATGCGACTAGAAAGAATGAAATTAATGAGCATGTTGCTTATTAATTTCATCATCATTAGCTATTGCTAATTTCTATACAGAAAATTGCTAATAAAAGCTTATTTAATTTTTATTAAATGATTATTTATCATATATATAATGCTTAAATTTATATAGCATATAAATAAGTTCTTTTTTGTAGCGAGGTAAAATGGAAATTAGTTTGTTAAATATAATAGCTTGTCCATTATGTCAAGGGCAACTCTTACTACAAGAACAGGAATTAGTTTGTCAAATAGATGCGCTTGCTTATCCTGTCCGTACTAATATACCAGTTTTGTTAGTAAGTGAAGCACGTAATATTTTGGTAAAATAGTTTAATTCTACATCACAATAACAGCTTACTATTAGTTAACTTAAGCTGTTTATATACTATATTACTTGTTGATTAAAAATTTAATCACATTGCTTAAATCTGTTATATATACCTCTGTTGATGTCATATCTAGTCCCTCATTTTTAATTATATATTTGCCATTAATAAAAAATGATGGGACACCTACTAATTTTAAATTAGTAGCAGTATTTTCCTGCTTTTTTTGTAAAGATTTAACGGCTAAACTATTCCAGGCAGAATCGTATTCTTGAGCACTTACCCCTGCTTTAAGAAAAAGCTCGCGAATATCATATTGATTATGTATTGACTTAGTTTGTTGTACTGCGTAAAAAATTAGTGGACTTATTTTATCTTCTATACCTAATATCATAGCAACTGCCCATGCTTTAGTGAGTTGTTTGCTAAGAGGTCCTAGGTAATTAACATGGTATTTGGTTACTTTTATATGATTGGGCAGTAATTTTGTTATTCTGCTATTCATTTTATAGACTTCATCAAATAGATAGCAGTGCTGGCAGTAAAAAGAAAAAAATTCGAGTACGTTTGGAGCACTGTAATCTGGTTTATCAATACAAATATATTCTTTACCTTCATAAAAAGATAGTGCAAAAGCACTCTTTATGAAAAGCAAACTAATTATAAATGGAAAACAAACTTTTTTATAACGCTGTTTTGAATTTTTTATAGTTGTTAACAAAAACGATTTTTTCACTATCAATTGATACCATAACTAAAATTTAGTTTTATTTTAATACAAATAATACTATTGATATTAGTTATTTACATATAATAACTATTATCTCTTCATATTAGGATAGAGTAATAAAATAATCCGCAATGCGTATTGCAGCTAATTTTTCACTGGAAGTAAAATTAACGCAAAAAAAGACCATGTGAATATAATCATATAATCTTAGCAGATATCAAAGATCTTTAATAGTAACGGAATATCCTAATTTAGGATTAGATATATCTTAATTGATGACTATTTCACTTGAATTTGGATGAAATAGAAGTATAATAATGCTAACTCTTATATTATGATAGTTAATAGTAGCTATGATTAACAAAATAAAAAGCCCCTCAATACGAGGGGCTTTTTATTTTTGCCTTCATGTTACTTACTGGAATGTAAGGAGGATTATAAAATTGATAAATCCCCTCTATAGAAAACATATTATTTCTATCAATGATATGAGCAGCAACGAACTAGAATTAGTTTTAAACATAGCAGCTCATCTAAAATTCAAACCACAGCCAGAATTACTGAAAAACAAGGTAATAGCTAGCTGTTTTTTTGAGGCTTCTACCCGTACTAGATTATCGTTTGAAACAGCTATTCATCGCCTTGGAGCATCAGTAGTAGGCTTTTCTGATGCTCATAGTACCTCTTTAAGCAAAAAAGGCGAAACATTAGCAGATACTATTTCCGTCATTAGTACCTATGTAGATGCAATAATAATCCGCCATCCACATGAAGGTGCTGCAAGATTAGCAACTGAGTTTTCCGGTACAGTACCTATCCTTAACGCCGGTGATGGAGCTAATCAACATCCAACGCAAACCTTACTTGATCTTTTCAATATTTATGAAACCCAAGGTAAATTAAACAATCTTCGTATTGCTATGGTTGGTGATTTAAAATATGGTCGTACGGTACATTCCCTCACGCAAGCATTGATAAAATTCGATAGTAATCACTTTTATTTTATTGCACCTGATACGTTAGGTATGCCTTCTTATATTTTACATACTCTTATAGATCACGATATTAAGTATAGTATGCATCTTAATCTCGCAGAAGTTATACCCGAGTTAGATATTTTATATATGACTAGAGTACAAAAAGAACGTTTAGATCCTACTGAATATATTAACGTTAAAGCACAATTTGTACTACAGATTCATCATCTGCTCCATGCACGCGCGAACATGCGTATTCTTCATCCTTTACCAAGAGTTGATGAAATAGCCTATGAAGTAGATCAAACGCCCTATGCGTACTATTTTCAACAAGCAGGCAATGGTGTGTTTACTCGCCAAGCTTTACTCGCACTAGTATTAAATAAATATTTAACTGAATAATGGAGCATAATTTATGCATCAGTATCATAAATTGCAGGTAGAAGCAATTTATTGCGGTACAGTAATCGACCATATACCAGCACAAGTTGGTATTAAACTACTTAGTTGGTTTAAACTGACAGCTACGGATGAACGTATTACTATTGGTTTAAATTTGCCTTCAAATAAGCAGGGTAAAAAAGATCTAATAAAAATAGAAAATGTATTATTAACTGAGGAACAAGCTAACCAGTTAGCAATTTATGCTCCTTATGCTACAGTAAATCGCATTGCCAATTATAATGTAGTATGTAAACGTACCTTAACGTTGCCTGAAAGTATCGCAAATGTATTTATTTGTCCTAATAGCAACTGTGTTAGCCGTAGTGAACCTGTAGCATCAGGATTTATTATTAAAACTAGAGGCAAACAGATACATTTAAAATGTAAGTATTGCGAAAAAGTTTTTGAGCGTAGAGCAGTAGAATCAAGTAATTTAAAATAAAATATAACTACATAACCTAAATTCAATTAGGTTGAGGAAAAATAAATGAACCATATTATTCATACGCAAAATGCACCAGCAGCAATTGGTCCATATGTACAAGCTAGAAATATTGGTCTGATGACTTTTATCTCGGGACAGATTCCTATTTGTCCGTTAAGCGGCAAAATAGCCGATAACATTATCGATCAAACAAAACAGTCATTGCAAAATATCAAAGCAATAGTTGAAGCTATAGGTAGTAATGTTACTATAGCTAATATTATCAAAACAACTATTTTTCTTATTGATATAAATCAACTTTCCGTTGTAAATACCATTTATGAAAGTTTTTTTACAGAGCATCATGCACCATTTCCAGCACGCACTTGTGTAGAAGTTAGTAGGCTACCTAAAAACGTCAACATTGAGATTGAAGCTATTGTAGCAATATATTCATAAACCTACTACCTATATCCCTAAGGATATAGGAATATATTAGTTATAGCAAAAAACCCGCAAACAGCGGGTTTCAGGATAAAAGCTACTAACTAGTATTAGATAGCAATAACGTCAGCAGCTGATGGGCCTTTGGCGCCATTAGTAATTTCAAACTCTACACGCTGACCTTCAGCTAATGTTTTAAAACCGTTACTCTGAATGGCAGAGAAATGTACAAAAACATCTTTACTACCATCTTCAGGGGTAATAAAACCGAATCCTTTGGATTCATTAAACCATTTAACGTTACCTTTAATCTTAGACATCAAACTAACCCTTAAATAAATGAGAGACACTATTCTCTGTGTCAAATAATAGTACAGCAACTAACATGCTTTTTGTCCAGCATTCAATGGTTAAACCGTGATAAATATTACTAAAAATTACTGTTAGTAATTACTAACACTGGACTAATTTCCTATTCTAGAAAACTAGAATACTTCTTATTATATAAAATATTTATCTATAAATATAGCGACAAAGTGGTTACTCTATGACAAAATAATACTATTAATTTTGTAAATATAATTGAGCAATATAGTTTACATATGGTATGCCACATAACCAACAGATAAAAAAAACGGTAGTTGTTTTTAGCGGTGGACAAGACTCAACAACCTGTCTAATTCAAGCTTTAACCCAATATGATCAGGTATATTGTATCACCTTTGATTATGGTCAACGCCATCGTGCTGAAATCTGCATTGCTCGTAGACTAACTATTACTTTAGGCGCTTATGATCATCAAATAATAGATACTAGTGCACTTAATGTATTAGCAGCAAGCAGTTTAACAAGAGAAAATATTATCGTACCATTAGCTGAAAAAAATCATATGAATAGTTCTCTTAGTACTTTTGTTCCTGGACGTAATATTGTATTTTTAACGTTAGCTGCTATTTATGCATATCAGGTTAAAGCAGAAGTAATCATTACCGGAGTGTGTGAAACAGATTTTTCTGGTTATCCAGATTGTCGGGAAAAATTTATTCAGGCACTAAATAAGGCAGTTAATCTTGGGATGGCGTATAATATTCATTTTATTAGTCCACTAATGTGGCTAAATAAAGCAGAAACTTGGGCACTAGCAGATTATTATCAAAAGTTAGATCTAGTTTGTAATGAAACTCTTACTTGTTACAATGGTATTCAAGGTAAAGGTTGTGGTTTTTGTACGTCGTGTTCGTTACGTGCCCGTGGCTTAGAAACGTACAAACAGCAACCAAAATTAACTATGTCTTCACTTAAAGCTAAGACTGGATTACCCTAAATATTAGATTAGTTAGAATACGGAGAGTTAAGATTTGGTAACTCTATTGATATTAAATGGAGAATATTGTAATGCTAAAGTTAGTACTTCATCAATACGTTGTACTAGTTTTATATTTAGATCATGAATAACAGTAGCTGGCATTTCTTCTAAATCACGTTTGTTTTCGTCCGGTATTAATACCGTTCGAATACCACCACGATGAGCAGCTAATAACTTTTCCTTTAACCCTCCAATTGGCAAAACTTGACCACGTAGTGTTATTTCCCCTGTCATAGCAACAGAAGCTATAACAGGATTACCTGTTAGACAGGAGACTAAAGCAGTACACATAGCTATGCCAGCACTCGGACCATCTTTCGGTGTAGCTCCTTCTGGGACATGCACATGTATATCGCTTTTTTCATAAAAAGCTGGAGAAATACCTAGTTTTTCGACTCTAGCTCGTACAACAGTTAGGGCCGCCTGAATTGATTCTTGCATGACTTCGCCTAACGAACCAGTATAAATTAATTTCCCTTTACCAGGAACACAGGCAGTTTCAATTGTTAGTAACTCTCCACCTACTTCTGTCCATGCAAGGCCAGTAACTTGCCCAATATGATTTTTTCCTTCTGCACGTCCATAGTCAAAACGTTGTACACCAAGAAATGCCTTAAGATTAGCAGCATCAATTATTATCTGTTTGATACTCTTATCCATAATTAGCGTTTTAACCGCCTTACGACATAATTTAGAAATTTCACGTTCTAGATTACGTACTCCTGCTTCACGAGTATAATAACGGATTATATTAACTATTGCGCAATCTTTAATAAACAATTCACCATTTTTAATGGCATTACGTTCGAATTGTTTATTCAATAAATGTTGACGTGCAATATTGAGTTTTTCATCTTCGGTATAACCTGATAATCGTATTACTTCCATTCTATCGAGCAATGGCGAAGGAATATTCATAGAATTAGATGTAGCTACAAACATTACATCAGAGAGATCATAATCTACTTCTAAATAGTGATCATTAAAGGTAATATTTTGTTCAGGATCTAATACTTCTAGTAAAGCTGAAGCTGGATCACCACGCATATCAGATGACATTTTATCAATTTCATCAAGCAGAAAAAGCGGGTTTTTAACACCTACTCGAGCAATTTTTTGGATAAGCTTACCTGGCATAGAACCAATATAAGTCCGGCGATGACCACGTATTTCGGCTTCATCTCGTACTCCACCAAGTGCCATTCTCACATATTTACGTCCTGTTGACCTTGCAATAGATTGACCCAAAGATGTTTTTCCTACCCCTGGTGGTCCAACTAAGCACAATATTGGACCTTTAATCTTGCTCACACGGCTCTGTACAGCAAGGTATTCTAAAATACGGTCTTTCACTCTATTTAAACCATAATGGTCTTTATCAAGAATCTCTTGTGCCTTTATTAGATCTTTTTTTACTTTACTGCGTGCGTGCCATGGTACTGATAACATCCATTCTATATAACTACGAACCACAGTTGCCTCAGCTGACATAGGTGACATCATCTTAAGTTTTTGTAATTCTACCTCTGTTTTTTCCCTTGCTTCTAATGACATTTTAGCAGCTTCTATCTTACGTCTTAGCGTTTCATATTCGTCAGGTATATCCTCCATTTCTCCTAGTTCTTTTTGAATCGCTTTCATCTGTTCGTTTAAATAATATTCTCGCTGGCTTTTCTCCATTTGTTTTTTTACTCTATTACGGATACGTTTTTCTACCTGTAATAAATCTATTTCTGACTCCATCATGGCCATAAGGTATTCTAGCCGTTCGGAAACATTTGTCATTTCGAGCACTGACTGTTTGTCAATCAGTTTTAATGGCATATGAGCAGCGATAGTATCAGCTAATCTAGCTGCATCTTCAATGCTATGAAGCGAAGTAAGAACTTCAGGTGGAATTTTTTTATTTAGTTTAATATATCCTTCGAATTGATTAATAGCTGTACGGACAAGTACTTCTTGTTCGCGCTCGTCTATCTCTGTAACATCAAAATAGTCTGCTTCAGCGGTAAAATGATTACCACTATCTGCTAATTTTATGATACGAGCACGCGTTAATCCTTCGACCAAAACTTTTACTGTACCATCAGGTAATTTTAGCATCTGTAAAATACATGATACGGTTCCTATGGAAAATAGGTCATTAGTATTTGGTTCATCAGTTAAAGCTTCTTTCTGTGCTACTAGCATGATCTTTTTATCATTATCCATAGCTGCTTCAAGACATCGAATGGATTTTTCTCGGCCGACAAATAATGGAATAACCATATACGGGTATACTACAACATCGCGTAGAGGTAAGACGGGGATTTCTATACGTTCGGAACGCTCAATATTCATATTCATAGAGCTTTCTCTTATTTTATCTTCCGCAAGGTTTGTCGAACACGTAAAAGTTAGCTGTTACTAATTTGTATCATATAGTAATTTGAGTATATTGGGTCAAATTACTAACATTCAATATTAAATAATAATGAAAAGAGAATAAAGCATTTATGTTGTAAGATACCTTAATTTTTCTAGATAAATTTATCTAAATATCTAACTATCAACTTACTTTGTTATCTGGCTCACGATAAATAATTTTTGGTTTAGTATTACTAGTAATTACAGCTTCATTAATAATTACTTTTTCTACATGTAACTGAGATGGTAATTCATACATAGTTTCTAACAATATACCTTCGACAATAGAACGTAAGCCACGGGCACCAGTTTTTCTAGCCATAGCTTTTTTAGCTATAGCTATTAAAGCTTCTTCGCTAAATTCTAGTTCTACTCCTTCCAAATTAAATAATGCCTGGTACTGCTTAGTAAGCGCATTTTTAGGTTCACGTAATATCCTAATTAATGCTTCTTCACTTAGTTCATTGAGTGTAGCTACAACAGGTAAGCGACCTATGAATTCAGGAATTAAACCAAATTTTACTAAGTCTTCAGGTTCTACTTGAGTTAATAACTTATCTTCATTTAGTTGGTCTGATCCTAATTTAATTATTGCGCTAAATCCTATGCTATTATTTGTATCCATCCTTCGTTCGATAACTTTATCTAGGCCATCAAAAGCACCACCACAAATAAAAAGAATTTTTGAAGTATCGACTTTTAAAAAATCTTGCTGAGGATGCTTACGTCCTCCATGTGGAGGTACTGCTGCAACTGTACCTTCAATTAGCTTAAGTAATGCCTGTTGTACCCCCTCACCAGATACATCACGGGTTATTGATGGATTATCTGATTTACGGGAAATTTTATCTATTTCATCAATATATACTATGCCATGTTGTGCTTTCTGCACATTATAATCACATTTTTGTAGTAATTGATGTAGAATATTTTCTACATCTTCACCGACATACCCAGCTTCTGTTAAAGTAGTAGCATCTGCCATAGTGAATGGCACATGCAAGAAGCGTGCTAGTGTATCTGCTAGCAGTGTTTTACCACTACCAGTAGGTCCAATTAGCAAAATATTGCTTTTTCCTAGCTCAACATTGTTGTGAGAAGTATCATGATGCAAGCGTTTATAGTGGTTATATACAGCTACAGCTAATACTTTTTTTGCTTGTTCCTGACCAATTACATAATTATTCAAGTGATTATTAATATCATGAGGTGTAGGTAGTATCTGAATGTCGCTATTCTTTACTACGTCCTTAATTTCTTCGCGGATAATATCGTTACATAAATTAACACATTCATCGCAGATACAAACTGATGGTCCAGCAATAAGTTTCCTTACTTCATGTTGTTTTTTACTGCAAAAAGAACAATATAAAAACTGTTTTGAACTATCTTTATGCTTATCTGTCATCAGTAAACCTCTGTTGTTTCTATCTCCTACTCTTAAAGTTATGAGTTAGAGCTAAACTGTTACTACTAAATTCAAAACAATTAGTAGTAGGAGATCTACTAGTAGCCTTTTTAATATTAAAATTTAAACTACTACCTTAAATACGATGGCTTAATATAGCATCAACTAGTCCATAGTCTACAGCTTCATTCGCTGATAAAAAACGATCCCGCTCTGTATCTTGTTCTATTACTTGGAGAGTTTTTCCTATATGTTTTGCCATTAACTCGTTCATGCGATTTTTAACTTTTAATATCTCTTTAGCATGGATTTGAATATCAGTTGCTTGACCTTGGAAACCACCCATTGGTTGATGAATCATCATCCGTGCATTGGGTAAGCAAAAACGCTTACCTTTAGTCCCAGCAGCAAGCAAGAATGCACCCATGGAAGCTGCTTGACCCATACAAAAAGTGCTAACGTTTGGTTTTATAAATTGCATCGTATCGTAAATCGACATTCCAGATGTAATGTTTCCACCAGGGGAATTGATGTATAGATAAATATCTTTTTCTGGATTTTCTGCTTCTAGAAATATCATTTGTGCTACAATGATATTAGCCATATAATCTTCAACTTTACCAGTCATAAAGATAATTCTTTCTTTAAGAAGTCGCGAAAAGATGTCGTATGAACGTTCTCCGCGCAAAGTACGTTCAACAACCATAGGTACTAAGGCCATATTTAATGGAGTATATTCACAACTATATGACATAATAGTCTCCTAGACTAACTAGAGCAAAATCTTGAAGTGATTTTTTAATTAATCAATATAACTAAATAAGTTTTCTATGTTTCTGTACTTATACCATCTATGTTACATATTATAGCTAATTTCAGCTAACTATAAATAGTTATACTTAAAATCTAGCAGTATTAATAGATGTTTATAAAAATTCAAACTGAATACGTAAAACTTAAAATGAACGAATCCTGTTAGCTATGACTTAATTTACTCATAAAATCCGCAAAATCTATTTTTTTTTCGATTACGTTAGCTTTCATGAGTAAGGCTTCAATTGCCTGTTCTTCTAGAACTATATTAGATATCTGTCTTCTCATAGAAGACTGAGAATTATATGAATTAATTATTTCTTGTTTTTGTGGAGATAGATAGGCCATTTCTTCCATTATCGCACGCATACGTGCAGTATTCACTTTTATATCATGTTGTTTAATAATTTCAATTAGCAATAGAGTGATTTGAATACGACGTTTAGCTTGTGCTTCAATAAGCTCACGTGATTGTTCTAGCGCGGATTTTCTTATTCTACCAATATGTTTGGTATTTTTCTGTTTTATTATTTGTATTTCCTGTTCTATCATAATATCTGGTACATCAATATTATTAACACTTAGTAAGTAGTTTATTACTTGTTCTTTTATATAATTACGCACTGCATTCTTTAGCAGTACTTCTATATCTTTACGTATTTTGTTGCGTAAACCTTCCACAGTACCATCTACTACACCTAATAATTTGATAAAAGATTCATCCAAATGAGGTAAACGATATTGTTCTACTTTTTTTAAAGCAACAGTAAAAATAGCTAATTTACCTCTTAGCTCCAGAGGAAAGTATTCATCTGGTAAATATATATTAATATTAAAGTTGTCTCCTGCTTTATGCCCAATAATTCCGTTCTCTAAACCTGGAATAATATGTTTATTATTTATACCTATAGTAAAATTAAGATTTTTAGCTTGACTGCCTTTAAGTCTTTTATTCTCTATAGTTCCATATAAGTCAATAGTCACACGATCTGTAATTTTAGCAGCATTATTAGTTTTTTCCCAAGATCCATTCTGCTTTATTAATTGTGTTAACATCGCATCAATATCTGTTTCTTTGATTTGTACTAATGGTTTTTCAACTGTTATGGTATCAATACCTTTTAATTCTACTTGTGGAGATATTTCGAACTCAACCTGATATATCAAATCTTTATCTTTTTGATAAGTACTATATGTATAATTAGGGGTACTAATAACATTAATTTTTTCCTTAAGCATAGCTGCGATAAATTGCTGATGCATTAGTTGATATAAGACATCTTGACAAAGATAGTTATGGTAGCGTTTAGCCACAATGTGTATAGGTGCTTTACCTTTACGAAATCCATCTATAACAACGGTTTTAGCTAATTCTAATAGTTTTTTACTGATTGTTTCTTCAATAATGTGAGAAGCAATCTTCATTGTGACACTTCGTCTGAGTTTTTGACTATGATCAACCAATATTTGCATGTTTTACCTCAAAAGTCATATATGATAGCAACCATATTGCTCACTTAAAAAACCCACTGCTGATTGAGTCAATGAACTTCCAGCATGGTGAATAAAAAAAGCATATTATTAAATAGAATTATAATAATAATATTATAGATATAAAATTAAGTTTACCTTTTATAATATAGTTATAAGTTAATTATTCATGTTGTTATGTAGTTAGTCGGTTATCCGGAGAATTTAGTCAAAGACCATAAAACAGTTAAAATTCATGCTTGATTATAGATCTAATATGATAAAAATATTATTGAACACTTTATCAAAAAATACTATTTTACATATTATTTGAATCTTTTTGTTTACCTATAATGATTAACATTGATAACAACCTATTTTAAGAAAATCTAATATTAAGCTTAATCTTATTTACAGTACTGCAACCTTACCGTAAAATGTTATTTTCTTCAGATATAGTATTTAGTAGCTCTTTTTAAGATATTGATATGAGATTCAGTAACTACATTAAAAAAATTAGTCTTTTACTAATAATTGTATCTATTGCATTCATTAGTGGTTGTAGTGAGATGGTATTAATGAATCCAAAAGGACAGATTGGACTAGAAGAACGTAATTTAATATTAACTTCTTTAGGACTAATGTTGATTGTAGTAATACCAGCTATTGCAATGGCTATTATTTTTGCTATTCAATACCGTGCATCAAACCTTCAAGCAACATATAATCCAAACTTATTAAATTCTACTAAAATCGAATTAGTTGTCTGGTCTATTCCCATCCTAATCATTAGCTTTTTAGCTTATATAACCTGGAATTCAACTCATCGATTAGATCCCTATAAACCAATAGCTTCAGCTGTTAAACCAATAAATATTCAAGTTATTGCTCTTGATTGGAAGTGGTTATTTATTTATCCTGAATACTCAATTGCTACAGTCAATGAAATAGTATTTCCTGTTAACGTACCGATTCATTTCAATATTACTTCTAACTCAGTTATGAATTCTTTCTTTATTCCACAGCTAGGAGGACAGATTTATGCTATGGCAGGTATGAATTCTACCCTAAACCTTATTGCTAATAAGAATGGTTCTTATAAAGGAATATCATCTAACTTTAGTGGTCGTGGTTTCTCTGATATGAAATTCAGTGCAATAGCAACTAAAAATAATGAATTATTTTATCAGTGGATAAAAAAAGTAAAAAGTTCACCGTATCAGCTAAGTACAATGTCTGCGTATGAGCACCTTGCAGTACCTAGTATAAATAATGCTGTTGAGTACTTCTCTAACGTTAAACCAGATTTATATAAAAAAGTAATCGGCAAATTTATGAATCATAGTGAGAGTATGACTATAACCTCTCTATCAAATAGAGATTCACATGAATATATTCATTAATTATCAAATAGGTATTTAGGAATAACAAAGATGTTCGGAAAATTAACCCTTAGTTCTATTCCTTACCATGAACCTATAATAATGGTGACCGTTGCCTGTATTCTTCTAATTGGAATAGCATTAGTATCGGCAATTACTTATTTTGGTCAATGGCAGTATATTTGGCAGAATTGGTTAACTTCAGTAGATCACAAAAAAATTGGTATAATGTACATTATAGTAGCATGTATTATGTTGCTACGTGGTTTTGCTGACGCTATCATGATGCGTTTGCAACAGGTACTAGCATCTGCTGGTGATATTGGATTCTTACCTCCACACCATTATGATCAGGTTGTTACTGCGCATGGTGTGATAATGATTATTTTCATGGCCACACCTTTTATTATAGGTCTAATTAACCTCATAGTCCCATTACAAATAGGCGCACGTGATGTTGCTTTCCCATTTTTAAATTCGCTTAGCTTTTGGTTATTTGTGGTAGGTGTTATCTTAATTAACATTTCACTAGGAGTAGGTGAATTTGCTCAAACTGGCTGGGCTGCATATCCTCCTTTAGCATCTAAGGAGTATAGTCCTGGTGTAGGAGTTGATTATTGGATTTGGAGTATTCAAATAGCAGGAATTGGAACTACCTTAACGGGGATTAATTTTATCACTACGATTTTATGTATGCGTGCTCCAGGAATGACTATGATGAAAATGCCCGTTTTCACTTGGACAGCATTATGTACGAATACACTAATTGTTGCAGCTTTCCCTATTTTAACTGTCACAATAGCATTACTCACTCTAGACCGTTATATTGGTACTCATTTTTTTACAAATGATATGGGCGGAAATGCTATGATGTACATAAACTTATTTTGGGCATGGGGGCATCCAGAAGTATATATACTAGCATTACCAGTATTTGGTGTGTTTTCTGAAGTAGTGTCTACGTTTTCTAAAAAACCTATATTTGGTTATAAATCATTAGTATGGGCAACTATAGCTATTACAGTACTATCATTCTGTGTTTGGTTACATCATTTCTTTACTATGGGATCTGGTGCTAACGTTAATGCTTTCTTTGGTATCATGACGATGATTATCGCTATACCAACCGGAGTAAAAATTTTTAACTGGCTATTTACTATGTATCAAGGACGTATTGTTTTTCATTCATCGATGCTATGGACCATTGGTTTCATTGTTACGTTCTCTATTGGTGGTATGGCAGGAGTACTACTCGCAGTACCAGGCGCCGATTTTATTTTGCATAATAGTCTGTTTCTGATAGCACATTTCCATAATGTAATAATTGGTGGAGTTATCTTCGGCTGCTTCGCCGGTATGAATTACTGGTTTCCAAAATTCTTTGGTTTTACCTTAAGTGAAATTTGGGGAAAAAGAGCTTTTTGGTGTTGGATCATTGGGTTTTACGTTGCATTTATGCCTATTTATGCATTAGGCTTAATGGGTATGACTCGTCGTTTAAGTCAGCATATAGATCCTACATTTCATCCATTATTAGTAAGTGCAGCTGTGGGCACAATGCTCATTACATTAGGTATTTGTTGCCAGGTAGTTCAAATTTTAGTCAGTATACGAGACCGCAATAAGAATCGCGATCTTACTGGTAATCCTTGGGGAGGAAAGACTCTAGAATGGACTACTATATCTCCTCCACCCTTTTATAACTTTGCTATTTTACCGCAGTTAGATCAACATAATAACGCATTATTGCAAAGTACAGATATAAACGAACAGAACAATAACATTAATGTTTATAAACCTATTCATATGCCAAAAAATACTAGTATTGGGATTATAATAGCTGTATTTAGCTTAATGATGGGATTTGCGCTTATTTGGTATATTTGGTGGTTAGCTATTGTTAGTTTTGTGTGCATAATTATAACATGGATTATGAATAGTTTTAACACAGAAGTAGATTATTACGTATCTGTAGAAGAAATTCAGCGTATTGAGAACGAACATTTGACACAATCTAGCAAATCGGAACTTAATTATGTCAATCAATAATATTGATCACATAAATACTTCTACTCTAGCTATAGTGCCGAATACAGAAGCGAAAAAAATTCTAGGTTTCTGGATATACTTAATGAGCGACTGTATTCTATTTGCTATGTTATTTGCGACTTATGTAGTATTAAGTCACAGCATTGCAGGAGGTCCTTCTGGTAAAGAAATTTTTGAATTACCCGCCGTTCAATTTGAAACATTTTGTTTATTATTAAGTAGTCTAACTTACGGCATTGCTATCCTTGCTATGTACCGTAAGCAAAATAACTCTGTGATACTTTGGTTATTTTGCACATTTATATTAGGACTCGGTTTTATTATTGTAGAAATAATGGAGTTTTATAATCTAATTATTAACGGATTTGGACCGAATCGTAGTGCATTTTTATCTGGTTTTTTTAGTTTAGTTGCAACACATGGTTGTCATGTTATATCAGGATTAATCTGGATTATGGTTATGATAGTTCATGTGTATAAAAAAGGTTTAACATTAGATAATCAAATACGCTTACAATGTCTAAGCTTATTCTGGCATTTTCTTGATATTATATGGATTTGTGTATTTACAGTAGTATACTTACTAGGAGTACTTTAAGTATATGCGTAATTTGAATATAAAAAATACCATTAATAATCACTACCAAACTTATATAATAGTATTTTTATTTTCTATTATTCTAACTACTATTCCATTTACAATAGTATTCAATCATTACTTCGAAAAACATACGCAAATATTTATCTTAGTAATTTGTGCAATAATTCAAATTATATTACACTTAGTTTTTTTCTTGCACTTGAAAATCTCGCCTGAATATCAGTGGAATATAGTAGCATTAGCTTTTACCGTCTTAATTATAGTGATTCTTATTATAGGATCTTTATGGATTATGTGGCATCTAAACTATAACTTGATGAATGAAATTATAGACTATAGTACAATCTAATGATTAGGCTATATTTACAAGCAACCAAACCTGGAATTGTTTTAAGTAATTTAATGTCCTTTATTGGAGGATTTTTGCTGGCATCCAAAGGACGGATAAATTATCTAATTTTTTTAGTTACGTTATTAGGAGTATTATTCATAGTAACTGCAGGTTGCGTTTTAAATAATATTATTGATCGTGATATAGATCGCAAAATGGAAAGAACTAAAAATAGACCTCTAGCAATAGGTTCTATTTCAATTCTAACATGTCTAATCTATGCTCTTATTTGTAGTATAATAGGTATCTATTTACTATATAATTATACTAATAAATTAACGATGTTATTAGCCATAATAGGATTRATAGTATATGTCGGTATATATACTAAATGTATGAAACGTCAATCTATTTATAGCACTATAATAGGTAGTTTCTCCGGCGCAATACCACCAGTTATTGGTTACTGTGCAGTGAGTAATCAATTTGATACTGGAGCTTTACTATTACTATTAATATTTTGCCTTTGGCAAATGCCACATTCTTACGCTATTGCCATTCTTCGCTTACAAGATTATCAAGCAGCTTCAATTCCAATCCTTCCTATCAAAAAAGGTATTAGGATAACTAAAAATCATATTGTTATATATATAGTTGCATTTATAGTAACTACTATACTACTTAATATCAGTGGATATACTACGAGTTATCAATATTTAATTGTAACTAACTTCATTAATTTCTGGTGGTTGTATCTTGCTTTACAAGGATATAAAGAAGATAATAATGACATTCTCTGGTCAAAGAAAATGTTTATTTTTTCTATTATAGCGATTACATCGCTAAGCTTAATGATGTCATTAGATAGCATATTTAGTCGATAAAATTAACTTTATGGTTTAAACTTCATGTATGACTAAAGTAGAATTACGTGCTACTTGGGGGTTAGTCGCAATTTTTATATTGCGTATGTTAGGAATATTTATGGTATTACCCGTACTAACTACCTATGGTATGAAGTTACATAATGCTGATCAATCACTAATTGGTTTAGCAATAGGTATTTATGGCTTAGTTCAATCCATTTGTCAAATACCAATTGGTATGGCATCTGATCGCTTAGGCTATAAATTACTTATTATTGTTGGTTTATTAATTTTTACATTAGGTAGTATAATTGCGGCGCTTACTGACTCAATCTGGGGTATAATTTTTGGTAGAGCTGTGCAAGGTATAGGTACTATTACTGCTGCTGTTATGGCAATGTTGTCAGATTTAACTATGGAACAAAATCGCACCAAAGCTATGGCTGTTATCGGTATTAGTTTTAGCTTAGCTTTTGCTATAGCTATAGTATTAGGACCAATTATTACTAGTACTATTGGCCTTAGTGGTCTTTTTTGGTGTATTACCATGTTAACAATGACTAGTGTGATAATTGCATTATTAACATTACCAACATCCAATAGATATAAGTTAAATAGAGAATCTAATATTATATGCAGTAGTATTGCTACTATATTACTTAATAAGCAACTACTAAAGCTAAATTTTGGGATATTTTGTTTACATAGCATACTAATGTTTAATTTTGTTGTTTTACCGCAGAATATGATGAATATGGGATTTTTACCGGCAGATCAATGGAAAATCTATTTGATAGCTGTGCTTATTTCATTTTTTGTCGTTATGCCTTGTATAGTATACGCTGAAAAAAAACAAAGCATAAAAAAGATATTTATCTGTGGTGTAACTATATTACTTTGTGCTCAAATTAGCTTACTAGCTGCAGGTTTCAATAGATTAATTTTCTTAATAGGAATCCAGTTATTTTTTTTATCCTTTTATCTTATGGAAGGTCTTTTACCATCACTGATAAGCAAAGTAGCACCACCTAGCCTAAAAGGTACTGCTATGGGTTTTTATTCTACTAGCCAATTTATAGGAGTAGCCTGCGGAGGTATTATAGGTGGTTGGTTATTTTCTTTACCAGAAGGAGCTAGTTTAGTTTTTATAGCTAGTATTAGTATAGTACTAGCATGGTTATTTGTTAGTTTAACCATGTCTGAGCCACCTTATGTTACTAGTATAATAATAAGTGTACCACCCAATATTATTGGTATTAAACAATTAATTACTCATCAGTTATTAACTGAGCAAGCAGTAAAAGAAGTTCTGATTATACCAGAAGAAAATAGTGCTTATCTAAAAGTAGACACGAAATATGCTAAGCCAGCCTTGATAGATAAACTAAAAAAAATCGTTAATAACAATGTTATCCCAACAGATAGATGTGAAAATTCATCAATTAAAGATACCTAGCAAACAACAAATAAAAATAATAGTTACCGTGCTTGGTTGTGGTGCACTAGGAAAGCTATGGTTAACAGCATTTATTCGCCAAGGACATATAGTACAAGGATGGCTGCAAGTTCCTAAAAGATTTTTTACTGTTAATATACGTAGTTATGATGGAATAGAAAGTATATTTTTATTACCCGCAAATAACGTAAATTTACTAAATAATAGTGAAATATTGTTAGTTACACTTAAAGCTAGACATGTATCTAAAGCTATCAGGAAAATTTTACCTAAATTAAGGTCTAATTGCATTATTTTACTAATACATAATGGCCTAGGTATTAAGGAAGAGTTACCTAAGTTAATCCAACCATTATTACTAGGAACTACTACTCATGCGGCATACTCTAAAGAAGGAAAAATATATCATATATCTACTGGTATAACTAGTATAGGTCCCGGTAATACCAAAGCAAAATCTTGTAATCAAATAATAGATATATTACATCAAGTCATGCCAAAAGTCATATGGTATAATAATATTACCATATCTAGCTGGATTAAGCTCGCAGTAAATTGTGTTATTAATCCACTTAGTGTTGTCTATAATTGTTGTAATGGAGAATTAGAACATCATTATGATGAGATAACAGCAATCTGCCGTGAAGTAATTATAGTTATGAACTATGAAGGATATAATCCTAATTACGATTTATTGCTTTTATATATATGCAAAGTCATTCATAACACATCTAGCAATATATCATCAATGTTACAAGATATACGCGCTAATAAAATATCTGAAATAGACTATATTAATGGTTATTTGCTTAAACGTGCTCGTTTCTATGGTTTAAAATTACCGGTTAATCAGTGGCTATTTAATTATATTAAGGATAAAGAACAAAGATATAAGTAATTATTATCATTAATTAATCATAAATATAATAGGTTTTAACATTATTAAAACCCTGTTCACGTAAATAAAGTACTTGTAATCTACTCATAACACCGTTAGTACAATAAAGCAAATAACATTTACTCTGATCCAAAGTAGCAAAGTGACTACTGAGCTTATAAAAAGGCAAGTGTTGCATAACAATATTTTTTAGCAACAGTGGACTTTCTTCTTGTTCATCAGGGGTACGAATATCAAGAATTACATCATTTATTCCAAATGATCTAATTACTTCTAATTGTTGAGTAATATAATTATCCTTTTGTTTCATACTAATTTTACGCTGTTGAATATTTAATCGTTAGTTATTAATAAGACTAAGATATTTAGATATCTATTATACTTATTCTTATCAATCACTACTATTTTAGTAGTCATTGATAATTAATAAATATTTGCTAAATTAATTTACTGTGATAAATATCACAGATATAATAACAGTATTATTTCTTTACTGGAGATGAATAGCACTCTTTATATTAAAGATTAAGATAATGGATTATATTTGCAATAGATGATTAAAAGACGGTCACATCTGAAAATATAATATTAGTTTTGGTAAAAAAACTGTTTAAGTAATTTATTCTGATTAATATATTTAGTCTAATCAGGATATTCTTCGACTGATAAGATAAATTTTATTTACCTCAGACATTGATATTTATCAACAGAATTATGAGAGACTTAATAAGTAAGCTACAAAAAAGTAGTAACTATATAGAAATAGTCTTAGAACAACATCTATGCACCTTATCAAGTAAAAATAAAATACTAGTTACAGCTATGCGTAGTGCACTAACAGGAGGAAAAAGGCTACGACCTTTCCTTATTTATCAAACAGGTAAATTATTTGGGATAAAAAAACATAGCTTAAATGCAGCAGCTGCCGCAATCGAGTGTATTCATGCCTATTCACTAATTCATGATGATCTACCTGCTATGGATAATCATAAGCTCCGACGAGGTAAACCAACTTGCCATATACAATTTGGCGAAAAAATAGCTATTTTAGCAGGAGATGCACTACATACCTTAGCATTCACTATTCTAGCTAATGCACAAATGCCAGCTATTCCTATAAAAGTTAGATTAAAAATGATTGAAATTTTAGCTAATGCTAGCGGTGCTAATGGTATGTGTTTAGGTCAGGCTTTAGAGTTAGAGTCTCAGTTTAAAAAGATGTCAGCTAAGGCAGTTGAAACCATCTATAGTTACAAAACTGGTGCATTAATTCGTGCTGCAGTACATATAGGTGCAATAGCAGCCGGAAATAAAAGTAAATTAGCAATTAACTATCTAGATAGATATGCTACAGCTATAGGACTTGCATTTCAAGTACAAGATGACCTCTGGGATATAAGCGAAGATAACCAAAATACTGGTCAGCCTGATTTAGAAAAAACAACCTATCTATCGCAACTTGGATTAGATATGGCACGAGCTAGAGTTATAGCTCTATATCGAGAATCTCTAGCATCCTTAGAATATATTAAGGCCATAGGATATAATCCCAATATATTGATGAAACTAGCGCGTTATATTATCGAACACCATAATATAACTCCATAAAAATACTATTGTTATACGGCGAACAGCATGAAAATTCCATGAGTATGCAGATTAAAAGGTATCCCACATTAGATCTAGCAGACAATCCTATTAAGTTACGTTTACTACCGAAAGAAAGTCTATTAACACTATGTGATGAACTACGTCAATTTTTACTAACTAGCGTTAGTGGTTCTAGTGGCCATTTTGCATCAGGGCTTGGTACAGTAGAGCTAACCGTAGCTTTACATTATGTCTATAACACTCCATTTGATAATGTTATTTGGGATGTAGGTCATCAAGCCTACCCGCATAAGATTCTTACAGGTAGAAGAGAGTGTATTGCTACGATACGTCAACGTAATGGCCTACATCCATTTCCTTGGCGTGAAGAAAGTGAATACGACATTTTATCAGTAGGACATTCCTCTACTTCTATTAGTGCTGGTCTTGGTATGGCTGTTGCAGCTACATATGAAGGTATTGGTAGAAAAACAGTGTGTGTTATTGGTGATGGTGCCATGACTGCTGGTATGGCATTTGAAGCTCTAAATCACGCTGGTGACATTAAATCTGACTTACTTGTAATACTGAATGACAATAAAATGTCTATTTCTAGGAACGTGGGTGCGTTGAATAACCATCTTGCTCAAATTTTATCTGGTAAATTATATTTAAGAATAAATGAAAGTAGCAAAAAAGCACTACATGGAATGCCTTATCTAAAAGAACTGGCAAAAAGAACCAAAGAACAAATAAAAAACATAATAGTACCAAACTGTACGTTATTTGAAGAGCTCGGTTTTAATTATATTGGTCCTGTAGATGGACATGATGTACAAGGTATGGTACATATTCTAAAAAATATGCGTTGTATGAAAGGTCCTCAATTACTACATATAATTACCCAAAAAGGACGCGGTTATGCTCCAGCAGAGAAAGATCCAACCACTTGGCATGCGGTACCTAAGTTTGATCCTGCAATAGGTCAGCTACCTTACCAAAATATTAGTAACTATCCTACTTATTCAGATGTTTTCGGCGACTGGTTATGTAATGCTGCTACTAGTAATAAAAAGTTAATCGCTATAACACCAGCAATGCGTGAGGGATCTGGTATGGCAAAATTTGCTAACCAATTTCCACAACAATATTTTGATGTAGCTATTGCTGAGCAGCATGCAGTTACTTTTGCTGCTGGGTTAGCTATTAGTGGGTATAAGCCAGTAGTAGCAATTTATTCTACTTTCCTACAGCGTGCATATGATCAAGTAATCCATGATGTTGCCATACAGAAACTTCCGGTGCTATTTGCGATTGATAGAGGCGGTGTAGTAGGCGCTGATGGACAAACTCATCAAGGTGCTTTTGACCTTTCCTATCTCCGTTGTGTGCCCAATATGGTAATTATGACACCAAGTGATGAGAACGAGTGCAGACTCATGTTACATACTGGGTATCATTATAATAACGGTCCTAGCGCCGTCCGATATCCACGTGGTAATGGTATCGGTGTAGAATACAGCCTACTTAGAATATTACCACTAGGTAAAGCTATAGTATGCCGCCAAGGTACAAAGATTGCTATTTTAAATTTTGGTACTTTACTTACACAGGCCAAGAAAGTTGCTAAGACCTTCGATGCAACTTTGGTAGATATGCGTTTTGTTAAGCCTCTAGATATAGAATTAATTAATCAGCTTGCTATAAGCCATCAAGCATTAGTAACGCTAGAAGAAAACGCCGTAATAGGGGGAGCTGGAAGTGGTGTTAATGAATATCTAATGCGTCAAAGGTTATTAGTGCCTGTTTTAAATATTGGTTTGCCTGATTATTTTATTCCACAAGGTAGCCAGGAGGAGATACGTGCTGAGCTTAAACTAGACAGTGATGGAATTATGGAGCAAATTAAGCAATGGCTAGCTAGGTAATAACGTAATGAAGACTTATGTCGATTAATGTTATGTTTCAAGATAAATAGAATAATTAAGGATATATAAGTGAATATCCATGCRATAATATCAGATCAAATTCATAAAGCAATGTTAGCAGCAGGAGTCCCTCCATACTATAGGGTACAGGTTCGACCATCCGTGAAAAAAAAATTCGGCGATTATCAAATAAATGGCCTTATGGCTACCGCCAAACAACTAGGAGTACCATCTTATTTTTTAGCAAAAAAAGTAGTTAGTTTCTTACAGTTAAACGGTATCGCACGTCAAATTGATATTGCCGGTCCAGGTTTTATTAATATTTATCTTGATTCACAGTGGCTAGCAACAAAAATAGCAACTGCTATAGCTTCCCCGAGGCTAGGAATATCACTAATAGAACTACCTCAGACAATTGTAGTAGACTATTCTTCTCCTAATATTGCGAAAGAGATGCACGTTGGTCATATTCGCTCTACTATTATCGGCGATGCATCAGCACGCATACTAGATTTTATTGGCCATAAAGTTATTAGAATCAATCATATTGGTGATTGGGGTACTCATTTTGGTATGCTAATAGCATATCTACAACAAGTAGAAAAAAATATTGATCCAGAAATACCACTATCATTTTTAGATCAATTATACCGTCAAGCAAAAGACAAATATGATACAGATCCTTCTTTTGCACAAGAAGCACGTAACTGCGTAGTAAAATTACAGTGCGGTGATTCCTTTTGCCTCAAAATATGGCAAAAGTTAGTGAAGATTACAATTAACGAAAATCAAAAGATCTACAATAGGCTCAATATTTCTCTCAGCCATGAAAATATTATGGGAGAAAGTAAATATAATAATATGCTCCCTAATATTATAGCTGATTTAAAAGCTAAAGGTTTGGCAGTCGAAAGCGCCGGAGCAACAGTTATTTTTCTAAATGAATTTCAAGATAAACAGGGAAATCCTCTAGGCGTCATTATTCAAAAAAAAGACGGAGCTTATCTTTATACTACCACAGATATTGCATGTATCAAGTATCGTTATGAACAACTAAAAGCTGATAGAATTATCTATTATGTAGATTCTCGCCAACATCAACATTTAAAGCAAATATGGACTATTGTACGTAAAGCGGGCTATATTCCCCAAACTATGCAGTTAGACCATCACATGTTTGGTATGATCTTCGATAAGGAAGGTAAACCATTTAAAACTAGAGTAGGAGTTAATATTAAGTTAAATGACTTGCTAGATGAAGCGCTAAAACGTGCACGTTGCTTAATTCTTAGCAAGAACATGGATGTAGATCCAGTTGAATTAGAACACTTAGCACAAGTAATCAGCATTAGCGCTATTAAATATGCCGAACTATCAAAAAATCGTACGACGGACTATATATTTAACTGGGATGACATGTTAAGTTTTGAAGGAAATACTGCACCATATATACTATATGCTTATACTCGTATAGCTTCAATATTAAAGCGGAGTAATTATAATAAGCAACAAATACTAACAGGTAGTATTTTATTAGAAAAAGAACACGAACATCTACTTGCAGTCCGTCTTTTGCAATATCATGAAACAATAACTACCGTTGCACATGATGGTAGACCACACATCTTATGTGGTTATTTGTATAATCTAGCAGTACGATTCTCATCATTTTACGAACATTGTTCTATAATAAATGCTAATAGTGACATACAACGTAAAAGTCGTTTACAACTAGCACTTCTGACCTCAAAAACTTTACAACATGGACTAAGTTTGCTAGGTATAGAAACGGTAGATAAAATGTAAAAACCATAATAGTAAATATGTGATGAGTACGTATATCCAAGCTAAATTTTTTAGCTCATGAAATATTGAGTTCGCAAACCTAACATTCTAAGTGTCATGACATAACAGATTATACCTACAACTATAACTGCTATTAGTCGAAGCAAACGATTAGGCATACTACCTTTCGTCCAATCAGGCATGATCAGTAATAATAACATGATTGCTATAGCCATTACACAAACTGTAAATATTAAACGTAGCAAAAATTTTGACCAACCAGGTTGTGGTTGAAATAATTGTTGACGACGTAACTGCCAATATAATAAGCTGGCATTAATACATGCTCCAAGCCCAATAGATAGTGATAAACCAGCATGTTTTAATAAACCTATAAACATGATATTCATCAATTGTGTTATAATTAAGCTTATAATAGCCAGTTGTACTGGCGTTTTAATATCTTGACGTGAATAAAAGCCAGGTGCTAGAACTTTGACTAACATTATACCAATTAGTCCGACTGAATAAGCTTGCAGCGCCCGCTGAGTCATCATTACATCAAAAGCAGAAAATTGGTCATATTGAAATAACACTACTGTTATTGGTTTAGCAAGTATTACTAGTGCTACAGAACTCGGTAATGCGAGTAAAAAACAGATACGTAGTCCCCAATCTAGCAAACATGAATATTCTTCTGCATTATTGCTCTTTACCACACTATGCGATAGTAATGGTAATAAAATCGTACCTAGTGCAACACCTAATACACCAGAAGGAAATTCCATAAGTCGATCTGCGTAATACATCCATGATACCGAACCTGTTTCTAAGAAAGAGGCCAAAATAGTATTAATTACTAATGAAACTTGACTGATAGATACTCCGAGAATAGCAGGTCCTATCAGTTCTAATACGCGCCATACGCCAGGATTACGAAAGGTGAGGCGTGGTATCACTAATAATCCTATTTTCTTTAAGTACGGTAACTGATATATTAATTGTAGTAATCCTCCAGTAATCACTGCCCAAGCTAGTACCATAATTGGAGGATGAAAAAACGGTATAGCAAACAGCATAAAGCTGATCATGCTAACATTTAGAAGTATAGGAGCACAAGCCGGTACCGAGAAAATGTTCCACGCATTAAGTATAGCTCCTACCAATGATGTTAAAGATATTAGCAAAATATAAGGGAAAGTTACACGTAAGAGCGCTGATGTTAAATCAAATAGCTCTGGATTAATAAAACCAGGAGCGGTAATCTTTATTACCCATGGAGCACTAAGTATACCGGCTACTGATGCTAATATCAGTATTAGTATTAACATACCAGCAATATAACTAATGAATTTTTTGGTAGCTTCTTCTCCCTGAAAAGTTTTATACTCTGCTAGAATAGGCACAAATGCTTGGGAAAAAGCACCTTCTGCAAAAATACGCCTTAAAAAGTTTGGTAATTTAAATGCAATAAAGAAAGCATCAGTTGCCATACCAGCACCAAATAATCGAGCAATGAGAGCATCTCTAGTAAAACCTAGGATACGTGAACATATTGTAATGCTACTAACTGCAACTAATGATCTTAACAGACTCATGGTTTTATTTTGCTTAAATACCAGTTTGGTTGAATAGAATAGTCATTTGATCTAATATCTCCCTCAAAGATAACCATAGCACAAGTATAATACCGTTCATCTGCTAAAGTTACATGCATACGAGTAATGTGACGTTCTCTAGCTAATTGTGCTGCTTGTTCATGTAACCGCAATTGAGGTTTTCCTCGCTCGTCATGAAATAGCTCAAATTGAACAAAAGCGATACCATGACAAATACCTGTTCCCAAAGCCTTTGCCGCAGCTTCTTTAACCGCAAAACGTTTAGCAAGAAAATGTACTGAATTATTCTGCTGGTGATATTGCTTATACTCTATTGGACTTAAAATACGGTCAATAAACCGTTCGCCACACCGCACTAAAACCGTATGAATGCGTGCAATTTCTACAATATCAGTACCTATACCTAGAATAGCCATTAACTACGCGCATTATGTAGTAAATTAATCATATTGATGATTGCTTGATTTAAACCACTAATAATAGCACGGCTAATAATAGAGTGGCCTATGTTTAGCTCATGTATAAAAGATAGCATGGCAATATCCTGAACATTATGGTAAGTAAGACCATGACCAGCATTAACCTTTAAACCTAGTGAAGTAGCATAATCAGCTGCTTGTCTAATACGCTCTAGTTCTGCAATACACTCGGTATTATTTCGGGCATTAGCATAACAACCAGTATGTATTTCAATATAAGGTGAGCCAATTTCAGCAGCAGCCTCTATCTGTTGTTTATCAGCATCGATAAATAGTGAAACCATAATACCTGCTTCACTTAACAGATAGATCGCATTGCTGATTTTTTTTTTCTGTTGAGCAACATCTAAACCACCCTCTGTAGTTAACTCTTGGCGCTTTTCTGGTACTAAGCAGCAGAGATCGGGGCGCACACTACAGGCAATTGCAATCATGTCGTCTGTTATTGCCATTTCTAGGTTCATACGAGTTTTGATTGTTTGTCGTAGCATCGTGACATCGCGATCGTTAATATGTCGACGATCTTCACGTAGATGCACAGTAATTCCATCAGCACCTGCATCTTCAGCGATAAATGCAGCCTGTACAGGATCAGGCCAGGTGGTACCACGTGCATTACGCAATGTTGCTATATGATCAATATTGACGTTCAATAATAATCTCGACATATATTTCTCCTGTAGTATCTATGTACTAATGCAATACTATCGCAATTAAATAGTTATTTCACTATTAGTGAATTCACGCGAATGTTTATATATCTAACGGATTAAAAGTTTACTTTTCTTGATACTAAGAATATTATATATGGGATACATAGCCTAAACTACGTAAGGCATGTTGATCGTTAGTCCATTTTGATTTAACTTTTACCCATAGTTCCAGATATATACTTGTCTTAAATAGAGCTTTCATAGCTTGTCTAGCTTCAATGCTGATCTTTTTTATTTTCTGACCCTGGTTCCCAATTAGTATTTTTTTCTGTCCAGTACGTTCAACGTAAATCATACCTTTAATCTCATAACCATAGTTCTTTTTGGCAGTAAAACTTTCTATTTTAACGGTGACAGAGTATGGAAGTTCATCACCTAAAAATCTAATTAACTTTTCACGGATAATTTCAGCAGCCATGAAACACGGTGAACAATCAGTAATATACTCGTTGGGAAAAAGGTGATGCGCTATTGGTAGCTCTTTGCGGACAACATCGGCTAAGATATTAACACCAATCCCGTTTAACGCACAAGCAAGTATAATGGCGTGAAAATTACTTTTTTTGTCAAGTAAATTCATATGTTTTAGTAACTTATTTTTATCAGCTACTTTATCTATTTGATTAATTACTAATACTACACGACAGTGCCGATCATATAGCTGACTCAGTACTAGTTCATCATCTTTAGTCCATTTTATTCCCTCTACTACAAATATAATTAGATCAACATCATTCATAGAGCTACTAGCTCTACGGTTCATTAAAATACTTAGCTTATTTTTTACCCGAAGATGTAGCCCTGGAGTATCTATATATATAATCTGGTATATATCGTCCGTTTTAATACCAAGAATGCGGTGACGTGTGGTCTGTGGCTTACGTGAAGTAATTGATACTTTTTGGCCTAATAGTTTATTTAACAGTGTTGATTTGCCAACGTTAGACCTTCCTACTATCGCAACAAAACCACAATAAGTAGTATTTATATTCATATTTATTCTATTTTAAGTATCTTTAAAGCTTGCTGTGCCGCAGCTTGCTCAGCTTGACGACGACTAGAGCCATGACCAATAATGGGATTAGCTAGATTATTTACTTGGCAGTGGATAATAAATCTTTGATCGTGAGTTTCACCAGAAATTTGAACTATTATATATATAGGTAAAGGCATATGCTGTCCTTGTAGATATTCCTGTAATCTAGTTTTTGGATCTTTTTGTCTCTCGCCGGGAATAATTTTATTTAAGCGACTGCGGTATAAGTTTAGTATAAATTTTTCTACAGTAAAAATATTACTATCTAGAAATATGCTACCAATTAAAGCTTCAACTGCATCTGCAAGTATTGAGTCACGGCTTAATCCACCGCTCTTTAACTCTCCTATTCCTAAGCGTAAACACGTACTTAAATTTAGCTCTCTAGCGATTTCAGCTAATGTATTTCCTCTGACTAAAGTAGCACGCATACGACTCATGTCTCCCTCATTAATATACTGGAAACGCTGATATAATGCATGTGCTATGACATAACTTAATATAGAGTCGCCTAGAAATTCCAGACGTTCATTATGTTTATTACTCGCACTACGGTGTGTTAGAGCTTGTAATAATAAGTTCTGGTTTTGAAAATAATAACCTATTTTCTTTTGTAGATTATTTAATAAGCAGTTCATACGTATAATGTAGGCTATTTAAATAAATATAACATAATATTAACGAATACCGCCAATATGGCTGAAACGAATTCCCGTTGGCCACTGGCCTTCTTGTTTATCAAAACTAATCCAAATTATTATAGCTTTACCTACTAGATTTTTTTCTGGTACGAAACCCCAGTAGCGACTGTCAGAGCTATTATCGCGATTATCACCCATCATAAAATATTGGTCTTGAGGTACAATCCATTCTCTCAGCATATAAGCAGCTAACTGGTTATTAATATTAGATTGATCTTGATCTAATTTCGGTAAAAATAGGATATTATGAACGACACCATCTAATGACTCTTGGCACTGCAGTAAACGAACATTACGGCAGAATAATCGATCTATCTTTATCTGCTGTGTAAAGTTGTTATTAGTATAACAATGATTATCCGTATTTAAGTTCTGAACAAAATCACTTAAAGTGATATCACTATAGGTAACAGCTATTTCACTCTTTTTAGACGTATTGTGATTAACCCAACCTGGTTTTATGGTAATATGTTTAACGATAGGATCATAACTAACTAGATCGCCTGGCAAACCAATAACACGCTTAACATAAGTTTGTTTTGTATTATATGGATATTGAAATACAACTATATCTCCCCTTTTTGGATGACCAATGTTAATTATAGTGTTCTGAGTAATTGGATTTTTGATCCCATAAGCAAATTTATTTACTAAAATAAAATCCCCAACTAATAAGGTTGGCATCATAGAGCTAGATGGAATTTGATATGGTTCAATAATAAAAGAACGCACTATAAATACTAGTAATAATACTGGAAAAACTGATGCCCCTAAATTGACTAAATTATTGTTATATCGAAATAAGTTCGTATTTTCACATGGTATCAGTAATAGTTTAAACTTTTTAATTAACCATAATATCCCGGTTATAAGTGTTGCAACTGCTAATAGCAGGGCAAACATATGAGCCATGCATACTCCTAACATACCTTATTACTTTTTTTCTTGACATTTAAAATAGACATAAAAGCTTCTTGAGGTAGCTCAATTTTACCTATTAATTTCATGCGTTTTTTACCTTGTTTTTGTTTTTGTAATAGTTTTTTTTTGCGACTTACATCTCCGCCGTAACATTTAGCTAAAACATTCTTACGTAATTGTTTTACTGTCGAACGGGCAATAATATTGTTACCAATAGCTGTTTGGATAGCTATATCAAACTGCTGGCGTGGGATGAGTTCCTGTAATCGATCTACTAACTCACGGCCACGGTATAGAGCATTTACTCTATGAGTAATAATAGTTAACGCATCAATGCGATCACCATTAATTAGTACATCTACGCGTACTACATTTGATGTTTGAAAAAACTGAAATTCATAATCTAACGATGCGTAACCACGAGATATTGATTTTAAGCGGTCGAAAAAATCTATCACTACTTCAGCCATAGGTATTTCATAGGTTAATGTAACCATTTTACCATGATAGAAAATATCTTTCTGTACCCCACGTTTCTCAATACATAAATTAATTACTTTACCTAGATACTTATGTGGTACTAAAATAGTACACTTAGCAATCGGTTCTCGTAGTTCTTTAATCTCATGAATAGATGGTAATTTAGAGGGGCTATCGATAAAGTACGTATTTTTATCATGAGTAATTACCTCATAAATAACAGTAGGTGCAGTAGTAATTAGATTAAGATTATACTCTCGCTCTAGCCTTTCCTGAATGATTTCCATATGTAATAAACCAAGAAAACCACACCTAAAACCAAAACCGAGAGCATTAGATTGTTCAATTTCATAAAATAGTGAAGCATCATTTAAACGTAATTTACCTAAGGCATCATTAAGAGATTGATAGTCATTAGCATTAACAGGAAAAAATCCAGCATAGACCTGTGGTTTAACCTTCTTAAAGCCTGGTAGTGCTTGTTGAGCAGGTTGATACGTTAGAGTAAAAGTATCACCTACTAGAACACCAAAAATATTTTTTATTGAACAAACTAGCCAACCAACTTCACCGCATTTTAACTCTTCTTGATCTATTTTCTTAGGGGTAAAAAATCCTAAACGTTCAACATTATAGCTCTGTCCAGTACTCATTACTGTCACTTTATCGCCTTTGCGTAAAGTGCCATTTTGGATCCGTACTAACGACACTAAGCCAAAATAGTTATCAAACCAAGAATCAATAATTAACGCCTGAAGTGGTGCCGTAGGATCTCCTTTTGGAGGTGGTATATCTCTTACAATACGCTCGATGATATTTGAGATACCTAATCCTGTTTTTGCTGAGCAAAAGACTATATCAGTGGCATCTATGCCAATTATATCTTCAATTTCCTGTAGTACGCGATTTGGATCGGCACTAGCTAAATCAATTTTATTGATCACTGGGACTACAGTTAAATTCATTTCTATTGCCGTATAGCAGTTAGCTAGTGTCTGTGCTTCAACTCCCTGACTAGCATCTACAACTAATAGTGCACCTTCACAAGCAGCTAATGAACGAGAAACTTCGTAAGAAAAATCTACGTGGCCTGGTGTATCAATCAAATTTAATTGATATAACTGACTATCGAGAGCCTTATAGTTAAGTCTAACACTTTGGGCTTTGATAGTTATACCGCGTTCACGTTCAATATCCATTGAATCAAGAACTTGATTGACCATTTCACGGCTGCTTAATGCTCCACATAGTTGAATAAAACGGTCAGAGAGTGTCGATTTTCCATGATCAATATGAGCTATAATAGCGAAATTACGTATTTTTTTCATTAATATGAATTTTATAATAGCAATAAAAAATTTCTGTTTTAAAGGTTATTCATATTCAATTTATCGACATATGATCTACATAATTAAATATTAATTGTTGCCTTTTTCGTTGTAAAAATAAAATTAACTCTTTAATATTCACAATATAATATTATCAAGTTAGTAACTTGATAGACTTAGCCTAAAAGCCGATATAGCTCAGTTGGTAGAGTTTCGCATTCGTAACGCGAAGGTCATAGGTTCGAATCCTATTATCGGCACCAAATAATATGTTATGTGATTATATTCTAGCTATTAGATCTCTTTGTTCTAGTAGTTTACATTTTAAATGTTGATACTTTTGAAGTTTATCATACTCTTTTACAACTATAGATTTAGGGGCAGAACATACAAAACTCTGATTTATTAGTTTCTTTTTAATGCGGTTAAGTTCAATTTCGATACGATAAAGTTCTTTAGCTAAACGCTCTAATTCAGTATTTTTATTAATTAAACCGGCAAGTGGTATTAGTAGTTCAGCACCAGGAATAAATTTTGTAACAGAAACAGGGACTCTCTTGCCATATGGTAGCATAGTAATATTTTTTAGCTTTGCTATAGCACAGATCACTCTTAAATTATCATTAACTAAACTTTGAGCTTCAGTTGATATATTACGTAACAGCAGTTCGAGAGGTGTTTGGGGATGAATATTCATTTCCAAACGGATAGAGCGTACAGCAATAATAGCTTGCTTAGTCCACTCAAGATCATTAATTGCTTTAGCATCGTCTAAAGCTGATTCATAGACTGGGAATGGTTGTAGCATGATAGTATCGTCATGACTGCTAGTAATCAATTTTATACTTTGCCAAATTTTTTCTGTAATAAAAGGAATTATTGGATGAGCGAGACGTAGTAACGATTCGAGCACATAGACTAAAGTATAGCGAGTACCACGTAATTCAGCTATATTATGATTATTATAAATAGTTGGTTTTGTTAGTTCTAGGTACCAGTCACAGAATTGGTACCAGGTAAACTCATACAGTATTCCAGCAACTAAATCAAAACGATAATTATCTATAGCATCACGGAACTTTTTCACCGTCTGGTTCAATAGTGCTAAAATCCATCTGTCTGCTAATGATAAGACTTTTTTCCCTCCATCAAAACCAAAACCGCAATCTTGATCTTGAGTATGAATTAAAATAAAACGACTAGCATTCCACAGTTTATTACAGAAGTTACGATAACCTTCTAAACGTTTCATACTAAAATTAATATCACGTCCAGTTGAGGCTTGCGCAGTTAGAGTAAAGCGTAATGCATCAGTACCGTATGATGGAATTCCGTTTGGGAATTGTTGTACTGTATTATTGCATATTTTTTTTGCTAAATGGGGATGCCGTATATTACTAGATCGTTTAGCTAATAAATTATTTAATGATATACCATCGATTATATCTAATGGATCAATCACATTTCCCTTTGTTTTTGACATCTTCTGCCCTTCTTCATCACGTATCAGACCAGTGATATAGACTGTTTTAAAAGGTACTTGTGGCTGACCAGTTGCATCTTTATTAAAGTGCATTGTCAACATAACCATTCGTGCAATCCAAAAAAAAATAATATCAAATCCACTTACTACAACGCTAGTTGGATGAAAAATACGTAGTGCCTCAGTTTGACTAGGCCATCCTAGGGTCGAGAAAGTCCAAATACCGGATGAAAACCAGGTATCTAATACATCTTGATCTTGAAATAGCATGACTGTATCACTAAGCTGATATGTATGACGTACTTCAGCTTCACTACGGCCAACATATACTTGATTTTTACTATCATACCAAGCAGGAATACGGTGCCCCCACCATAGCTGACGTGAAATACACCAGTCTTGGATATTATTCATCCAACTAACATACATATTTTTATATTGCTTGGAGACAAATTTAATAGCTCCAGTCTCAACTGCTTCTCTTGCTACTTTTGCTAATGGCGCTGTATTTACATACCATTGATCTGTTAACATCGGTTCTATTACTACGCCACTGCGATCACTATAAGGTAAAGTGAGATTATGGGATTGAATTCTCTCTAATAAACCAAGAGATTTAAATGCTTCTACTATAGCCTTACGTGCCGCGAAACGTTCTAGACCACGGAAGTATGGGGGAATATTATTAGATAGTATCTGGCTCATTTTACCATCAGTATCAAAAACTTCTGCTGCTTCGCGTATATTACCTTCAAACGTTAATATATTAATTATGGGTAATTGATGACGCTTACCCATTTCATAGTCATTAAAATCATGAGCAGGTGTAACTTTCATACAACCAGTGCCCTTATTCATATCAACATTATTGTCTGCGATAATCTTAATTCGACGTTCAACAAAAGGTAATAAGACCAATTTATTAATGAGATGATTATAGCGTTGATCGTCAGGATGAACTGCTATACCAGTATCACCGAGGACTGTTTCTGGTCTTGTAGTCGCAACAACTAAATAGTTTAGTCCATCCATAGTCTTAACGCCGTCTGCTAGTGGATAACGTAGATACCACATAGAACTAGTTGATTCACGGTTTTCTACTTCTAAATCTGAAATAGCTGTCTGTAACTTAGGATCCCAGTTTACTAATCTTTTTCCACGATAGATTAAGTTTTCTTGATATAGGCGAACAAAAACTTCCTTTACAGCATCAGATAAACCTTCATCTAAAGTAAAACGTTCTCGCTCCCAGTCTACGGAACAACCTAAGCGACGTATCTGATTACTAATTAGATTACCTGATAATGCTTTCCATTGCCAAATTTTCTCAATAAAAGCTTTACGGCCATAATCTTGTCGTGTTTTACCCTCTTCAGCAAATATCTGATGTTCTACTATCATTTGTGCAGCAATACCTGCATGATCTGTTCCTACTTGCCAAAGAGTATTTTTACCCAGCATCCTATGATAGCGTATTAGAATATCCATAATAGTATGTTGGAAAGCGTGTCCCATATGTAGGCCACCAGTTACGTTAGGTGGAGGAATCATGATACAGTAGCTATTATTACAGGTATTACTATGAGGTCTAAAGTATCCTTGTTTTTCCCAATGCTTGTATAACGATTGTTCAATATCGTGAGGATTATATATCTTATCTATTATTGTCATGTGCTTGCATTATACCTTACTAAGGTAAGCAATAGTTGGTTTAGTGATCGTTAATTGAAAACCTACGTTACGATAAGCTTTATACCGGTTCCGTGCTAACTGTTTGAAAAATTCTTCATCAGGGATGAAGTCGATTATTTCATTAAAAGAAAAAATAAAATCAGTACATTTTGGTAGTAAGTTAATAATTAGATCACGTGGAGTATAGTTATATTGATGTGGCCAACAAATTTCTACTGGCGCACCATCTTTTGGTCCTTCACCAACTAGATTATGTGGAATAAAAGCAGTTGGAGTTTTAGCCCAAAGTCCATGATCAATTTTTTTTGCTTGATCATTACTTTCACAAGCAATTAATATTCTTTTTCCTGCTCGCCAATTTATAACTACTAAATGATAAGCGAGCTGCTCCATGGCGATTAACCAGTTTGGTATCGTTTTTTTATTGAGTCTATAAAATGTTACTTTTTTCATGTAATAAATAAAGATAAATAATCTTACTTATTATCAGAAATAGAACGGTTGATTAGAAATTGCGATAACATCGCAACAGGACGTCCTGTTGCACCCTGATGCTTTTCCGTATTCCAGGCTGTACCTGCAATATCTAAATGAGCCCAATGATATTTACTTGTAAAACGAGATAAGAAACAACCTGCAGTAATAGCGCCACCAGCACTGCCGCCAACATTTGTCATATCAGCACAATGGGAATCAAGTTCTTCATGAAACTCATTGCTTAACGGTAAAGGCCAGATATAATCTCCTGCTTGTTCTGCAGCGCTACTAAGTTCATTGGATAGTGGATTATGATTAGACATCATTCCTGTAAAATGATGTCCTAGTGCAATTACACAGGCTCCAGTTAAAGTAGCAATATCAATAACAATTTCTGGATTAAAACGTTCTATGTAAGTTAGAGTATCACAAAGTACTAAACGCCCCTCAGCATCAGTGTTTAATACTTCTACAGTCTGGCCTGAAAGAGTAGTGAGTACATCTCCAGGTCTAAATGAACAACTATCTACCATATTTTCACATCCAGCTAAGACTCCAATAATATTAAGTGGTAAGTTTAAGGATAATACTACGCGCATTACGCCATAAACAGTTGCTGCACCACACATATCATATTTCATTTCATTCATCTTATTAGATGGCTTAATAGAAATACCCCCAGAATCAAATGTTAGACCTTTACCAACTAACACTATCGGACGTGCTTTTGAATCTAAATGCCCCTGATATTCAATAATTGACATTAGTGATTCATTAGCAGAACCTTGGCCAACAGCTAAATAAGCATTCATACCTAACTCTTTCATCTGTTGTTTGCCCAAAACACTAGCATTAATATGTTTATTACTATTAGCTAACTCATGAGCTTTAGAGGCAAGATAGGCTGAGTTACAGATATTAGGTGGCATATTAGCTAAATCTTTAGCAGCTTTGATACCAGCCGCAATAGCAATACCATGTTGTAGCGCGCATTTACTACTAGTTAGTTCACGGCGATTAGTAATATTAAATGTTATTCTGCGTAACTGGTAGCTTATTTTTTTTGTCTTTTTGAACTTATCAAAAGTATAACATAAATTATGTGCAATTTCTACCGCTTGGCGTATTTTCCAATAGGTATTTTTTCCCTGAACTTGTAGTTCAGTTAAGAAGCACATTGCTTCTATCGAACCAGTATTATTTAAAGCATTTACAGTGTTGATAATGATCTTTTTGTACTTTCGCTCATCTAATTCTCTTTTTTTACCGCAGCCAATGAGTAAAACACGCTTAGACATAATATAAGGAACATGATATAGAAGTAATACTTGCCCAACTTGGCCTTCTAATTCACCACTACGCAGTAGTGCGCTGATATATCCTTTGCTAATTTTATCAAGCTGTTCAGCGATAAATGAAAATTGGCGTGATTCAAAAACACCAGCTACAATACAAGCACTGCGTTGCTTTTCTAAACGTCCACTTTTAACACGAAAATCCATGTATGCTCCTGAATTTAAATTATAAGGATAGCAAAGAAAATAACGCTATATTAATTAGATTAACTATAGTATATTACTATAATATATAGTAAGAATTCATTATATATAATATATCTACAATATAATTGTATTAGTTTATGCTAATACAATAATCATTCTGTATAGATAAACAATAATTTAATTTTAAGTATGTTATGCTATTAGCATAAATATCTATTTATTAGCTTAATTTATCTAACTAATCCTAACTAAATGATTAATATTAATTTAATAGATAATACCTAATCAGGTATATTTATTTTAGTAGTATATATATTATGAATATATTTTCTAATATAACTACTCTTATAGTATAAGTTATTAACATAAAAAATGTTTAAATCAGTACTTTTAGAGGAAATTTTTATTAAAAAACAGCAAGAGATCATAATAGCGCTAGGTGTCAAAGCTAAAATAAAACCTGCTACAGAAGTACGTATTAGCATAGATTTTCTTAAATCTTATTTAAAAAAATATCCTTCACTACATACACTAGTGCTAGGAATTAGTGGTGGACAAGATTCCACTCTTGCAGGTAAGTTATGCCAACTAGCTATTGAAGAATTACGGTATGATACTGGAAAACACAATTATCAATTTATTGCTGTCAGGTTACCTTACGGAGAACAAAAAGATGAAGCAGACTGTAATGATGTTATTAACTTTATTCAGCCTGATCGTGTAATTCGAATTAATATAAAAAATTCTATTCAAGCTAGTGAAATAACTTTACGCTCTGCAGGTTTAATATTGAGTGATTTTTTAAAAGGTAATGAGAAAGCACGTGAACGTATGAAAGTACAATATAGCATTGCTAGCTTAACTTCTGGGTTAGTAGTAGGTACAAATAATGCTGCAGAGGCTATAACTGGCTTCTTTACTAAATACGGTGATGGTGGTACAGATATTAATCCTTTATTTAGGCTCAATAAACGCCAAGTAACAGCCTTGTTACAACATTTAGTTTGTCCTCAACATCTCTATCTTAAAACACCCACTGCTGATTTAGAAGATGAACGTCCAGCATTACCTGATGAATTAGTACTAGGGGTAACTTATACACAAATAGATGATTATTTAGAAGGTAAAAATATTGATTTTAACGCCGCGCAAAAAATTGAAAAATTGTACCAACAAACGGAGCATAAACGTCATCTACCAATTACTATTTTTGATGATTTTTGGTAATATAATTTATAAATAGATACCTCTTATCTAAGAGAATAGATACATTGTTTGCAAAATACCGTATCTTTTAAGATAACCATTGTCCCATAGTAACACGTTCATGATTACTGTAATCATGTGTAGTAACAATATGAATAAAACCAGCTTTCATTAGTAATGTACGTACCTCTTTTCCCTGTAGCCAACCATGTTCTAGTATAATCCAACCTTTGTGTTGTAAATATGTGCTTGCTTGACAGCAGATAGCTGCTAGATCTGCTATACCATTACAATCAGCTACTAAAGCACTTTTAGGTTCAAAACATACACCTAAATTATTTAAATGTGGGTCATTAGCATCAACATAGGGAGGATTGCTTATAATAAGGCTATAACGTGGTGTTACCTGTGATTGCAACGGTTCAAACCAGCTTCCACATAAAAATCTTACATTGTTCAAACCCAAACGCGCAGCATTTATGTCAGCTAATTCTACAGCTCCGGGGTGATTGTCGACTCCAGTAAATTGCCAAGATGGTCGTTCTGACGCTAATGCTAACGTAATAGCACCAGTTCCAGTACCTAAATCAAGTACTTTAGCATGAATTGGTAACAGTAAACCTAGTGCCTGCTCCACTAAGCATTCGGTATCAGGTCGAGGAATAATAGTATCAGGAGATACTCGTATAGGTAGTGACCAAAACTCCCACTCTCCAATGATATAAGCAATAGGCTCACCACGTAATCTACGTTCTAAGAGATTTTCGAGCTGTTTATATTGATTATCATTTAATAGATTATTTCCGAATGCTAATATATGCGCTCTGCTAGTGCTAACTATTTGTCCAAGTAATAGTTCGGCATCTAGTCTTGGACTATCCGAATTTGTTAGTATTGAAGTTGCATGTTTTAGCCATTGCCACCAGTTAATCATGTTATCTCGGATTCAGATAAAGCTATCAGCTGATTTGTTTGATACTCCTGTATAATTGGCTGTAGTAATATTTCTAGTTTCCCTTCTATAACTTCATTTAGTCGATAGGTAGTAAAACCAATACGGTGATCGGTAATCCGTCCTTGCGGAAAATTATAAGTTCGGATACGATCTGAACGATAACCACTACCAAGTAAATTACGGCGCATACAAGATTCTTCTTGCTGTCGGCATTGTGCTTCCGCAGCACGTAAGCGGGCACTTAATACTGCCATAGCTTTAGCTTTATTTTTATGTTGCGAACGTTCATCTTGGCATTCAACTACTAAACCAGTAGGTAAATGGGTGATACGAATAGCAGACTCAGTAGTATTTACGTGCTGTCCTCCTGCACCTGATGAACGAAAGGTATCAACACGTATATCTTCAGGACTAATTTCTGGTAATTCCGCATGAAGAATATCTGGTATCACTGCTACGGTGCAGGAGGAAGTATGGATGCGTCCCTGTGATTCGGTTTCTGGTATCCGTTGCACACGGTGACCACCAGATTCAAACTTAAGTTGACCATATGCGTTATCATGAGACATCTTGACTATAATTTCTTTATAACCACCGTGAGGTCCTGAACTAGCGCTAATTACATCGATTTGCCAACTATGGATTTCTGCGTAACGACTATACATCCGAAATAAATCTCCTGCAAATAATGCAGCTTCATCTCCTCCAGTACCTGCACGTACTTCAATAAAACAGCCACGTTCATCGTTTGGATCTTTATTGGAATCTTTTTGCAGTAGCAATGTTAGTAACTGTTGTTCTAGTGTTGATAGTAAGGAATGTAACTTGTTTAGTTCATCTTGTACCATATCATGCATTTCTGGGTCTTCAAGCATCGGCCCGGTAATGCTAATATTTTCCTGTACTTGCTGCCAATGTTGGAAACAAGTGTGAATGTCAGTAAGTTGTGCATATTCTTTTGATAATATACGTAAACGTTCCCGATCTTTTGCTACTTCAGAGTTCCCAAGTAGAGTTTCGACTTCATAGTAACGTTCTTGTAATACTTTTAACTTAGTTATTATGGAAGGTTTCATGCCTAGTATTTCATCTTACTTAACTTATAGTAGATTGACTAAATAGTCCTACTTGTATAGTACATACCTATATAGTTAGGTCAACCCTAACTTTCTTAAAAAAACAAATAATGACTTGGTAACAAAAATTGTGCACATAGTGATTAGTTTTTACTGATAGATTGCGGCGGATATTTAATAATAATAGTTTTTATTACATGACAATGACTAAATAATAATTTTTTCCTATATCGAAATTGTTATTTACTAATTAAAATAGTTATATGTTGACGATTTATAATTATTTTTATAGGGAAAATATTGGTATATGCTAATACCTAAAAAATACTATTTACTTATCATACTTCTAAGTAATTGTTTGCTCGCTTCTTGTAGCATTAATACCCCTAATCCTAGCAATATTGCATTAATGCAATTAACAAGAGAAAACAACTATAATCTAAAATGGCATAGTCACAAATATTTAGTCAAAAAGATTAATCATTACCGTACAAACGGTTTATTTGCTTATTTGTCAAGAAATAAAATTACATATGCCAACTTTAATTGGCAACAAATAAGTACTAACCACTACCGGTTAGTATTACTGAATATGATTGGTAATGCTAAAATAGACTTACATATATTACCAGGATTAGTAAAACTAATAGACTTTCAAGGTCAAAGTTATCTTAATGAAGAGGCATTAGCAAGAATTAAGATACTTTTAGGTCTAGATCTTCCTCTGAATGAACTACATGAGTGGATATTAGGTCTACCTGGTCAAGCAACTAATTTAACCTTTAATCAGCAAGGATATCTACATAAAATTAGTTATCATTATCATGGGCAACATTGGAATATTACTTATAAATCCTATCACGAGGATAAAATCCCTGCTTTACCAGATTGCATTGAAATACGACAAGATAACAATCTTATTAAATTAAAAATGAACGAGTGGAGTATGTCATGATACGTCAGTGGCCGGCGCCGGCTAAACTAAACTTATTTCTTTATATTACCGGACGTCGTCCTGACGGGTACCATCTTTTACAGACTCTTGTTCAGTTTCTTGACTATGGTGATAGCATTACTATTAAATCAACTAATAATTCTAAGATTAGATTACTTAATCCCATGACTAGCATAGCTCAAGAACAAAATCTTGTTATCCGTGCAGCTCGATTATTGCAGTGTAATTGTAAAAGTATGGGAAAAATAGGTGCAGATATTTGGTTAGAGAAACGTCTACCAATAGGTAGTGGTCTTGGTGGTGGTTCATCAGATGCAGCTACAACATTAATTGCACTAAATATGCAATGGCAATGCGGGCTTAATATCAATATGTTATCTCAATTAGGCCTATCACTAGGAGCAGATATTCCCGTATTTATATATGGTAAGGCGGCAATAGCTGAAGGTATTGGCGAACATTTAACGCCAGTAATACCATTAGAAAAATGGTATTTAGTTGCTCTTCCGCCAGTTAAAATTGCGACTAAGTTAATTTTTAATCATCCTAATTTACCAAGAAATCGACCTAAACGTTCAATTCAGCAATTATTCACTGAACCATTCTATAATATTTGTGAACCTATTACGACAAAAACATTTCCTGTAGTTGAACAACACCTACTATGGTTGTTAAAATATGCTCCTTCAAGATTAACTGGCACTGGATCTGGGGTATTTGCAGAATTTAATACGGAATCAGAAGCCCGCCAAATTCGTTCGCTAACCCCTAAATGGATGCATAGTTTTATAGCTAAAGGTGTTAATATTTCACCTTTACACCGTATATTAAGGAAAACTCGAATTAAGTCAGAAGAATTATTACTAACTTAATCAAGTTTACCTTTATGTAGTAACATAACAATAGGTTATTCTGGTATTTAATATGAAGCTTTTTGCTGGTAATGCTATTCCGGAATTAGCACAACTAATTGCTAATCGTTTATATACAAGTCTTGGTGTTGCAGCTGTTAATCGTTTTAGCGACGGAGAAATAAGTGTGCAAATCAATGAAAATGTACGTGGTGGTGATCTATTTATCATACAGTCAACTTGTGCTCCTACCAATGATAACCTAATGGAGCTAGTAGTTATGGTTGATGCACTACGTCGTGCATCTGCTGGACGTATTACTGCAGTTATGCCTTACTTTGGTTATTCTAGACAAGATCGACGTGTTAGATCTGCTAGAGTACCAATTACGGCAAAAGTAGTAGCTGATTTTTTGTCAAGTGTAGGTGTTGATAGAGTTTTAACTGTTGATTTACATGCTGAACAAATTCAAGGTTTTTTTGATGTCCCAGTAGATAATGTTTTCGGCAGTCCTATTCTTCTAGAAGATATGCTACAACAAGATTTTAATAATCCAATTGTAGTATCTCCTGATATTGGGGGTGTGGTACGTGCCCGCGCTATTGCTAAACTATTAAACGATACTGATATGGCAATTATTGATAAACGTCGTCCACGAGCAAATATGTCACAAGTTATGCATATTATAGGAGAAGTTGCTGATCGCGATTGTGTACTAGTTGATGATATGATTGATACTAGTAGTACTTTATGTAAAGCTGCGGAAGCATTAAAGGAACATGGAGCTAAACGTGTTTTTGCATATGCTACTCACCCAATTTTCTCAGGTCAAGCCCATGCTAATATAAAAAACTCAGTAATTGATGAAGTAATTATCTGCGATACCATTCCATTAAATAGTGCTATCAAGGCACTACCAAACGTTAGAACTTTAACTTTATCTGGTATGCTAGCAGAAGCAATTCGCAGAATTAGTAATGAAGAATCAATATCTGCAATGTTTGAACATTAATTAATGTAGTTATATTTGACTAAACTTATAAGTAAATTATTACTTAATATAATTAGAATATCATCATTGCTCTTACTTAGTAAATATAAATCAATTTATGAGATAACGAGTGACAATAAAATTAATTGTAGGTCTTGCTAATCCAGGAAATAAGTATCTTCTTACTCGCCATAATGTAGGCTCCTGGTATGTTAATCAATTAGCAAATAATTACCATGTATCATTAATAAATAAATCTTCTTTTTTGGGCTATACTGGTTACTTAAATATAGGTAAACGAAGGATCTTTTTACTAATACCTACCATATTCATGAATTATAATGGTCAAGCTGTTGCCGCGATAGCTAAGTTTTATAATATCATGCCAGAAGAAATACTAATAGCACATGATGAGCTAAATTTCTTACCTGGTTATGCCCGTTTTAAATATAGCGGTGGTCACGGCGGTCATAATGGATTAAAAGATGTAATCTATAGATTAGGTGATAATAATAATTTTTACCGGCTACGTATTGGTATCGGTCATCCAGGTGATAAAAACAAAGTTATTAAATTTGTCTTAGATACACCATTAGATACAGAACAGCAGCTAATTCAACATGCGATCAATGAGTCAGTACTTTGTACTAGTTTGATGTTTCAGCAAAATATTGCTTACGCAATACATCAGTTACACACAATACTAAAGTAGTATCAAAAATAGAAGATTAAATTCACCAGGAATAATAGGTAATATTTTTATGGGATTAAAATGTGGTATAATAGGATTACCTAACGTAGGTAAATCTACATTATTTAATGCTCTAACTAAATCACACATAGCTGCTGCAAACTTCCCATTCTGTACTATTGAACCTAATATTGGCATGTTATCTGTACCAGATGATCGATTAAATCAAATTGCATCAATAGTAAAACCAAAACGCATTGTTCCAACAACAATTGAGTTTGTTGACACCGCCGGTTTAGTCAAAAATGCATCTCAAGGTGAAGGTCTTGGTAATCAGTTTTTAACTAAAATTCGTGAAGTAGAAGTTATTGCTCATGTCGTACGTTGTTTTGAAGATGAAACAATTATTCATATTAATGGGAATATAGATCCTAAATCTGATATTAATATTATTAATACTGAACTAATATTAGCTGACATAGATCTTTGTGAAAAAGCTATAATTAGAGTACAAAAACGCATCAAAAGCAACGATCAAAATGCTCAATTAGAGCTAGTTTTACTCAAAAAATGCCTAAAATTTCTCAGTAATTTTGGTATGTTACGTCATTTAAATTTAAGTAATGAGGAGAAAAGTGCTATTCGTTACTTAAGTTTTATTACACTAAAACCTACTATGTATATAGCTAATATTAATAATTATAGTTCAAACTATAATTATTATTTAGATCAAGTACGTTTTCTTGCTTCAAATGAAAAAACAATATTCATTATTGTATGTGCTACAATTGAATCAGAGCTAGCTGAGCATATGAAACTAGGTATTCAAGAACCAGAATACGGACTTAATAATGTTATTAAAGCTGGTTATAAACTACTAAACTTACAAACATACTTTACCGCCGGACATAAGGAAGTACGAGCTTGGACTATACCGGTAGGCACTACTGCTTTACAAGCCGCAAACAAGATACATACTGATTTCGCAAAAGGATTTATCAGAGCACAAACAATTTCATTTAATGATTTTATCACCTTTAAAGGTGAAAAAGGAGCAAAAAAAGCAGGTAAAATTCATTTGGAAGGTAGAGAGTACATAGTAAAAGATGGTGATGTGATAAACTTTTTATTTAATGTTTAACTGTCAAATATCATCTAATGATTACATTAGAAGAGAGAATATACTCTCTTGTATTCAATAATAATACAAGGATGATCATGGGTTTTCTTACTAGCAAACGTCTTCTAGTTACAGGTATAGCCAGTCGTCGTTCTATTGCATATGGTATTGCTCAGGCTTTATACCGTGAGGGAGCAGAACTAGCTTTTAGCTATCAAAATAATAAATTAAAATCGAGAGTTGAACAATTTGCCACCGATTTTAATTCTAGTATTGTGCTACCATGTGATGTAGCGCAAGATACTAGCATTAAATTACTTTTTAGTGATTTATCTAAGTTTTGGCCGAAATTTGATGGTTTTATTCATGCTATTGCTTATGCTCCTAGCAATCAACTAGATGGTAATTATATTAATACAGTGACCCGCGAAGGATTTGCTATATCACACGATATTAGCGCTTATAGTTTTGTTGCTCTTGCAAAAGCCTGTCGACATATGCTGAATTCTAATTCAACTCTGGTTACATTAACTTATATTGGAGCAGAACGCGCTATTCCTAACTATAATGTTATGGGTTTAGCAAAAGCATCTTTGGAGGCTAATACTCGTTATATGGCGAATGCTATGGGCTCTGATAGTATCCGTGTTAATGCTATTTCTGCCGGTCCCATTAAAACACTAGCCGCTTCTGGCATACGTAACTTCAAAAAAATGCTCAGCTACTATGAATCAGTTACACCTATCCGACGCTTAGTAACAATTGAGGAAATAGGGAATACGGCCGCATTTCTTTGTTCTAATTTATCTACTGGCATTACTGGTGAAGTGATCTATGTAGATGGAGGGTTCAATATCGCTATTATGAATAATATATTAAATAGTTAATATCATGTAAGTTATAAATCGAGGTAAATGCATTACATTCTATCTAATTTATATAGAAACCTAATCAAGTATTATGGGCTGGCTATTAAATTTTGAGAAATTGATCATGAATGATACTACTTAATGCAGTAATACTAATTACGTAAAACTATATGTTTCAAGATCACCCACTGCTAATACAGCTCAAACAGCAACTATACGACAAAGAGCTACGCATGGTAGGTGTAGTTAAAAGCACTGATAAAGGATTTGGCTTTCTTGAAGTTAACGCACAAAAAAGCTATTTTATTCCTCCACTTTTTATGAAAAAAGTAATGCATGGTGATAAAATTAGTGCTGTGTTGCGTATTGTAAATAATCGCGCTATTGCTGAACCAGAAACTTTAATTGAACCTTTTTTATCTCGTTTTGTTGGTAAGGTGCAAATTAAAAACGATAAACTAGCACTTTTACCTAAACATCCACTGATTAAAGAAATTATTCCAGCTAGTCAGCCGCGGAGTATGAAGAATACTCAACTATGCCATGGAGACTGGGTCATAGCAGAAATGTGTCACCATCCTTTAGATGGGTATCGTTATTTTTATGCTAAAATTACTGAGCTAATTACTACTAAAGATGATAATTTTGCCCACTGGAGAGTAACTCTTGCTCACTATAATTTAGAACGTGAAGCACCTGCTATGCCAAAATATCTCACAATACAAGATAATGGTTTAATTCGCGAAGATCTAACAGAACTAAACTTTATTACTATTGATCATGCTAGCACCGAAGATATAGATGATGCGTTACATGTTGCTTACGGAACAAACGGAGCATTAGTTCTTACTATAGCTATTGCAGATCCTACCGCATGGATTATCGCCGGTAGTCAATTAGATTGCATAGCTCGCGATAGAGCTTTTACAAACTATCTTCCTGGCTTTAATATCCCAATGTTACCAAGGATGTTATCTGAAGATTTATGTTCTTTACGTGCATATGAAAAACGACCGGCTTTAGTCTGCCAAGTTACTATGCAGCATGATGGAACACTAAATGAAGACATGCGTTTTTTTGCGGCTTGGATAGAATCTAAGGCTAAGCTTAGCTATGATGAAGTATCTGATTGGATAGAAAATATTGGTTTTTGGCAACCGCAGAATAATGCTATTGCAGAACAGATTAGAATGTTGCATATAGTTTGCCAAGCTCGCAGTTCTTGGCGGAAACAACATGCTTTAGTATTTAAGGATAAACCTGACTACCGTTTTATTTTGGAAGAAAATGGTAATGTGAAGAATATTATTGCTGAACCACGTCGTATTGCTAAAAGAATGATTGAAGAGGCTATGATTACCGCGAATATATGTGCTGCACGTGTTCTACGTGATAATCTTGGTTTTGGGTTATATAATACCCATAATGGTTTCGATACTACTCTTATTGATCAAGTAGTAGCTATTTTACAAAAACATAATATTTCAGTAGATGCTACTCAATTACTGACCCTAGAAGGATTCTGTGCTTTACGTCGTAAGTTAAATACTATGTCAACCTCATATTTGGATAGTAGAATTCGTCGCTTTCAGACCTTATCAGAGTTAAAAACTGAACCTGGACCTCATTTTGGTCTAGGATTAGAGGTTTATGCTACGTGGACTTCACCTATTCGAAAATATAGCGATATGATGAATCATCGTTTGCTGAAAGCCTTAATAGGAGCCGGTAAAGCAGAACGACCAAAAACAGACATTACTTTCCGTATGTCTGAACGTAGGAGGCAAAATCGCATTGCTGAAAGGGATGTAGAAGATTGGCTATATGCTAGTTTTTTAAAAAATCAAGTAGGAAGTCATATTCGTTATAGTGCTGAGATTATTGATATTTATCGTAATGGTATGCGAATTAGACTACTAGATAATGGTGCTATTGCTTTTATCCCTGCCTTATTAATTCATAACATACGTGATGAATTAATTTGTAACCAAGATATTGGCATTGTCCAGATTCAAGGCAAAGAACGTTACCGACAGGGGGATACTATAGAAGTATATATTAAAGAAGTGCATATAGATAATCGTTCTATTATTGCGAAAATTGTCTAAGTCTATTTAGTTAGAAGATAATGCGACTGAATTAGCAGTAATTTTTAATGAGTTAAGTATTTCAACTAACCTACAATTAGGTTTTGTAGCTTGAGTTATAGGACGACCAATTACCATATAGTTAACACCAGCTTGCTGTGCCTGGTGAACTGTCATAATTCTACATTGATCACCAAGTTCATCAGTAGCTAAACGAATTCCAGGTGTCACTATAGTAAAATGATGACCACATATATTCTTAATATGTTCTGCTTCTTGTGCAGAACATACTACTCCATCTAGGCCACAATTTTTGGCCAAAATAGCTAGCCTAATTGCAAAATCAGATGCAGTACTAGGAATACCAATAATCTGCAAATCCTCATCACTAAGACTAGTTAATACTGTAACAGCAATCAATTTTGGGACTCCTAAACCAAAATTAGACAGAGCATTACAAGCTGCAGCCATCATCTTTTCGCCGCCAATAGCATGCAAGGAGATCATCCATACTCCTAAATCTGCTGCAGCAGATACTGCTCCAGCAACAGTATTTGGGATATCATGATATTTAAGATCAAGAAAAATATCAAAACCACGTTGCTGTAGCTTAATTATTAGCTCTGGACCAAAACGTGTAAACATTATTTTTCCTATTTTTAGCCGACAATACAATGGGGATATTAGATCAACAAAAGCTAGTGCTTTACTAATATTCGTATAGTCTAAAGCAACAATAATTGGGGAAGCTATGGCAGATAAAACATCATATGTCATAAAAATAAGTCCTATTGCTACAATAACAGTGAAGTTAATGACTGATATTATAATTACAAGAATTTGTTACTTTAGCTATTTGTTGTGTTAGTCGTTTTACTTCTCTTTTTGCATAAAGAAGTGCCAAACTAGTACGTAACCAGAAAAGTCCACAAGTTATCCAACCTATGATAAAGCCTAAAAGAAATATTATTGATAATAGTGTAGATGCTTTAAATTCCTTTTGATCTATTAAGTAGTTAAAAGATAGAATCTGATTATTGTGTGTACCAAGTAATATTAAGGTAATTAAAATTACCAAAACGAATAACATTGTAAGAATATATTTCACATTATTTCCTGCTAGCAAGCGGTGTAATGAACATTGAAAAACTTTTTAGCTAAATCAGTATATTTATTACGATCGATCTATTATGGGTATTACTATGTACTACCTGCATATGTATTAACAGAATTACTTTATTAGCAATAATTAGCTTAACAGAAAGTATCAATATCATAAGCCTAAATATAGGCTTTATTTATTAATATATATCACTCGTTGAAGATAATAAAACCTATTAACAATATTTAATTATGACAAACTAATATAATTAGTATTTAATCAGTATGCTTGTATTGTGTTAGTTATACTAGAAACTAGATTAGTTTTTCGGGAGATTATTATGCAGCTTAAACGTGTGGCGGAAGCTAAACTGCCAACACCCTGGGGCGATTTTCTGATGATAGGATTCGAAGAAATAGCTACAAAACACGATCATTTAGCACTAGTCTATGGTGATATTACAAGTAAAGAACCAGTTTTAGCAAGAGTACACTCCGAATGTCTTACTGGCGATGCACTTTTTAGTTTGCGTTGTGATTGTGGTTTTCAACTTGCAGCTGCACTTAGCTCTATTGCTGAAGAGAGACGTGGTCTTTTACTTTATCATCGTCAAGAAGGACGTAATATAGGTTTACTGAATAAAATTCGTGCATATGCGCTTCAAGATCAAGGATCAGATACCGTTAAAGCTAATCATCAGTTAGGTTTTGCGGCGGATGAAAGAGATTTCACTCTTTGCGCTGACATGTTCAAAGTACTAGGAGTATATTCTATTCGTTTACTCACTAATAATCCACAAAAAGTAGATATTCTTACTCAAGCTGGAATAAATGTTGCAGAAAGAATTCCATTGATAGTTGGTCGGAATCCAGAAAATGCCCGTTATCTAGATACTAAGGCAGCTAAGATGGGACATTTACTACATGATAGATATAAATAATTTTATATATTATGTAATAAATTATAACTTTATGAAGTTATATCACTTTACCGGTAGCTTAATTTTCTGAAATATGGATTCAATTTCTTCATTTGACCGTCGTGATACTGCCATATCTACTACTTCTCTAGTTAAGTGTGGAGCAAAACGTTGAAGAAAATCGTACATATAACTACGTAGAAAAGTACTACGACGGAACCCTATTTTAGTTGTGCTCTGGGGAAATAATATATCAGCGTTAATTTTCACTAAATCATGATCAGATTCTGCGCTTACAGCCATATTAGCTATAACACCAATACCAAGACCCATACGTACGTATGTTTTTATTACATCTGCATCGGTTGCAGTAAAAATGATACGTGGTTTAAGTCCAGCATGGTTAAAAGCTATATCTAATTCAGAACGACCAGTAAAGCCAAAGGTATAAGTTACTAATGGATAAGATGCTAGTTCTTCAATTGTTATCTGTGTTTTGCTAGCTAAAGGATGATGTGGTAATACTACTATAGCACGGTTCCAGTGGTAACAAGGTAACATAACTAAATCGTCATATAAATGCAGAGCTTCAGTAGCAATTGCGAAATCAGCTAAACCCTTGGATACAGCTTCTGCTATTTGGGAAGGAGATCCTTGATGCATATGTAGTGATACTCGAGGATAACGGTCGATAAAACTCTTAATTATTTCTGGTAAAGCGTAACGAGCCTGAGTGTGAGTAGTAGCAACATATAGTGATCCTTTATCTGGATAAGTATGTTCCCCAGCGACTGCTTTAATCGCATCAACTTTAGATAGTACTTCACGTGCAATGCGAATAATTTCCTGGCCAGCTGATGTTACCCGAGTTAAATGTTTACCACTACGTGCGAATATTTGTACTCCTAGCTCATCTTCTAACATACGGACCCGCTTACTAATACCTGGTTGAGAAGTATAAAGTCCTTCAGCAGTAGAAGACACATTCAGGTTATGGTTAACGACTTCTACGATATAACGAAGTTGCTGTAATTTCATATTAGTGTCCTCCGAGCATATTATAAAGCCAAAACTATCTAGGTTAGACTAAGCAAACTCCTAAATAAAGTTGAGCTTTGAGCACAAGAAAAATTTGATTATAGTAAATAATATTATATTGTCAAAAAATAAGTAATATTACTATATTACTATATGATATATGAAAAGACACTACATTATGAAAGATTTTGAACCGATAAGACGATTAACTACTTAGTTCGAGTATATAATGCTAATATTAGATATTATTACTGATCTTCTTTATTATAAACTTGCCAATGACCGTTTATAAAAAAAGCTTTCCAACTAGTAGCCTTACCTTCTTTTTCAGAAGAGATATATTGCTGTTTCTTTTTACGGCTAAACCTTACTAAAGTCTTATTGCCTTGGTCATCCTGTATCGGTGCTTCTGTTAGGTAACGTAACATTGTTGGTAGGCGATCTTTAAATTTAACTAACTCTTCAACTAGAGGTGCGCGAGTTTCGTGTACTTTTGGAAAAGTATTAGCTGCTAGAAAAACCCCTGCAGCACCATTGCGCAAAACAAAATAAGCATTAGAATTTTTGCAAGGTAGCTCTGGAAACTCGATTAACTCCATCTTTGGTGGTGCTATATCGCCGTTACGTAAAATATTCCGAGTATTTTTGCATGTATTATTAGTACAAGCAATATATTTACCAAACCTACCTATTCTTAATTGCATATTAGCACTACACTTTTCGCATGGTACTAAGGTACCATAATCAGTATTTAGTAAACATAGACCTTGCTCAATTTCATAACCATCGCATAAAGGATTATTATTACATATATTTAACATACTATTATTATTAAAATAATAGCTATCCATTATATTATTACATTTTATACATCGACTTCGTACTTTTTGTGTATCAATACTTTTGTTTTCGTTATCTAGTTTTTTTAGCCATTCTGATTCAGAGATGAGATTAATAGTATGTTTACAACGTTCCTTAGGTGGTAGTTTATAACCAGAACAACTAAGAAATACACCAGTATTTGCTGTACAAATACCCATCATTCTACCACAAATAGGACAATTTATGCTAGTAGTAACTATACTATTAGGTAGCATACCTCCTTCTGTGGGAGATTTTTTAGCTTTTTCTAACTGTTGGTTTAATTTAATAAAGAAAGTATCAAGTACATTTTTCCAATCTTGCTGATTAGTAGCTACTTTATCTAAAGTATCTTCCATATTAGCTGTAAAGTCATAATTCATTAGTTCGCTAAAATTTTCAGCTAAACGATCTGTAACAATTTGTCCAATTTTTTTTGCGTAGAAACGGTGGTTATTTAGTTTTACATAACCACGATCTTGAATAGAATCTATAATAGACATATATGTAGATGGTCGGCCAATACGCCGTTTTTCTAGTTCCTTTACTAAGGAAGCTTCAGTATAACGTAAAGGTGGCTTAGTAAAATTTTGTTGTGAAATTAATTGTTGTAAAGAAAGTATCTGACCAACAGATATTGATTGACAGATACTTTCTTCATTTTCCTTATGTAGAATTGGCATAACTTTACTCCAACCATCAAAGTGTAATGTTCGGCCAGTGGTACTAAGCTGGAAATCTCCAGCTATTACGTTAATTTTTGTATAATTATACTGTGTAGGCATCATTTGGCTAGAGACGAATTGTCTCCAAATTAATTGATAAAGTTTACGTGCATCTTCTTCTATATTTTCTAGTTGTTCAGCTAATATATGAAGATTAGATGGACGTATTGCCTCGTGTGCTTCTAGACTATTTTTTTTACTTAGATATTGATTTGGCTGATTAGGTAAATATTTGCTCCCGAAAATATCTAAGATATAGTTACGAACAATATTAATTGCCTCATCACTAATTTTAGTTGAGTCAGTACGCATATATGTAATATATCCAGCTTCATATAAGCGCTGAGCAACGAGCATAGTTTGCTTAACACTATAGCCTAAACGAGTACTAGCTGCTTGTTGTAGAGTAGAGGTAATAAAAGGTGCGTTAGGATTACTACTAGTTATTTTATCTTCACGACAACATACTATATAACGTGCATTATTAAGCAAAGCAATAGCAGATTGAACCTGAAGAGAATTAATCGGCTTAAATGGTTTATTATTTAGGTGTGTGACTTGCATTTTTAGTACAATATCTTTAGGACCTTGTAGATAAGAATATAGGTCCCAATATTCTATTGGTGAAAATTGTTTAATTTCGCGTTCACGTTCTACAATTAGTTTAACAGCAACTGATTGCACCCTACCAGCAGATAAACCCCGAGCTATTTTTTTCCATAATAAAGGAGAAATCATATATCCTACTATACGATCCATAAATCGCCGTGTTTGCTGTGCGTTAATACGATGCAAATTTAGCTCTCTAGGACTTTGAAAAGCTTGAGTTATAGCATTACATGTAATTTCATTAAATACTACTCGGCTAAATTTACTATTATCACCGCCTATGACTTCCCTAATATGCCAAGCAATGGCTTCACCTTCGCGGTCAAGATCAGTTGCTAAATAAATATGCTTAGCTTTGTTTGCAAGAGCTTTTAACTCGTTAACTAGTTTTTCTTTACCTGGTAAGATTTCATAATTTGCGAACCAATTATTGTAAGGATCGATACCCATACGGTTAGCTAATGTATTTTGATAGTTAGTTTTACCTTGTTGTTTAACTGTTTCACGATGAATAGGTAAATCACGAATATGACCAATGCTAGATTTAACTAGATATTGATTACCTAGATATTTATTGATAGTTTTCGCTTTTGCCGGAGATTCTACTATTACAAGAGCTTTATTCATTTAATTTTCACTCGCATGAATAATATATTTCTACTATGCTACTTAACTGGGAAGTATTAACTTTATATGCTAATTAAAATTGATTGATGTTAAATTATATTTAATATATGAATCTCATATTAGTAATTTGAGCAAATTGGAATTTTATTCCACTAGATAAGGTTAAAAGCATAGCAAAATTCTTATATGATAAACATCATATTAAATGAATTAGATTCAACATTTTTATTCACAAAAAAGACAAATGACAATAGCGTAATTATACCATGTATGTCACTTTTACATTTAAAGTATAAATTAATATTTATAGTATTCATTGTTATTCATAATCCGTGAACCAAAAGTACTTTATATAATGATTATAGACAGATGGTATAGCAGTAGTAGGTATGTCATACCATTAATTTCTTTTAACTAATTGTTCTACTAAGGAACCTTGAAGACAAATTATGGCGACTACTATATACCGTGACATGTTAAATTTTTTCCGTAATGAGTTTGCCAACATTATTTTATTATCACTATTAACAGCTATGATTAGCATCATAATCAGTTATTATGTACTTACCCCATCATTAATTAGTGAACAAATTCAATTCTTAAGTAATAAGAATAATATGGATATATTATCCGATATTAGTATAAAACAAATTTTTGAACATATATCTCTAGATCAGCAGAATATTTTACTGAAAGTATCTACAGCTGGAGCTTTAGCTGGACTAGTTGGTAATACATTCCTTACGGGAAGTCTACTAACTATGATAAGTTGTATATCAAACCAACGTTCAATTAGTGTATTAGGTGCTGTAGTATTATCAATACGCTGGCTACCTCGTTTACTACTATTAACTTTATTAACTACATTAATCATCCAATTAGGACTAATATTCGTAGTATTGCCTGGATTTTTAACCTCTATAGCTTTTAGTCTGGCACCAGTGATTGCTATTACTGAAAATTTAGGAGTGATAAAATCTATTCGTGCTAGTACTGAAATAGCTTTAAATAATCTCCGCTTCATTAGCCCTATTATATTAAGCGGAATATTTGCTAAAACTATATTATTGCTACTAGCAACTAAATTAACTACATGTCATCCTATTTTCATTGCAGTATTATTAAATGTATTCAATAATTTAATAACATCTCTAGTATTAATATATTTATATCGTTTGTATATGTTTCTTAAAAAAGAAGAAACAATTTACTAATTATACTTATTTTTATATATATTAAATATATTCATATTTTAATATTATAAAACTAATTAATATTAGTAATATGGTATATTATATCTAATCAATACCAAATAAAATTATATAATTAATTATTATATAATCCAATACAAGTAAATAAGATGTTAGTTGAACTACAGCAGATGCAGATGAGGGAGTATTAATTTACTATGCTCTATGTTATTTATACCGAATCATTAACTAATTATACGGAAAACAAATATATATTCTCTAGAACAAGCGATTTAGCCAGGTTACAACTATTACAAGACCAAGGTCGACTATTAACTGCTGGTTTAACACCAAGAATTGACTGTTATGATCCTGGTAAAATAGGATTTAATGGTTACACGGTAATTGCTGAATTTGATTCATTAGAATCTGCGCAGGCTTGGATAAAAAAAAATCCTTATATAGCAACTAACAATTATACTAAAGTTATAGTTAGACCTTACATAATATTATTACCTTAATAATGACTAATATAACTAGATTTTAGATTACTAATCTTATTTGTTTAGCAACTATTCATAAATTTAATATTTAATAATTTAAGGAGTATGAAAGTTATTAAGCTGCATTGGATTATTTGTAATAAAAAATAAAATTTAACTTGTAAACCAATTTATCTATCATGATAACGCCTTTTTTAGACTGGCTAATAGTTTTCATCTATTGGTTGTCAATCACTAGTTTTTCTTTAAGAATTTTAATTAAACGTCGTGCTGTACCTTCAGCAATGGCTTGGCTCCTGATAGTTTATATTTTTCCTCTAGTAGGAATAATTATTTATCTGTTACTAGGTGAACTAAAGATTGGTAAACGTCGCTACAAACGTAATAAAGCAGTATGCGCTTTTTTTGATAATTGGATTGAACAATTCAAAAGTTATAATCAGATCTTTGCAACAGAAAATAGCGAAGTAGCTCGTTCGCTCTTTCAGTTATGTGAACACCAGCAGGGTATGAGTGGTCTAATAGGCAATAAAATACAACTATTTAATAACACCTACGAAGCTATGAAATCACTAATCCATGATATTAGCAATGCACAGCACAATATAGAAATAGTTTTTTATATTTGGCAATCAGGAGGTATTGTCGATCAAGTTACAGAAGCACTAATAGCTGCGGCACAGCGTGGTGTTCTTTGTCGGCTAATGTTAGATTCGGCGGGTAGCGGAAATTTTTTTTGTAGTCCTTACCCTACTTTAATGCGCAAGGCTGGGATTCATGTTGTAGAAGCATTACATGTAAGTATTTTACGTATATTCTTACGACGTATGGATTTACGTCAACATCGTAAGATGATTTTAATAGATAATTATATTTCTTATACTGGTAGTATGAATATGGTAGATCCACTTTATTTTAAACAAAAAGCTGGAGTTGGACAATGGATAGATATGATAACCCGTATAGAAGGACCAGTTACTATAGCTATGGGTATTATTTACTCTAGAGATTGGGAAATGGAAACTGGAGAAAGAATCCAAATACCAGCAGAAAATATTTTGCCACTAAAATATTATTCTTCTAGTAATGCAATTCAAGTCATAGCTTCTGGTCCAGGTTTTCCAGAAGGCATAATTCACCAAGCATTATTAACTGCAATTTACGCTGCTCGTGAACAATTGGTTATTACTACTCCTTATTTAGTACCGAGTGATGATTTACTATATGCAATTTGTACTGCTGCTCAACGTGGTGTAAAAGTACATATAATTATCCCAAGATATAATGATTCTATGCTAGTAAGCTGGGCTAGTCGTTCTTTTTTTGCCGAATTATTAGAATCAGGTGTACTAATTTACCAATTTGAAGGTGGTTTATTACATGCTAAAAGCGTACTTATAGATGATCAATTAAGCTTAGTAGGTACAGTCAATCTAGATATGCGCAGCTTATGGTTAAATTTTGAAGTAACCTTAGTCATTGATGCTAAAAGTTTTAGTAATGATCTTGCAAAGGTACATAAAGATTACATAGCTAGTTCACAAATTATTGACATAATAGTTTGGTCAAAACGTCCTTATTGGCAACGCATAATTGAGCGGATTGTTTATTTGTTAAGTCCATTACTATAAATATATAGATTTGGATTATGTTATTTAATCAATATCTTCTTAATATTCTTAATTTTAATAGATATATAATTAAATTAAGAATATTGATTGTTGATCTAATCAGCTTTTCATCTAAGAAAATATATACACCAATATAGATATATATCTATATTAGAGAAATACTAGATTATCTAACTAATTCTGAAATTAATTCAGTAATTATATGAATAATATAACGAACCTATATGGTTAAAAATATTAATTTTTAACTTTTTTGGGGAAAACTATAGGTATAAATATTTATATTTATAGGCTATAAAAAATATAACTATATATATAAAATATATTAGTATAAAGTATTGTAATTACTATTTAAAATATAAGAATCATCATCCAGGTATTGCAGAAAATATACTAGCGCTTTATGATGAGTCAAATAATCATATGTACTATTTTAATCTTCGAGATTAAGTAAATGAACGAAGCACTTAAGATTCTTAAGAATATTCGCACTTTACGCGCACAAACTAAAGAATGTACTCTAGAGACTCTAGAAGAAATGCTAGAGAAATTTGAAGTAGTAGTTAATGAAAGACGTAAGGAAAAGAATCAAGTTCAAGCTGAAATAGAAGAACGTACTAGAAAATTACAACAATATCGAGATATGTTGATTGCTGATGGTCTTGATCCTAATGAATTACTAAATACTCTTAGTAATACTAGAACTTCTAGTAAAAAAATTAGACGAACTGCACGTCCTGCTAAATACCAATATATTAATGAATATGGTCAGATTAAAACCTGGACTGGGCAAGGACGTACACCTACAGTTATAAAAACAGCTATTAATCAAAAGGGAAAAAAGCTAGAAGATTTTCTCCTATAAAATATTTTATTAGATATTTTTAGTAAGACTTTATTTTTGCTTATCTTATTTCATATAAGTACCATAGCGTAATGCTTCAATACGTTTATTAAGCGGTGGGTGAGACATAAAGAATTCACTCAATGATTTTTGGTATCCATTAATACAAAATATCTTTATATTATTTGTTACTTTTGGTTCGTAACTTGTTTTCAGTCTTTGAAGTGCAGCGATCATTTTATCGCAACCTACTATGTTAGCTGAACCTGCATCTGCGTAAAATTCACGGTAACGCGAAAACCATAAAACGATAATACTAGCTAATATGCCAAATGCTAATTCTAGTATTGTTGATACGATCATATATACTAGTTTATTACCGTTGTTACTTTCTTCATTATTTGATCCGATGAAACCTGCTGTTAATTGCGCTAAAAACCGCGATATAAAAATAACAAAAGTATTTACTATGCCACTTATCAAGGTTATTGTAACCATATCTCCATTTGAGATATGACTTATTTCATGTGCTATAACTGCTTCTATTTCAGTACGAGGCATATTTTGTAACAAGCCTGTACTAACTGCTACTAGTGAATTATTACGACTAGGACCGGTAGCAAAAGCATTCATATCAGGAGCATTATAAATGGCTACTTGCGGCATAGTTATTCCTATCTTTTGAGCTTGGTTAAGAATAATATTCAGCAACCAGTGTTCTGTTTCGTTCTGTGGCTGCGATATTACTTTTCCACCTACAGAACGTAGTGCTATGAATTTAGACATTAATAATGAAATAAATGCTCCGCAGAAACCAAATAGTCCAGAGATAATCATTAACCTAACTGTATTAGATGAATGGGTACCTACACAGGTTAATAATATACCAAAAACTACCATTACTGCTAAATTAGTAAGTAAAAAAATAACAATACGCATCATAATAAATACCATCTTAAGAAGTTAATTTCTAAAGAGAAATTAGATTAAATATGTATAAATAATAGTTTATAGTATTAAGCTACTGAATATAATTAAGCTAATATTAGCTATCTTTGTTATAAAATCAATATAGATAAGCTTAATAAATTTTTAATTTTATACTATATTAATTAGATAAATATTTATAATAATTTTATTAAACTACTATGATAATGTTTTAAACATTTGATCGATTAAGAATATTCCATTATAGTTAATATTTACTAGTTTTAGTTGATCTAATATATATTTAAATCTATTTTCTTCTTTCTGTTGTTCAGCTATATACCACTGTAGAAAGTAAAATGTAGAATAATCTTGTAGTGTTATAGCTGTATGTACTAACTGGTTAATATTTTGAGTAAGATTTTGCTCATGTTGGTAGGCAATCTGAATTAGTTCAGTCAGTGAAGAGTAATCTATTGGTGGAGCTTTAATATAACCTACTATAGGCATAGTACCTATGTCATTTAAATAGTCAAATAGACGATATATATGGTTATTTTCTTCTTGTGACTGCTTTTTAAAAAAACTACTTACACCTTCAAAACCTTTATTTTTACACCAACTACTCATTTGTAAATAAAGATTAACAGAAAAAATTTCTAAGTTTAGTTGTTCATCAAGCTTAGTTTTTATTTCGCTTTTTAACATAATTTATTTCCGTTTATTAAATAATTTAAATTAGTATATCTGTTAGTTATTATTTTTAATAAATTATATAACATCAATTATTTTCTTTTAATTTTCTAATTCATGCCAAGAACGATTATCTTGATTCATTAATTCAAATGATGCTATTGGTCCCCAGGTACCTGCTTTATATAATTGCAGTGTATCATTACTTAATTTCCACGATTCTAGAATAGAATCTACCCATTTCCATGCTTCTTCTACTTCGTCCCTACGGACAAAAAGGGCCTGAATACCGCGCATAGTTTCGAGTAATAATCTTTCGTAACCATCGGACAAATGAACTTTATTAAAGGTTTTTGTAAAATTAAGATCTAATTTAGTGGTTTGTAAACGGTGTTTATGATCTAAATGAGGTATTTTTTTTAAAATCTGAATTTCTATTCCTTCGTCTGGTTGTAGACGAATTATTAGTTTATTAGCAGGTAGTTCATGATAAGAATCATGAAATAAGTTAATTGGTGGATTTTTAAAATATACAACTACTTCTGAACATTTTACTGGTAAACGCTTACCCGTACGTAAATAAAATGGTACCCCAACCCATTGCCAATTATCAATATCTACACGTACCGAAATAAAAGTTTCGGTATTGCTGTTTTTATTTGCTCCTCTTTCTTCTAAATAGCCAGGTACTTTTCTTCCATGAACTATACCAGCAGTATATTGTCCACGTACAGTAGTATAATTTATATTATTATGATTTATTGGTCGTAGTGAACGTAATACTTTAACTTTCTCATCACGGATACTATCTGTAGTTAAATTTGCAGGAGGTGCCATAGCGATAATAGTTAAGATTTGCAGTAAATGACTTTGTATCATGTCACGTAATTGACCTACTTGATCAAAATAATCCCAACGTCCTTCGATACCAACTTCTTCAGCGACAGTGATTTGTACGTGATCTATAGTACGGTTATTCCAATTATTAGAGAACAAAGAATTTGCAAATCGTAAAGCAAGTAAATTAAGTACAGTTTCTTTACCAAGATAATGATCAACACGGTATACTTGAGTTTCGTCAAAGTATTTTGATACTTGATTATTAATCATCAATGATGAAGCAAGACTAGTACCTAATGGTTTTTCCATGACAATCCGATTAGGATGTTTATTAATACCTACTCTACCTAATCCTTGACAAATAGAACTAAAAGTCGTTGGTGGCATAGCCAAATAATTAATAGTAATTCTATTAGATAAATCTAGTTTTTTCGCTAATATGCTAAAATTACAAATATTATTCACATCCAGATTGCAAAAACTTAATCGAGCACTTAATATGCTCCATAGTTTTTCGTCTATGGGTTCTTTTATGAAAGTTTCTAGTGCCTGACGTACCATATAAATATATGCATTAACATCCCATTCTGCACGACCAATACCAATAATCCTTGTATCTGGATGGATATAACCTAATTTTTCTAAATGATACAATGAAGGTAGTAATTTACGGCGAGCTAAATCTCCTTTTGTGCCAAAGATAACAAAATCACATGCTTGGGCTATGGATATCACAGCCATGTTCTTCTCCTAGACGAAAGAGAGCTATATGAATATAGATTGAATCTGTAGTTATAAATAGCTAACTTTAATGAATTCTATTAATATTATTTATATTATTTTATATTCATATAAAAATACAATTATTTATTACTTCAAATCTATTTATGTTTAGATTAGACTAATCTACAAGGAATTATATTATAAACATAAATAAAGTCAATTTTCTAGAAATAGAGATTATATTTTATGTTTAATCTAATCTATTTTAGATATTATTTTTATATCTTATTTTCAAGATATATAATATTAATTCAATAAATGACAATTCAATTTTATATTTATAAGCAGAAAAACAAGTGTAAGCCTTATTATTTACTGAGCGTGAATATTTCAAAGAATAACATACCTTAATTAAGCTACTACTCTATGGAGTTATGTATGTTAAGACGGTTAAGAAGAACAAAAATCGTAACTACTCTTGGTCCTGCTACAGATCGCGATGATAATCTAAAAAAAGTTATTTTAGCTGGTGCTAATGTGGTACGCCTAAATTTTTCTCATAGTACTGCAGAAGATCATATAAGACGTGCCCAAGAAGTACGGAAAATTGCTGCTAGCTTAGGGTGTCATATAGCTATTCTAGGTGATTTACAGGGACCTAAGATTCGTATATCTACTTTTTGCGATGAAGGTATTTTATTATCTGCTGGTGATCACTTTATACTTGACGCTACCATTGCATGTGGAGTAGGTGACCGTAAAAGAGTTGGTATTGACTATAAAGACTTACCTAATGATGTATTTCCAGGCGATATTTTGCTATTAGATGATGGTAAGATACAATTAAAAGTCCTTAAAGTTGAAACATTTAGTGTTCATACTCAAGTAACAATTGGTGGTTGGCTATCTAATCATAAAGGAATTAACAAATTAGGGGGAGGTCTTTCTGCTCATGCTCTAACAAAAAAAGACCAAGCAGATATAATTACTGCTGCTAAGATTGGTGTGGACTACTTAGCAATATCTTTTCCACGTGATGGAAAAGATATTCTTTATGCCCGTCAGTTAGCGCAAAATGCAGGCTGTCATGCCAAAATTGTCTCTAAAATAGAAAGAGCTGAAGTAGTTTACTCTGATCAAGCTATAGAAGATATGATTTTAGCTTCTGATGTAATTATGGTAGCAAGAGGGGATTTAGGTGTTGAAATAGGAGATGCAGAATTAGTAGGTATTCAAAAAAAACTAATTCAACGAGCACGTCAGTTAAACCGAGCTGTTATTACCGCAACTCAGATGATGGAATCTATGATAAATAACTTAATTCCTACTCGTGCAGAAGTAATGGACGTAGCTAATGCAGTAATAGATGGTACTGATGCGGGTATGCTTTCTGCAGAGACAGCATCTGGTCATTATCCTGCTGAAACAGTAGCTGCTATGGCAAAGGTGTGTCTAGGAGCTGAAAAGATCCCTAGTGTAAATATTTCTAAACACCGAATAGATGTGCAGTTTGATAATATCGAAGAAACCATTGCTATGTCAGCAATGTACGCAGCAAATCATCTAAAAGGAATTACTGCAATTATATCAATGACAAAGTCTGGTCGTACTGCACTAATGATGTCTCGTATAAGTTCAGGATTACCAATATTTGCTTTATCACGTCATGAACATACATTAAACCTTACAGCTTTATATCGTGGAGTAACACCAATTTATTTTAATGATCAAACACAAAAGGAAGGAGGAGTAGCAACAGCTATTCATATGACACGATTACTACGTAATCAAGGTTTTTTAAAGGTTGGTGATTTAGTAATTATTACCCAAGGTGATATAATTGATACAGTAGGAACTACTAACACAAGCCGAATCTTATTAGTAGAATAATCTTTATCATATAAAGATACTTCATACTTAAATGAGTATTCTATTTAGCTTATCTAAAAGTTAAATTAAATATTTAACATATAATCTATAAAATATTCGTAATAATTTTATTTCTAATAAAACATACTAATATGATCACTATATAACAATATTTTTCTATACTACGGTTAATAAGTTATAAGTGATCAAATGAAAGGTATCTATTATATCAAAGATTAGATTCATCTAAAAAAAGTAATATTTAACTACTAATTATAAATTTAATCTTTTAAGTATCATGCTAAATTTCATAATTTGATTCTATATCACTCCCTAACTATGCTATCACATAACTAATTAATACTATTTGGTATCAATTTAAATAAATTAATCATTAACATAAATTAATAATGCATAATTGTTGTGACTAGGAATAACAAATGGAAACTAAAAATAGCATGGAAGAAATTCATAGTACTATTCCAGTACCAACTAGAAAGGCTAGATTTCTAAAAAAAATGTTCGCTTTCTCTGGTCCTGGAGCACTGGTTGCAGTTGGGTATATGGATCCAGGTAACTGGATTACCTCTATTCAAGGAGGTGCCCAATATGGTTATTTATTAATATCAGTAATATTAATGTCAAGTTTAATAGCTATGCTATTGCAAGTTATGTGCGCCAAGCTCGGTATAGTTACAGGGATGGATTTAGCACAAGCTACAAAAGCTTTAGTTGGACAACGTACTGCTATAGTTCTATGGTTAACTACTGAATTAGCTATTATTGCTACAGAAATAGCCGAGATTATTGGTAGTGCAATTGCACTAAACTTATTATTTAATATACCATTATTACTCGGTGTAGTTATTACTATCATAGATGTACTAATACTTTTAACTTTAATTAAGTTTAGTCTCAGAAAAATAGAAGCAATTGTCTTCTGTTTAATTATTACTATTTTTATTATTTTTTCTTATGAAGTTGCTTTAACAAACCCTAATTTAGTTTTAATTATCCGTTCATTTATTCCAAACACAGAAATTTTTACTGCTCAGGTTTCTGGAGGTGATTCTGCTTTTTTCATTGCACTAGGAATTGTAGGAGCTACAGTAATGCCGCATAATCTTTATTTACATTCTTCTATTGTTCAGTCTCGTCAATATGTGAGAACTGATAAAAAAGCTTTAGAAGAAGCTATACGTTATGCGACTATAGATTCAAATATGCAGTTAGGTTTTTCATTTATTATTAATTGTTTATTGTTAATTCTTGGGGCATCTTTATTTTTTGGGAAAAATCCTGAAGATATTGGTAGGTTTGCTCAACTTTATAATGCATTACAAGATCCTAATATGGCAGGAGCGATAGCAAGTTCTACATTAGCTACATTATTCGCTATAGCATTACTTGCCTCTGGGCAAAATGCCACCATCACCGGAACATTAACTAGCCAAATTGTTATGGAAGGTTTCCTTAATTTTACTTTACCTCTTTGGCAACGACGAATAATAAATAGGTTAATAGCTATTATTCCGATCATATCTTGCATTTACTTATGGGGAGAAACAGGAAATGTAATCGAAAAACTGCTCGTTTATACACAAGTATTTTTAAGTATAGCTTTACCAATTTCTATGGTCCCACTATTATATCTTACCTCTTCAAGGAAAAAGATGGGTATCTTTGTTAACTGTAAGATATTTATTATTATAGGTTGGTTAGCTAATACGATTCTAATTGCTCTTAATATACAATTAGTAATTAAAACTATTAATATGCTAATAGGCTGATTAGTTATTCAAGTTGTTAGATATTAATTGTTAATAGTATGAGATAAATAATATTGAATAAATAAAAATCACCTCTAATCTATTAACATTTATAGATATGGATTAATTTTTTTAATTAATTAAATAATCCTAATGATTAAAGTTAAATAACTTTAGCTATTAATTACCAAATATTATATATCTCTTGATTGCTTTAAACTAAAGTGACGATATGCTTCAGCTGTAGCAATACGTCCACGTGGTGTGCGCTGAAGAAAACCTTGCTGTATTAAAAATGGTTCTAGTACATCTTCTATGGTTTCTCTTTCCTCACCAATAGCTGCAGCTAGATTATCTAGACCTACTGGTCCACCTAAAAACTTATTGATAATTACTAATAATAATTGCCGATCCATGAAATTAAAACCTGCAGTATCAACATTTAGCATATTTAGGGCATTCATAGCCACATTGTTAGTAATCTTACCTGCTGCGCGTACTTCTGCAAAATCTCGTACTCTTCGTAGCAAACGAAGAGCAATGCGTGGGGTCCCACGTGCACGTTTAGCAATTTCACTTAACCCACCATCAGTAATACTCAAAGAAAGATTCGCTGCACTACGACTAATAATATTTTGTAGATCTTTAGTAGGATAAAATTCTAAACGTTGTACAATACCAAAACGATCACGCAAAGGCGAAGTAATAGATCCTATTCTAGTAGTAGCACCAACCAGAGTAAATGGTGGAATTTGTATTTTTATTGAACGTGCTGCAGGACCTTCACCTATAATGATATCTAACTTATAATCTTCCATTGCGGGATATAATATCTCTTCAATTACTGGTGATAAACGATGAATTTCATCAATAAATAATACATCGTGTGGTTCTAAATTAGTTAATATAGCAGCTAAATCACCAGCTTTTTCTAAAACAGGACCAGATGTACTACGTAAGCTGCCCTCCATTTCATTTGCAATAATATTTGCAAGCGTAGTTTTACCTAAGCCAGGTGGACCAAAAAGCAATACATGATCTAAAGCATCACCTCGCATTTTGGCAGCTTGGATAAAAATTTTCATTTGTTCACGTACATTAGTTTGACCAATATAATCAACTAACTTTTTAGGTCTATAATCTACTATAGGATTATAATCTGTAATAATGGACGTGACATTTAAATTATCAGCTTCTATCATACTATCCTCTATAGAGTAGTACGTAACGCATCTCGTATTAATGTTTCACAATTCGCTCCTTCAATAGCTACTTTTTTAACCATTTTACTTGCTTCCTGATGGGTATAACCTAAGGAAATTAATGCGGTTATTGCTTCAATTTCAGTTTTAGCAAGTCCTTCTCCTATAGTAGCTAAAGAAAATAGCGATTTAGATGTTCCTTTTAATTTATCTTTCATTTCTATTACCAGACGTTCTGCAGTTTTTTTTCCAACTCCTGGTAATTTAGTTAACATATGAATTTCATTATGCTCAATAGCACTAAGAAATTGTTTTTCTGACATTCCTGCTAAAATAGCTAGCGCTAGTTTTGGTCCTACACCATTAATTTTAATTAATGCGCGGAACAATATCATATCTGGTTTTTTAATAAAGCCGAATAATAATTCGGTATCTTCACGTACAATACAATGAGTATACAAAATAGTTTCTTGACCTATTGCTGGTAATAGGCTAAAATTATTCATGGGGATAGCAATTTCGTAACCTATTCCGTTAATTTCCAATAATAATAACGGTGGTTGTTTTTCCAAAATAATACCTCTAAGACGTCCAATCACCTTGAACTTCCTTTTAAATATGTGATACTATGTAAAGTTAACTAACGTAGTCGACCTCTAGCAAGAATAAGATTTTTACTACTTATACGATTAGTATTTTCACTAATATAACAATGAGTAATAGCGATAGCTAATGCATCTGCTGCGTCAGTTTGCGGATTATTAGATAAATTTAGGATAGTACGTACCATATGTTTTACTTGGTGTTTATCCGCAGAACCAATTCCAACTAATGTTTTTTTTACCTGCCGTGCAGCATATTCAAATACTGGGATATTATTATTCATTGCTACTACAATAGCGACACTACGTGCTTGACTAAGCTTTAGTGCAGAATTCATATTTTTAGCAATGAAGAGCTGTTCAATAGCGAATACTAATGGTTTAAATTGAGTAATAACTTGATTTACATCGATATATATTCGTTTTAACCTATTAGGAAAATCATTTGTTTTCGTTCTGATGCATCCACTAGCTAAATAGCTAAGTATTTTTCCTTGCTTGCATATAACACCATAACCAGTAATCCGTGAACCTGGATCAATACCAAGAACTATAGTCATGAGTTAACCATATTTTTGTCTTTACTATTATAAATAATAAATATTTTACTCATGGTATTCGCGATATAAATCATATAACTTGGTAAAAATATTTGTTACGTTAATATAATATTCCAACATTAAAATAGATAATATATAGATTTGATAGTGACTATGTCTATATGAAACAACATTTATTAAAATTCAACTAACAATTAAATTTTACAACAAAAATAAACTTTAATTATTAATTAGCTGTTATTTTTTAATTTATTATAAATTAATATAATAGATATATTATACATAAAGTATATAATTAATGCGACTTTTTAGTGTATTGTTATGCTAGTGATGAAGATTCTCTTTTACTTAGAATAGCTATTCTAAGCTAATTTAATTTATAATAAAGATTTATATTATTTATTTTTTACTACTTTAAGTAAGTACTACATTTAGTAAATAATTTACTATTATATAATATAATAAATAATATATATTATTACTTTTTGCCTATTTAAATTTTATTCTTATCAAGAATCTCGATAGATAACTCTTTTAATGCTATAGTATTACCTATACTAGGAGCTTCTGTCATTAGATCTATAGCAGTAGTAGTTTTTGGGAATGCGATTACATCGCGTATATTTTCTGTACTTGTTAGTAGCATAACAAGGCGATCAAGACCAAATGCAAAACCAGCATGGGGAGGAGCACCATATTTTAATGCATCAATGAAAAAACCAAATTTTGAGGATTGTTCATTTCTAGTCATCCCTAATATACTAAATATAGTTTGTTGTAACTCAGCACAGTGAATTCGTACTGAACCACTACCGACTTCATATCCGTTAATTACCATATCATAAGCATTAGCTTTTGCTTTTAATGGATATTGTAATAGAGTTGGTATATCAATGTTTTTAGGTGCCGTAAATGGATGATGTACAGCATGTAAATTACCTTCATCATCTTTCTCAAACATGGGAAAATCTACGATCCATAGCGGAGCCCAACTATTTTCTCTATTTAATTTTAGATCACAACCTAACTTAATTCTTAAAGCCCCCATCACATTGTTAATAATGTTATTATTACCAGCTGCAAAGAATAAAATATCACCATCACAAGCTCCAGTACGTTCTATAATACTCATTATATCTTCTGGTAATAGATATTTTGTTATAGAACTTTGTGTTGTTTTTACTCCGTCTTTGCCCTGATAAACTTTCATCCATATAATAAATTTAATACCATAAGTTTGAATATACTTCTCGTATTTTTTAATATCATTAAGGCTTAATTTAGCACCGTTAGGTACGCGTAGTGCTACTACTCGGTTTTTAATATCCTTAGCTATATCAGCTAAAATTGTACATGTAGTATTTTTAACTAAATCTACTACATCAACTATTTCAATAGGATTTCTTAAATCAGGTTTATCAGAACCAAAACGATACATAGCTGCCGTATAGCTCATATACTGAAAATTTTCTAGTTCTACTTCTTGAATTTCACGCCATAAATGACGAACCAAATCTTCCATTATTTTACATATTTGTTCTGCGTTTATAAATGACGCTTCTACATCTATTTGAGTAAATTCAGGTTGTCTATCTGCACGCAAATCTTCATCACGAAAACATTTAACAATCTGATAATAACGATCGAAACCTGATATCATAAGTAATTGTTTAAATAATTGTGGTGATTGCGGTAGTGCATAAAATTGTCCTTTATGAACACGGCTTGGTACTAAGTAGTCACGAGCTCCTTCTGGAGTAGTTTTTGTTAGCATTGGTGTTTCTATATCCAAGAAACCTTTCTTTTCCATAAAATGGCGAACTAAGCTAGTAATTTTGGCGCGTAATTTTAGGCGTTGTGCCATTTCCGGATTTCGTAAATCTAAATAGCGAAATTTTAATCGTTGTTCTTCATTATTATGAAAGTTAATATCTAATGGTAGTGGTTGTGAACTATTCAGTATAGTAAGGTTTGTAGCTAAAACTTCTATTTCTCCCGTTGTTATATTATAGTTAATTTGTTTATCTAAACGAGTACGTACAATACCATGTAATTGTATGCAAAAGTCATTACGTAATTTTGCCGCATTAGAAAAAATACTTGGATGCGTTAAATCAAAAACAACTTGTACTCTGCCTTCTCTATCACTAAGTTCAATAAAAATTAAGCGACCAAGATTTCTATAGCGATAAACCCAACCACATAGAATAACTTCTTGCCCAAGATGTGATTTATTTAGTTGTCCGCAGTATATAGTACGCATCAAGAATATGGTCCTTTTTATTGATTAATAAAAAATCAATATTATGAAAATATTTGATTAAAGATAAAATCGAAAAAGCTAATTTTAAATAGATATCGTTCATTAAATATAATTGATTTTGTTCATCAAATTAATTATTACTAAATTCATCTATCTATATAATAGATAATTTTAATAGAACAAAATTAATATTTTACTACGGCAGCTATAATTCTATTTATTCTTTAAAAATTATTAAATTCAGGAATGATACATTTGTTTTTTTGTTGTAAAAAACTTAAAACTCTTTGTGGAGAAACATTAAGGATACGATCTATTGGAAATGATTCTTCTTGTAAAATACGCTGACAATGATGAAAATTTCCTAATGACCAAGAGATATGAGAGTCAGATCCAAGAGATAACCAACCATTAGCATCACGAACAGCTGCTACTATTGCACGACAATTAGGTTCACTACCTACTCTTGAATGAGTAAAAGAAGAATTATTGAGTTCTAATGCAACCTGATAACGTGCGGCTGCTGTAGCTATAGCAGAAATATCAACAGGGTAATTTGGATTACCAGGATGGCTAATAATATGTACTTGACCTTGTGCCATAGTTGCAATCATAGCAGTTGTATGCGTTTTAACATCTTGTGGTGGAAAAACCGTCTCATGAAAACCTGCAATAACTAAATCAAGTTTAGTAAATTTATTGGTATAATCAATATCACCATTAATATTTTTAATATTAGCTTCAATACCACGTAACACACCAATACCATTAATAATACGTGGCCAAATACGCATATTTATAAAATAATACTCATGTGGAGAATCAACCATATCTGGACCATGATCTGTAATAGCAATTAATTTTATACCTTTTTGTTTAGCCTCAGCTATATAATCTTGTAGTGTGCTATAAGCATGAGTACTAGCAATAGTATGTACATGTAGATCCACGGGATACATACATTATCCTTTATGAAAAAATTTTTGAAACGGATTATTAGTAATTTCTTTTGATTATAGTATGCATTTCATATACAGCATAATTTAATACTTTATGACTTTATGAAAAGTAGCTTTTATATGTAAAATATCATATACTTTATGTATATACAAGATGTTTTAGATTAGATAAAATTCACGTTAAGAATTTACCTAGTTATACAATTAACTATTCTAGATAAAATAAATAGTTATGGTGAGGTGTCCGAGTGGATTAAGGAACAAGTTTGGAAAGCTTGTATATATTAAACTGTATCGAGGGTTCGAATCCCTCTCTCACCGACAATTAATGGATAACTAATAACTATCCAAGTATAGTTAATCCTTGCATATATGATCTTAGTGATTTTGGTACTTCAATTCTTCCATCTGCTAACTGGTAATTTTCTAGTATGGCAATAAGAGTACGACCAATAGCTAAACCAGAACCATTTATAGTATGTAAAAAACGTAATTGTTTATCTTTTTTATTACGATAACGTGCAAGTACACGGCGTGTTTGAAAATCACTAGTATTAGAGCAAGAAGATACCTCACAATAAATGTTTTGTGATGGTAGCCATACTTCTAGATCATAAGTTTTACTTGATGCAAAACCTGTATCGCCTGTGCATAATAAGACTTTACGATAATGTAGATTTAATAATTGCAGTACTTTTTCAGCATGCTTAGTCATTTCTTCTAGTGCTATCATCGAATGTTCCGGTTTAATAGCCTGAACCATCTCTACTTTATCAAATTGATGCATTCTGATTAGACCATGTGTATCACGTCCATATGAGCCTGCTTCAGCACGAAAACATGGTGTATTAGCTGTCATTTTTAGAGGTAAAATATTTTCATCAAAAATTTTATCACGTAGTAGATTAATTAATGGTACTTCTGCTGTTGGTATTAAAGTATAAATATTTGATATATTTTCTTTATTTATAGATTGTATATGAAATAAATCTTCATAAAATTTAGGTAAATGGCCAGTACCATATAACGAAGTGCGATTAACTAAATATGGTAAATAGTACTCTTCATAACCATGTTGTTGAGTATGTAAGTCTAACATAAATTGTGATAGTGCGCGGTATAAACGAGCAATTTGTCCCCTTATTACGACAAAACGTGTTCCAGCTAGTTTTACCCCAGCTGTAAAATCTATATTACCCGTTATATAACCTAAATTAACATGATCTTTTATTGGAAAATTATACTTACGTGGTTCACCCCAGCGTTTTATTTCAATATTATCTTTTTTATCACTACCATAAGGTACATCATCAGCTGGAATATTAGGTAATAAAAGCATATAGTCATTAATTAATTGTTTTAATGAAGATAGTTCTGATTTTGTTTGTTTTAATTGTTCATTAATTTGATTAATTTCTTGACATAGTATAGTAATATTTTCTCCGTTAGCTTTTGCCAGATTAACTATTCTTGATTTTGACTTACGTATAAATTGTAGATGTTCTTTTTTAATTTGTAATTGTTTACGGAGTGCTTCTTGTTGATTAACTTTATCTACCGCTAATAAAAAATTTTTGCTAGCTAATTTTTTAGCTACTATTTTTATATCATGACGTAATAAGTATGGATCAAGCATATTTACCTACATCTTTTTTATTTGGTTAAA